>CAVYPI010000081.1:0-35325 GCA_963770125.1 uncultured Actinomycetota bacterium | reverse complement strand
AGACGGCTACTTTCGAGACGGACACCCGCGAGTTGCAGATGTCTATTTCGAGACGGCTCGGATCTGCTTGGTGGGAATCACTCGTTCCGCAACGCGCGGCATCAGCTAGGCGTCGAAGTTGGTGCCGGCCGTGAGGTCTTCCCACTTCGCGATCTCGTTCGCGCGCCTGTCGGCGATGTAGCGGTAGGCGGCGAGGGCGTCGGGTCCGAGGAGCAGGAATGCGGGCGGCTCGCTTGATCGACGGCCGCGATGATAGCTGCGCCGGCCTTCCCTGGGTCGCCGGCCTGGTTGCCGTGCATGGTGTCGTTCTCCTTGCGGCGCTGCCCGGCCGTCGCCGCATAGTCGTCGATGACTGTGGCCGACTGCATGAGCGAACGTCCGGCGAAATCGGTACGGAATGCGCCGGGCTCCACAACGGTGACCGAAATGCCAAGGGGGGCAAGCTCGTCACGAAGGGCTCCGCTCATGCCTTCGATGGCCGCCTTGGCCGCGGAGTAATAGCCGGATCCCACTGGGGTGAGCTGAACGCCGATCGAGGAGATGTTCACGATGGCGCCGCTGCGCCGGGCGCGCATGCCGGGCAGCACGGCCTTGATCGTCGCGACGGTCCCGAAGAAGTGCGTCTCGAACAGCGTGCGTACGTCGGCGTCGCCGCCTTCTTCGACGGCGGCGCGGTAGCCGTAGCCTGCGTTGTTGACGAGGACGTCGATGCTGCCGAAACCGTTCTTGGGCTTGCTGAACCGCAACGGTGACCTGCTCGAGATTGGTGACGTCAAGCGCGACGGCGAGCACGCGCTCCGGAGTGGCGTGGGCCAGGTCGGCCACCCTTGTGACGTCGCGCGCGGTGACGACCGCGTTGTGGCCGGCGCCGATGACCGCCTCGGCGAGGGCGCGGCCAAGGCCGGTCGAGCCGCCGGTGATGAGCCATGTGGACATTGCGTGCCCGCCCTTCTACAGGATCTCGGTGATGCTGTTCTTCAGGGCCTCGGCGTCCGTGCCGAAGACCGCTTGGACGCTGTTGCCGACCTCGATAACACCCGCGGCCCCGAGACTCTTCAGACGGGCCTGATCCACCTTGCTCTTGTCGGCGACCTCCATGCGCAGGCGAGTGATGCAGGCGTCGACGTTCACGAGGTTCTCCCGGCCGCCGAACGCCGCGATGACTTGCTCGGCCTTGCTGTCGACCGCGGCAGGTGCGGTCGATGTTTCGGTCGCGACACCGGACCCGCCGGTGTCCACCGCAGTAGCGGACTGCCGCCCTCGGCGAGGTTCGCCGCCTCCTCCGCCTCGAACTCGGCTTCCGGCTCGCGTCCCGGAGTTCTCATGTTCCACTTCGTGATCGCGAACCGGAACAGCAGGTAGTAGACGACGAAGAAGACAACGCCCATCGCGATCAGCAGCGGGATGTTCTTCGCGGCCGGAGCCGTGCCGTAGAGAAGCAGGTCGATGAGGCCCGCGGAGAACGAGAAGCCCAGGTGTATGTCGAGCAGGTAGGCGATCGCCAGCGACAGTCCCGTCAGCACCGCGTGGATGACGTACAACGGGAAAGCCACGAACATGAACGCGAACTCGAGGGGCTCGGTCACACCGGTCAGGAATGCGGTCAGCGCCGCCGCCGACAGAATGCCGACCGCCACCTTCCGCTGCTTCTTGTTCGCCACGTGGATCATGGCCAGCGCGGCAGCGGGCAGCCCGAACATCAGAATCGGGTAGAAGCCCGACGTGAGGTGGCCTGCCGTGGGGTCGCCGGCGGCGAACCGGGTGAGCTCACCGGTGACGACGTTGCCGTCGGGCGTCTGATAGTCGCCGTAGAGGAACCAGACGTACGAGTTCGGGATGTGGTGCAGACCCAGCGGAATCAGCATGCGGTTGGCGAATCCGTAGACGAAGGCGCCCAGCGCGCCCGAGCCGCCGATGAACTTGCCGAGGCCGGTCAGCCCCGCATCGAAGATCGGATAGAAGTAGCTCATGGCGAACGCGATGAACAGGCAGGCCAGTGAAACCACGATCGGGACGAAACGCCTGCCGCCGAAGAATCCGAGGTAGGACGGCAATTGGATGGTGTGGTAGCGGTCGAAGAGCCACGCGGTCACCAGACCGACCACGATTCCGGCGAACACGCTGTAGTTGATCTGGGCCTGGTCGCCCGACTTGTCGACCTGGCCGGCGAGCACGATCGGCGACATGGTCTTGAACACCGCCTGCACCACCAGATAGCCCACCACGGCGGCCAGTGCGGTCGAACCGTCTGCTTTCTTGGCGAATCCGATGGCGACGCCGACGGCGAACAGCAGCGGGAGGTTGGTGAACAGCGCGTCGCCTGCCGCGCTCATCGCCTGGAAGAACGGCCCGATGACCGGCGCCTTGAACCTGCCAAGCAGGTCGTCCTGGCCCAGCCGGAGCAGGATTCCCGCCGCGGGCAGCACCGCGATCGGCAGCATGAGGCTCTTGCCCAGCCGCTGCAACTGCGCGAAGCCGGGTATGCGCAGGCCCGACTTTGCTGCCGCCCCTTTAGGTTTCGTCGTGTCGCTCATTTCCTCTGCCCCTCCTCTGCCGCAGACGTCGTCCGCCGCTGAAGCTGAGCGGAAGCCTAGACGAGAACCTGTGAAGTTGAGACCGTCTTTCCGACACGCTCGTATTGTTGGTTCGCACGAGCAAAGGAGGCACGACAGTGAGCACGACGCCAGTCCTCGCCCCGGTCGGCGGGCGTGCGGTTCCGCTGCAGGACGTCCCCGACCCGGTGTTCTCCCAGGGCATGGTCGGCTACGGCGCCGCGATCGACCCGCCGCGCGGGGTCGTCGAAGCGGTCGCTCCGGTCAGCGGCAAGCTCCTGAAGCTGATGCCCCACGCCTACATCGTCATGACCCCGGACAACGTGGGCGTTCTGGTCCACCTGGGCTTGGACACCGTCGCACTGAACGGCGAGGGCTTCACGGCCCACGTCAGCCAGGGCGACGACGTCACCGCGGGCCAGGTCGTCATCACCTACGACGTCCCGTCGGTCGAGGCCAAGGGGCTCAATCCCATTGTTCCCGTCGTCGTCATGGACGAACGTGAACCCGGGAACGTCATTCCTGCCGACGCGGTCACCGCGGGCGCGGAGATCGCCTCCGGTGCAAGCCTTTTCACTGCGAACAAATAGATGGAAGTCGTCATCCTGCCGGACGCCAAGGAGATCGGCGGTGTCGCCGCCGACGCCATCGGCGCCTCTGATCGCCCGCAAACCGGACGCGGTCCTCGGCCTCGCGACCGGATCGTCGCCGCTGGCGATCTACGACGAACTGGCGGCGCGCTGCGAGGCCGGGCTGATCTCGTTCCGGCAGGCCCGCGGATTCACCCTCGACGAGTACGTCGGCCTGCCCGCCGACCACCCCGAGCGGTATCGGAACGTCATCGACACGGTGTTCGTGTCGCGGGTCGACTTCGCTCCCGGCGCGGTCCAGGGCCCCGATGGCCTGGCCGCCGACATCCCGGCTGCATGCGCCGCCTACGAGAACGCGATCCGCGGCGCGGGCGGCGTCGACCTGCAGATCCTCGGGATCGGCACCGACGGGCACATCGCGTTCAACGAGCCGGGGTCCTCGCTGGCCTCCCGAACCCGTATCAAGACGCTGACCAGGCAGACGCGGATCGACAACGCCCGCTTCTTCGACGGCGACGTCGAATCGGTTCCGACGCACTGCCTGACCCAGGGACTGGCGACCATCATGGAGGCCCGGCACGTGATCCTGGTGGCGACCGGTGGCCGCAAGGCCGAAGCCGTGCACCACCTGGTCGAAGGGCCGGTCAGCGCAATGTGGCCGGCGACCATCCTGCAGCATCACCCGCATGTGACGGTGCTACTCGACGATGCTGCGGCACGCCGGCTTCAGCTTGCCGACTACTACCGCGAGACCTACCGCTCCAAGCCGGACTGGCAGGGCATCTGAGTGCTGCTGACCGCCGACACCCTGCTCACAGGCCGAGAACTGTTGCGGCCCGGGTGGATTGACGTTTCAAACGGCGTGGTGCATGCGGTCGGAATGGGCCCTGCGCCGCGCCCGCCGGATCGCGATCTCGGGGCGTCAACGGTGGTGCCGGGCTTCGTCGACACCCATGTGCACGGCGGTGGCGGGGCGAACTTCTCCACCGCTTCGGCCGCCGACACGTCCACCGCCGTGGAGTTGCACCGCAGGCACGGCACCACCACACTCGTCGCCTCCCTCGTGACTGCCGGCCCGGCCGAATTGCTGCGCCAGGTCACGGAATTGGCCGACGACGTGCGTTCGGGCCTGCTCGCAGGGATCCACCTGGAAGGACCCTGGCTGTCCACCAAGCGGTGTGGCGCCCACCAGCCGTCCCTGATGCGTGACCCGGACCCCGCCGAAATCGACCGCGTCCTTGATGCGGGCGGAGGGGCGATTCGGATGGTCACCATAGCGCCGGAACGCGACGGCGCCCTGGCAGCGATCGAGCGGATTGTCGATAGAAGTGTGGTGGCTGCGGTCGGCCACACCGAGGCCACCTATGAGCAGACGCGGTCGGCGATCGCGGCGGGCGCGACGGTGGGCACGCACCTGTTCAACGCGATGCGTCCGATCAATACTCGCGAGCCCGGGCCGGTGATCGCGCTTATCGAAGACTCCCGGGTGACCGTGGAACTGATCACCGACGGTGTACATGTCGATCCCGCCCTGTATCGACATGTCGCGCGCAGTGCGGGTCGCGACCGAGTGTCGTTGATCACCGACGCGATGGCCGCGACCGGGATGGCCGACGGCGTCTATCACCTGGGGCCGGTGGCGGTGGGCGTCGTCGACGGGGTGGCGCGAGTGGCGGGCACGGACACCATTGCCGGCAGCACGGCGACCATGGACCGGGTGTTCCGGTTCGCCGTCATTCACAGCGGGTTGCCCCGCGACGAGGCGCTGATGCTGGCCGTACGTCAGGCGTCGATCAATCCCGCACGCGCGCTGGGTCTGCCATGCACGGGCCTCGTCCCCGGCGCCGCCGCCGACCTGGTGGTGCTGGACTCAGACCTCTCGGTGACGGGTGTGCTGCGCCAGGGATCGTGGGAGGAATTGCAATGAATGAATCGCGACCAGTCGTGGTGATGCTGCTGCCCGCATTCGACTACGACCCGACCGAATCTGCGGTCATCTGGGACGGATTGATCACTTCTGGCGTCGACGTGCGGTTCGCCACGCCGGACGGTGAGCCCGCGTACGCCGACCCTCGGCTCGTCGACAAGGGATTCTCGGTGCTGTCGCCATTGCTCATGACGCGACCTGACTCGCTGAGGGCATACAAGCGCATGGTCAACGACGCACACTTCGCCAAACCGTGCACCTACGAAGACGTCGACATCGACACGGTCGACGGCGTCTTCGTTCCCGGAGGCCACGCCAAGGGAGTCCGTACCCTACTCGAATCGTCGGCGGCTCAAGCGATTGCGGCGACTGCGATGTCGCGGGATATCCCCGTCGGGGCGGTCTGCCACGGGGTGCTGCTGCTGGCCCGCTCCATCGGTCCATCGACGGGGCGCTCGGCACTCTACGGACGGCAAACGACGGCGCTGACCGCCGCACTGGAGTTGGGCGGCTGGGCGATGACCCGTCTGTGGCTGGGCGACTACTACCGCACCTACCCAACAACCGTCCAGGCCGAAGTCACTGCGGCGCTGGCCTCACCGGGCGACTTTCAAAGTGGGCCGCGAGTGACGCTGCGCGACAGCGCGAATCGGCTCGGTCGCGGTTTCACCGTTAAGGACGGCAACTACCTGTCCGCCCGCTGGCCCGGCGACTGCCACCGGCTCGCGGCCGACTATGTCAGATTGGTCTGGGGCAACTACCGACGCGGCGGCTAATTTGAATCATCCTGTGCTCGTGATGAATTCGGCGACGATCTCGCCCAATTCGCGTCCTTTTTGTTCTTGAACGAAATGACCAGCGCCAGTGACCGTCGTGTGGTTCTGACCCTGGGCGCCGGGAATTCGTTCTTGAAAGATCTGCTCCCAGCCGCGTGTTGCGGGGTCGTTGTCCGAGTAAGCGGTCAGAAACGGTCGCTGCCATTGCTCTAGCGCGGCCATGGTGGCTCGTCCGATCGCCGCCCCAGGGTCGTTGCGGGTGAGTGGGACGAGTGCAGTGAGTTGTCGCAGGCCGGCCTTGAAGGATCGGTCGGGGAAAGGCGCGTCGTACGCAGCGAGTACGTCGGCGGGCAGCGGTCCCGCGACCGCGTCGAGGAACAAGCTCGGGGCGATATCCGGCGAGCGCTGATAGAACAGCACGTAGTCGAGAAGTGTTTCCTGCAACAAGACTTGGTCATCTCCGACACCGTGATGGGCCCAGGTGAGCGCTCCGGCCAAGCTCGGATCACACGTGTGCAGGATGGTGTTGGTCGCGACGACGCGAGCGAAGCGGTCCGGATCGCGAGCCAGGACGCTCAACCCGATCGGACCACCCCAATCCTGGACGACGAGGGTGACCTCACGCAGATCCAGACCGGTGAATAGCCCATGCACCCAATCGATGTGGCGAGCGAAGGTGTAATCGGTGGGCTCGGTCAGCTTGTCCGACCGACCGAATCCGATGTGGTCGGGTGCAATGACTCTGAACCCGGCCTCGCGGAGAACCTGAATGACGTCGCGGTACAGAAACGACCATGTGGGTTGTCCGTGGACCAGGACAACGGCGGGCGCGTCGGCCGGACCCACGTCCACGTAGTGCATTCGCACAGCGGGGAGGCCCTTCGTTGCGACCTGGACGTAGGTGGGTGCGAATTGGTAGCCCGGCAGGTTCGCGAACCGGTCGTCGGGAGTTCTCAGTACGGTCATTGCAGGAAGTAGGCTTCCCTCACGTAGCGGGCCGATTCGCGGCCGAGGTGGAGATACAGTGTCAGACCTGGAGCTATGGCGTCAACACACCTGCCGCCCTGTGCCGGCGAGAGAACCCATGAACGATCCCGAAGCGGTGGAGTTTCACAGCGAGAACCCAGTGGTTCCACTGCTTCTGCGGGAAACGTGCTAACCATGGCGGTCGCGTCGCGATATGCACGGTGAGCGGCATCAACAACCCCGACGATTCCGCTCGCAGTACGCAGACGTTCACGACCGTGTACGTCGATGTGTCGTGCCCGAACCATCAGGACGACTGAGACTCACCGCTTTCTGCGAACGCCGGTGCCACGAACCGTTGCAGCATTGGGTGTTCGGCAGGCGGATCGGCGTCCGGCCAGAACGGCAGCGACAACACAAGGCGCACGATCCATCGCGCCGCGGACGCGTCGTCGCCCGCCAGCCCGGTGAGCTCGCGGGCGAAGTCAGCCACCGCAGGAGATGCGGTCAGCCAGCTCCACCCACCGCCCCGCGCCGAATCCAGGAACAGCTGGCCCGCGGGATCGGCGCGGATCTCTGCAACAGCCACCTCGATCGCCGTCAGAACCCTGTCCGGTCCCGTCAGTCCCTCGACACTGACTCGCACCGTCTCGACGATGCGGGTTGCCGCGCGCGAGCACTGCGTCGCGAATGTCTTTCTTGCCGCCGACGTAACGGTAGATGGTGGCTCTCGAACAATGAGTCGCTGCGGCCAATGTGTCGACATTGAACGCGTCCATTCCGTCCCGGAATATCAGCTCGGTCGCCATCGCGTAGATGCCTTCCGTTGCGACCGCGCGCCGACCGCCGTCGAACAGCCAGTCGTCGCGCGGCATGTATCCACCCCAGGGCTGAAACAGTGATCAGATTTATCTTAATTGTGAGACAAAATCGCACAGTCTTTTCACACTCGACGCAGGTCGGCCGGGTGGCGTGAGACGGCGACGAGCGGTATCGGGCCGACGCATTTATCGACTCTTGTCGGGCCCGTTGATCGCCGACGTTCACGCTGGTCAGGCTGAAGAAATGACCGTCGTTGAGCATCCGATCGAGTTCTTCGGTGTCGATGCGCTGCAGGACCCACATCCGCTTTACGATCGCCTCCGCGCCGGAGGACCGGTCCATCGCATCGGTGAGTCCGGGTTCTATGTGGTGTGTACCTGGGAGGCGATCAACGACGCCATCAACCGTCCCGACGACTTTTCGTCGAACCTGACCGCGACGATGATGTTCACGGCCGAGGGCACTGTCGTCCCGTTCGAGCTGGATGGGCTCGGCGGACCCACACAGATTCTCGCCACCGCCGACGACCCCGCTCATGTGGTGCACCGCAAGATGTTGGTCCCGCAACTGGCGGCCAAGCGGATTCGTGCGATGGAACCGTTCATCGCCGACACCTTCGACCGGCTATGGGCGGACGGCCTCCGTGGCGGACACATCGAGTGGATGAGTGCGCTGGCCAACAGACTGCCCATGATGGTCGTCGCGCGATTGATCGGCGTGCCCGCCGAAGACGTCGACCAATTGGCGCGATGGGCGTGCGCGAGCACCCAGCTGCTCGACGGGCTGGTCAACCAGGAGCAGCTCGCGGCGTCGGGCGTCGCGGCCATGGAACTGGGCAACTATATCCTTGACCACTTCGGGCGGGCCGCGGTCGATCCCCAGGACGACTTGCTCGGCGCCCTTGCAACCGCCTGCGACGCAGGCGGATTCGACCAACTCACCGCACAGCTGATGATGATCATTCTCTTCAGCGCCGGCGGCGAATCGACCGGCTCATTGCTCGGCAATTCGATGTGGATCTTGGCGACTCGTCCCGATCTTCAACGGCGGGTGCGCGAGAATCCCGACCTACTCGGGCCTTTCATCGAGGAGGCGTTGCGGTATGAACCGCCGTTCCGCGGTCACTATCGTCACGTCGTCGCCGACACCACGTTAGGCGGCACGGATGTGCCCGCGGGCTCGCGCTTGCTGCTGTTGTGGGGGGCGGCGAACCGGGATCCGGCCCTATTCGATACACCCCATGAGTTCCGGCTCGACCGACCGGGTGGCAAGGGGCACATCACCTTCGGTAAGGGGGCACACTTCTGCGTCGGCGCCGCGCTGGCGCGATTGCAGGCTCAGATCGTTCTGCGCGCGGTGCTCGATCGCACCTCCCAAATCGACGCGGTCGATATCGGGCCGTGGCTGCCGAGCATTCTGGTTCGCGGCCGCGAACATCTGGAACTCGCGGTGAAATGACGCGCTACGGCTGGGGGTAGGGCGCGAAACGCTTGTTGAAGCCGGACTTTCGATGTGCGATCTGGTCCAGCCGATCCTGCGGAGTGGCGTAGACGGTATCTGGCGGCAGCACGTCGGCCAGCTTGTCGAGGGATACCACCTGCGAACTGACGGTCGGCAATGTCGACGACTTCGGGTCGAGCTCCTGGAACCGGATGGAGATCGTGCCCTGGTTCAGACCGCCTGTCGACACCCAGTTCCAGACGTCCGGATCCGTCGGTGAGATCACGATCGTGTAGGTGCCGTCGGGATTCTTCTTAGATTGGGCGATGTTCAGGCTGGTCTGCTGGTCCCCGTAGTTGTCGGTGATCGTCCAGTCGTTGGTCACGGGAACCACGAAGTATCCGGCGTGGCCCGGGTCGATGGTGACGACCAGAGCCTGATCATCGCCGGGCTGGAAGTACCCTGCACTCTGCATCTGGGTCGCCAGGAACTCGGCATTGCGGGTCGGGTTCGTCAACACGTTGGGCTGCCTGCGCTCACCGGTCGTCGGGTCGGTCGTGGCCACGTTGATGTATTTGGATTCCATCTGCAGTCCGAGCGCCATGATCACGGCCGTGACGGTGCCGCGAAGCAGCGGCGGCGGATCTGGCAGCGGCGGAATCAGTGACACCAGCGATGTCAACAACGGGTGCTGGTCACGAGTGGCCCGATGAACGGGATGGCGAATCCGCCCAACTGGCTGAACAGGCTGCTGGGCGGCCCGGCGTGCCCCTGGCCAGGGCCGAGGTCGTCGCCGCGGTTCTGGAGTCGGCTGCCGACCTGTTCGCCGAACGCGGACCCGCGGCAACGTCCATCCGTGACATCGCGGCTCGTTCGAATGTCAACCACGGACTTATCCACCGGCATTTCGGAAGCAAGGACAGACTCGTGGGGGCGGTTCTTGATCACCTCGGCCAGAAGTTGGCCGGACTCCTTGCCGCGGGAGCAGGCGGAAGCACAATCGGCGAACTCCAGAGCCCGCTTTCCGACAATGGCGCTGCTGCTGGAGAGCGTCCGTGCGCGGCACTCGACAGAACTCGGTGCGCAGCTGGCCGCGGCACACACGATCGCGCTGCAGCTCGGCTGGTGCATGTTCGGCGACTTCCTGCGTGCGTCGACCGGTTTAGAGGATCTCGACGATCGCACGTTTGCCCGCTCGATAGGAAGTGCGGTCACGCTGATCCTCGACGCGGAGAAGCCGACTAATACCTAGGCGAAGCTTTCGCTGCTTGGACGACTCAACGCTCGCAGTGCAGTTCGCAGGGCTCATTGGCTCGAACTCGTCTTTGCCCAGTCGATTTTGCCATCCAGCGACGTCATTTCACATCAAGAAGAACGAAAAATCCGTTCGCCGTAGGCGTTTGCAGACCGAAGCATTCGGCCTAACGTGGACAAGATGAATGTCCAGGTCGTCGTGGCACGACGGTGTCCGTTCTGCCAGCACACCGTGAACGACTACGTCGACCCACGAGATCCCGCGAATAAACCCCACGATGGTGACATCTCCATCTGCGCCAAGTGCAGCGGTCTGTCGGTCTTCCAGGGGAGTGAACTGCGGCTGCCTACACCCGCGGAACTGGCCCGGTCCATGCGCGACAAGAACCTCCTCCTCACAATCAAGGAACTGCGCGCCGAACAGTACGGGTGGAGCGTGTTCTGAGGCGTCGCTAGCTCTCACTCAGTGCAACGGGCCGGTGACCGATTCGGCGGCCGCCACCAACGTCCCGGAGGCGGCCAGGGCGACGACGGCATCGATTTCCGGCGACAGGTACCGGTCGGTGCCTGGTCCCGGAACGGATTCCCGGATCGCGGCGATGACGGCCCCGGTGGCAGGCGAGGCTGCCAGCGGGGTGCGCATCTCGATACCGCGTGCCGCGGTGTGCACCTCGATCGCCAGCACCCGGGTCAGCCCGTCGATGGCCCGGCGCAGCTTGCGCGCCGCCGACCACCCCAAGGAGACGTGGTCTTCCTGCATCGCCGACGACGGGATCGAGTCGACACTGGCCGGGTTGGCCAGCCGCTTGAGCTCGGAGACGATCGCGGCCTGCGTGTACTGGGCGATCATGTGCCCGCTGTCCACCCCTGGGTCCGCAGCCAGGAACGGGTTCAGGCCGTGGCTGCGGGCGACATCGAGGAACCGGTCGGTGCGCCGCTCGCTGATGCTCGCCAGATCGGCGACGGCGATGGCGAGAAAGTCCAACACGTAGGCGACCGGGGCGCCGTGGAAGTTGCCGTTGGATTCGACACGTCCGTCCAGCGTGACGACGGGATTGTCTACGGCACTGGCCAATTCGCGGCCGGCGACCGTGCGGGCATGCTCGACGGTGTCGCGTGCCGCGCCCGCGACCTGGGGTGCACAGCGCAGCGAGTACGCGTCCTGGACCAAGGAGCAGTCCGGGCCACTGTGGCTGGCCACGATCGGCGATTCGGCGAGTACGCGCCGCATGTTGGCCGCGGCGGCCGCCTGCCCCGGATGCGGTCGCATGGCCTGCAGATCCTCCGCGAACACCCGGTCGCTGCCGAGCAGTCCTTCGACGCTCATGGATGCCGCGACGTCGGCCAGTTTCAGCAGCCGGTCCAAGTCGCGCAGCGCCAGCACCAGCATGCCGAGCATGCCGTCGGTGCCGTTGATCAGGGCCAGCCCCTCTTTCTCGGCGAGCACCACCGGCTCGATGCCGTGGCGTGCCAGCGCCTCGGCGGACGGCAGCAGTTCGCCGTCGGCCGTGCGCACCGAACCCTCGCCGATGGCTGCCAGTGCCACGTGGGCCAGCGGCGCGAGATCGCCGGAGCAGCCAAGGCTGCCGTATTCGTAGACGACGGGCGTCAGCCCGGCGGACAGCATCGCCGCATATGTCTGGGCGACTTCGGGCCGCACGCCGGTGCGGCCAGTGGCCAGTGTCGACAACCGCAGCAGCATCATGGCCCTGATGACTTCGGGTTCGATCTCGGGACCCGATCCAGCCGCGTGTGAGCGGATCAGGCTGCGCTGCAACTGGGTCCGCAGCTCTTGGGGGATATGTCGGGTGGCTAGTGCACCGAACCCGGTGGATACCCCGTAGACGGGCTTGGGGTCGTGGGCGAGTTCCTCGATGCGGGCGCGGCTCTTGGTGATCGCGTCCAGTGACTCGTCGGAGAGGGCGACCGCGGCGCCGTCGCGGGCGACGCGCACCACCTCGTTGAAGGACACGGGGCCGATGCCCACGACGACGGTTTCGGTACTCACGATCGTGACTCCACTTCTCTGCGTTGGGATAAGCCATGTGCTCGCCAGCCTTCACGATGTCACGTACCAGCGGCACGCCGGGCCGGTACGCCAGGTGCAGGTAGGACGGGGCGTCCAGCCGGACGAAGTCCGCTCGCCGCCCGACGGCGAGGACCCCGACGTCGTCGCGGCGCAGCGCCGCCGCCCCGCCAGCCGTCGCGGCCCACAACGCTTGGGCCGGAGTGAAATTCATGTCCCGCACCGCGACGGCGATGCAGAACGGCATGCTTGTCGTGAACGAGCTGCCCGGATTGCAGTCGGTCGCCAGCGCCACCGTCGCGCCCGCGTCGATCAGCCGTTTCGCATCCGGATAACGTGCGCGCGTGGAGAATTCCGCGCCGGGCAGCAACGTGGCGATGGTGGTGCCTGCAGCTCCGACGAGCGCTTCGACGTCATCGTCTGTGGCATAGGTGCAGTGGTCCACCGACGCCGCGCCAAGCTCGACCGCGAGCCGGATGCCCGCGCTTGGTCCTAACTGGCCGGCGTGCAGGCGCGGGGTGAGCCCGGCGGCCATTCCGCTGGTGAGGATGTGGCGGGCCTCGTCGACGTCGAAGGCGCCGCGATCGCAGAACACGTCGACCCAGCGCGCGTGCGGCGCGCAGGCCTGCAGCATCGGACCCGTGATCAGGTCGATGTACGCCGCGCGGTCATCGCGGAACTCGGCGGGAACGACGTGGGCGCCAAGGAATGTCGTCTCGTCGGTGACGGCGACGGCGATCCGCAGCGAGCGGGCCTCGTCGTCGACGGTCAGCCCGTAGCCGCTCTTGCATTCAAAGGTGGTCACGCCTGCGCGAAGCAGCTCGTCGGCGAGCCGCGTCACTCCCGCGAGAAGCGTCGCGTCGTCAGCAGCGCGGGTGGCGGCCACGGTCGAGGCGATCCCGCCCGCCCCGTAGGGCTGGCCGCTCATCCGCGCCGCGAACTCGGCCGACCGTTCGCCTGCGAACACCAGATGCGTATGGCTGTCGACGAATCCGGGGATCACGCTGGTGTCGGCGCAACTGACCCGATTGTCGGCATCGGGGGCGTCGGCGCGCCGGCCGATCCACGCGATCTCGGCGCCGTCGACCACCAGGGCCGCGTCGGTGATGACGCCGAGGGGGTCGCCGTCGGCATTGGCCGGGTCGTTGGTGACGAGTTCGCGGATGTCGGCGTAGAGCACGCTCATCGCGTGGCCTCCACCGAAGCGTCCATCAGATCGGCGATGGCGAAGGCGAGTTCAGCCTCCACGTCGGGCACGGTGACATGCTTGCGGTCGACCACCACGGCGCGTCCGTCGACGACCACATCGGTGACATCGGCCGCTGCCGCGGCGAAGACAACGTTCTCCACGGTCGCGCCGCCGCCTGCGGTGCGGATCGAATCCGTCCGCACCGCAACGAAGTCGGCTCGTGCGCCCGCCACGAGCTCACCCGCATCGGCCCAGCCGAGGACGCGGTGGCCATCGTAGGTCGCGGCACGTAGCAGACGGTCGGCGGCGATGATGCCGCGCGTGCGGGAAGCGAGGCGTTCGTCGAGCTCGACCGCGCGGGCCTCTTCGAACAGATCGATCACGGCGTGGCTATCGGAGCCGAGGCTGAACAGTCCGCGTCCGGCGAGCAGGGCCGGCGCGGGTCCGATTCCGTCGCCGAGGTCACGCTCGGTGGTGGGGCAGAAGCAGACGCCCGTCGATGTCTGCTCGATATCGGCGAGATCCTCGGACGTCAGGTGGGTGGCGTGCACGGCCGTCGTCCGCGGCCCCAACGCGCCGACATCACGCAGCACCGCGGTCGGCGTGCGGCCGTGCACCGCCAGGCACTGCTCGACCTCGCGGGTCTGCTCCGAGGAATGGACGTGCAGCGGAGCGCCATGTCCGGCAGCCCATTCCACGACGGCAGGCATCTGTTCGACGGGGACTCCCCGGACGGAATGCAGCGCCGCTCCGACCAGGACGGACGACGCAGCGCCGACCTGCTGCCGCAGTGCCTCGACGCGTAGCGCCCACCGGTCACCGGTGCCGTCGCCGAACCGCAGCTGGGGACCGGCCAGCGGCGCGCCGTTCGGCCCGGAACTCAGATAACAGGTGTCGAGCAGAGTGAGGCGGACGCCGGCATCGGTGGCGCCGTCGATCACGGCCTGCCCCATGGCATTCGGCTCGGCGTACTGTGCGCCGCCGGCATCGTGGTGCACATAGTGGAACTCGCCGACCGAGGTGATTCCGGCGAGCGCCATCTCGGCGTACACCGCCCGGGTGAGTCGTCGGTAGCGATCGGGGTTCAGTCGCTCGGCGGCACGGTACATCAGGTCGCGCCAGGTCCAGAACGATCCGCGGTCGCGTTGGGTGCGGGCGCGCAGCGCCCGGTGGAAGGCGTGCGAATGTGCATTGGCCATGCCCGGAATGATCAGTCCGCGCATCCGGTGTGAGCCGGGCTGCGCGGTGGTATCTGTGTCGACTGCGGTGATCCGGCCGTCGGTGACGGTGAACAGGACGCCATCTGTTACGGAATCGCCTCCGAGCCAGGCGTGTTCACACCACCACGTGTCTGTCACGGTGCAACCCAGTCCGCCATGACGTCGGCCAGCGCAGCCGTCCCCTTATTGCAGTCGTCAGCGTCTGCGAACTCCTTGGGCGAGTGCGACACGCCGGTTGGGTTGCGGACGAACAACATTGCGGTCGGCACCACAGCGGACAGGATGCCTGCGTCGTGGCCGGCCTGGGTGGGCAGCACCGGGATGTCGCCGAGGTGAACCAGCGCACGTTGCAGCCGCGCCCGCGGGCCCTCCGGAAACTCAACGACCGGCGTGACCGATTCGGCGCTGACCGCGAGTTCGATGCCGTCGGCCGTGGCGTGCTGCCGCGCTTCGGTGGTGATCTTGTCGACCAGCGACCGCAGCGACGCCTCGTCGGCGGCCCTGGCATCGAGCCAGGCGAGCACCGACGACGGAATCGCGTTGGCCCCGTTGGGCGCAACGATGACCTTGCCGAACGTCGCGACCGCGTCGTGGGCAGCGGCCAACGACCGAGCCGCGTGGACGGAGGATGCGAACGCCAGCATCGGGTCGTGTCGATCCGCCAGCCGGGTGGTGCCTGCGTGGTTCGCCTCACCGCAGAACGTGAATTGCCAACGGCCGTGAGGCCAGATGGCCGACGCGACGGCGATCGGGCGGTCGACGAGATCCAGTGCCCGGCCCTGCTCGACATGCAGTTCGACGAACACGCCGACGCGATCGGCCAGATGCGGGTCGACGCCGAGATGCTCGGGCCTGCGGCCAGTCTTCGTCATCGCCTCACCCAACGTCACACCGTGGATGTCTCGCAGCCCGCGTGCCTTTTCGGCACTCAACGCACCGGTGGACAGCTGGGAGCCGACGCACGCGACGCCGAACCGCGCCCCCTCCTCGTCGGAGAAGGCGACCACCGCGACGGGAACCCGCGGCACCACGCCGCGCCCGCGGACGATGTCGATGGCCGCGAACGCGGACACCACACCGAGCGGCCCGTCGAACGCGCCGCCGTCCGGCACCGAATCCAGGTGCGACCCCGTGACGAACGCGTCGGTCGGGTCACCGGACCAGCCAGGCGGCAGCCACCAGGCCCACAGATTGCCGTTGCGGTCCTCCTCGACATCCATGGCGCGCTGGGCCGCGCAGCCGGCGAACCACTCCCGCAGCGTCAGGTCAGCATCCGACCAAGCGTAGCGCCGGTAGCCCCCGGTCGAGGTGTGCCTGCCGACGTCCAGGATCGTCGGCCAGAGGATGTCGAACGCGGTCACGCGTTCTCCCGCATCGGAATTCGCACGCCGCGCTCGGCGGCAACCTCGGTCGCGTGTTCGTAGCCGGCGTCGACGTGGCGGATCACGCCCATGCCGGGATCGTTGGTCAGCACCCGCGCGAGCTTCTGCGCGGCCAGGTCGGTGCCGTCCGCGACGGTCACCTGGCCGGCGTGAATCGAGCGGCCCATCCCGACGCCGCCGCCGTGGTGAATCGACACCCACGTCGCGCCCGATGCGGTGTTGACCAACGCATTGAGCAGCGGCCAGTCGGCGATCGCGTCGGAGCCGTCGAGCATCGCCTCGGTCTCCCGGTAGGGCGACGCCACCGAGCCGGAGTCGAGATGGTCGCGGCCGATCACGATCGGCGCGGACAGTTCGCCCGACGCCACCATCTCGTTGAACTTCAGCCCCGCGAGGTGGCGCTCTCCGTAGCCGAGCCAGCAGATGCGGGCAGGCAGCCCCTGGAAAGCGACCTTCTCGCCGGCCATCTCGATCCACCGGGTGAGGTGCTTGTTGTCGGGGAAAAGCTCGAGGATCGCCCGGTCGGTGGCGGCGATGTCCTTCGGGTCGCCCGACAGGGCGGCCCACCGGAACGGGCCAAGACCCTCCTCGAACTGTGGCCTGATGTAAGCGGGGACGAAGCCGGGGAAGTCGAAAGCCCTGTCGTATCCGGCCTTTCGGGCCTCGTCGCGGATGGAGTTGCCGTAGTCGAACACCTCGGCGCCGCGGTCTTTGAATCCGACCATCGCCGCGACGTGCTTGGCCATCGACGCCCTCGCCTGCTCGGTGAAGTAGACAGGATCCTTCTCGGCCATCTTCTTCATGTCGTCGAACGCGATGCCGATGGGTAGGTACGACAGCGGGTCGTGCGCCGAGGTCTGGTCGGTGACGATGTCGATCGGGGCGTTGCGGCGCAGCATCTCGGGAAGTACCTCGGCGGCGTTGCCGAGCAGCCCGATCGACAGCGGCCGCCCGGCGTCGCGGGCCTCGATGGCCAGCTGTAGGGCGTCGTCGATGTCGACGGCCTTGGCGTCGAGATACCGGTGCTCGATACGGCGGTCGATGCGGGTTTCGTCGCAATCCACACAGATCGCCACACCCTCGTTCATCGTCACGGCCAGCGGCTGCGCACCGCCCATGCCTCCCAGTCCCGCAGTGAGGGTGATCGTGCCTGCCAGCGTGCCGCCACTGCGTCCATGGCGGCCAGAGGCCGCGAGCTTCTTCGCGACCGCGCCGAACGTCTCGTAGGTGCCCTGCAGAATGCCCTGGGTGCCGATGTAGATCCACGAGCCTGCCGTCATCTGCCCGTACATCATCAGGCCCTCGGCCTCGAGCTTGCGGAATTGCTCCCAATTCGCCCAGTCACCAACGAGATTCGAGTTCGCGATCAGCACGCGCGGTGCCCATTCGTGGGTGCGGAACACCCCAACTGGCTTGCCGGACTGCACCAGCATGGTCTCGTCGGCTTCCAGGCCACGAAGCGTACGCACGATTGCGTCGAACGCCTCCCAGCTGCGGGCGGCCCGACCGGTGCCGCCGTAGACCACGAGATCCTCGGGATGCTCGGCGACCTCGGGGTCGAGGTTGTTCATCAGCATCCGAAGCGCGGCCTCTTGTTGCCAACCCTTACAAGACAACTCGGTGCCGCGAGGGGCCCGGACGAGGCGCGCGGTGGAGGTCATGGTGTTCTCTTTCCCTGGTCAAACTCTGTGGTGGTTTCAGAACACCCCACCGGCGCCGCTTGCGGTAGAGCGATTCCGGGGATAGTGTCTCGTATCCGAGATGCTGGGAGGTATGCAATGTCCAGCACGTCACCAGCAGTCGGGCGGGCCCTCGATGTGCTGCTCCACCTCGCAGCCCGGCCGGGGCCGGTGCAGGGCTCGGCGTTGATCCGAGACATCGGCATGCCGCGATCGTCGGCATATCACTTGCTCGAGGTGCTGATCGAACGCGGCTTCGTCGTGCACTTACCCGATCAGCGGGCGTACGCGCTCGGGTTCTCCGCATTCGAGGTTGGCTCGGCGTATCTGCGCCACGAGCCGCTAGAGCACATCGCCCGGCCAATCCTCAAGCGGTTGGTCGCGGCCGTCGGCGAAACAGCCCATCTCGGGATCCTTTACGGCGCTGAGAGTGTCTACCTGCTCAAGGAGCAACCCCAGACCGCCGGTGTCCCTGTCACCCTGGTCACCGATGTCGGCGTGCGATTGCCTGCGCATCTGACGGCGAACGGCCGATCGATCCTCGCGCACCTGTCGGCGGCTCAGGTGAGGGCACTCTTTCCGTCGCCGGCCTCGTTCATCCACCGCACCGAACGCGGGCCCAATTCCCTTGCGGAGCTACGGCGAATCCTGCAGGCGGAACGCGCGCAGGGGTGGGCCGAGGAGGCGGGCATGATCACCGAGGGTCTGCAATCGGTTGCGGCCTGCGCCTTCGACCATTCGGGGCGTCCGGTTGCCGCGTTCAGCGCAACCCGCCGCGAGGACAGGCCGAACACTGCACTGCCCACTTTGGTCGAGGCCGTTCGCGCGGCGGCGCGGCAGTTGACCCAGGCGTTGTCCGGACATGCGCCCGACGGCTGGTTCGCCATTTCTCCTCGCGAGAAGACGTAAAAGCCCCGCGACACCGCGAAGCGGGGCATTTTGGCGTCTGCTCGGCCAGGAGTAATCATGTACCATCTGGTACATGATTACTGATTTCAGCGTCGAGATCGATGCGCCTGCCGGTGTCGTCTGGGATGTGTTCAGCGACGTCGAGCGGTGGCCTGAGTGGACCGCTTCGGTGACCCGGCTCGTCGCTCTGGACGGGCCCGGGCTCGCGGTCGGCAAGCGGTTCGAGATCAAGCAGCCACGCATGCCGAGGCTGGTCTGGGAGGTCACCGACGTGACACCCGCTGCGGCCTGGACCTGGGTGCAGCGCTCACCCGGCGGTTTGACAGTGGCCCGCCATGAAGTCATCCCGGAATCCGACCGGCGCACCCGGGTTCGACAACAGCTCGACCAGCGTGGGCCGGTCGGCTCCATGGTTGGGTTGCTCATGCGCGGGATGACGAGGCGCTACCTCGAGTTGGAGGCGGCTGGCCTCAAGGCCCGAAGCGAGCAGCGGCGCGTCGATGGCGCGACCGCCTGATCTCGAGCGGCGCCAGGAGCTGCTCGACGCGGTGGTGAAGGAGTGCGCGGAGCGTGGCATCGGTGACCGTTCGCTACGCGACGTCGCCGCGGCGGTCGGCACCAGTCACCGCATGCTCCTGCACCACTTCGGCTCTCGGAACGAGCTTCTGTTGGCGATCGTCGACGAGGTCGAGCGCCGCCAGAGAGCCCTCCTGCGCGAGCTGCCAACCGAGCCGGCCGCGGCGATCGCAGCCATGTGGGCCGACCTTTGCCGGCTGGAGCTGCGCCCTTTCGAGCGCCTCTTCTTCGAGTGCTACGCGCGCGGCGTCCAGGGCGAGCAGCCGTTCGCCCAGATGCTGCCAGGGGCTGTCGAGGCGTGGCTCGCTGACGGCGGGACGACCGATCCTGCGCTGACGCGCCTCGGGTTGGCCGTCATGCGTGGCCTGCTCCTTGACCTGGTCGCCACCGATGATCACACCGGTGTCAACGACGCGGCACAGGCCTTCGTCGACCTGGTTCGGCGGGCAGGCGCTTAGCCGCCCGAACTGGCGCTGGAGGCGGCCTTCGCGGCGGCGGCCTTCGCGGCGGCGGCCCTGCCTTCGGGGCTTGCGGCCGAATTGCCGGGCGCGGCGGCCGACGCGACCGGCGCGTCGCAGTTCAGCGACACCAGCAACTGGTTAGTCGCAGAGCCACTGCTGTTTTCCGGTGCCGCCACGGTCCGCTGCTGTGTCCGGGTGACGACGCAGTCAGGCCATGCCAACTGGTCGCCGACGGTCGATCTTGACGACCGGCGTCAAACCGGCGCCGCTTATCGCACTCTGCGCGTCACTGTACTTCTGTCCCGTCACGTCCGGGGACGACCCGGCCACGGCCACACCGCTTCCCGCCAAAGCCAGCGCTGCACCGGCAGCGGCGGTGGCGCTCACCCCCAGGACAGAACGTACGCACCACATCAGGCGTTCGCCTTGACGGGTGGCACCGCTTCGGTCGTCGCAGGCACCGACGCAGGTGTGCGTAATGGTTGCCGTGGCACCCATGGTCATCGCCGCGGTGGAGGGCTGGACGTAGGTCGTGTTCGCGGGCGCATCGCCGGACCCGGCCAGCACGTTGCCATGCCCTGAGCCATCGCCATCAAAAGCCACGGTCAAGGCACCCGCCAGCACCATCGCTGCTCCGCCCACCACCGCGCCCACCATTTTCACCCCGCGACGCTTTGCCCGCGTTCGATTCGTGTTCATGTCAGGATCGTTGCGCGCTCACCATCGGAGTTACTGGATCCTTTCTGTGATTTCCCTTACAATGCGGGGATTTACCTGCCGGTCACATTCGTTGGTCGTGTTAGATATGCGGGTGTCTAGCCGACGGGCCGCTCGGCGGATCAGTCCTGACCAGCGCGTCTGAGCACGTCGTGGGTGTGCCGATCGAAGGATTCCGCCGTGGCCGATTCCGGCGGCGGACAAACGGGCCGACTGCCAACGTCGGCGCGGCACCTCCTGGACGCGATTTCCTGCCGCCGCCCGGACACGGCGGACCGATGCCACAGGATGCGGTCGTATGGAATACGGAGTGCAACGCCTGGGGCGCCTGGTGGAACGGTAGCTTCCAGTTGCTGTAACCATCTCAAGGGAACGGTCGCCTTGCTTCGCAGGGCGAGCGTTCTGCGTTTCAGTCCCGATTCAACCGCGCCCGCACGGACGCCGCGCTGTCGCTGGCAAGCACCTCTTGCACGATCCGTTGCGCGTCAACGGTGTCCACCGCGCGAACGGCTTCCTTGGCGGCGGGAATTGCAGGCGGTGTGACGGACAACGCGTCCACGCCCATCCCGAGCAGCAGTGACGCGGCCCGCTCGTCGGCCGCGAATTCGCCGCACACCGATACCGACGCCTGTCCGGCGGCGCCCTCACAGGTCGCCTGAATCAGTTGCAGGAGACCGGGATCGAACGTGTCGCCAATCGAAGCGACCGCGTCGTTGTTGCGGTCGGCGGCAAGCGCGTACTGCGTCAGATCGTTGGTGCCGATGGACAAGAAGTCGACGTGGCGGGCGAATACAGCGGCCTTGAGCGCGGCCACCGGCACCTCGACCATCATGCCCACCTGCAACCCGGCCGGGCGACCACGACCGGCGCGGCTGATCGCTGTCTCTAAAAGTTCACGCGCCGCGAACAATTCGTCAACTGTGGTGATCATCGGGAACATCACGTTGACCGGAGTCTGCTGCGCGAGCCGCACCATCGCCAACAGCTGACCCGCCAACAGCTCCGGATGCGCCAACGACAGCCTAATGCCACGGACACCGAGGTAGGGGTTCACCTCGGCCGGAGTCGGTAGGAACTCCAATGGCTTGTCGCCGCCAACATCAAGGGTGCGCAACGTGATTCGCCGCCCGTCGAGCGATTCGGCGATCTTGCGGTAGACCGCGAGCTGCTCCTCGACATCCGGTGCGTCGTGTCGGCCGAGGAACAGGAACTCGGTGCGCACCAAGCCCGCGAAGTCCGCACCGTGGGCCGCCGCCGCCCGCGCGTCATCCACCGACCCGACGTTTGCACCCACCGCAACCGTGACGCCGTCGCGGGTGACCGCGGGCTCGGCGGCGCGAGCGTTTGCCCGGCGCTGTCGCTGCGCGAGCGTGGCGACCCGAGCCCGAAACTCCTGGCGGATCTCCTCAGCCGGGTCCACGACGAACTCGCCACGATCGCCGTCGACCGCGACGACCGTTCCGTCCGGAATCGACAACACCGTCGGGCCTGCGCCGACTATCACCGGAATCCCCTTAGCGCGCAACAGGATCACGTTGTGCGCATGCGGGCTGCCGAACGCCAGCAACACCGCTGCCACCCGCGCGGGGTCGAGTTCGGCGGCCTCCGCGGGAGTCAGATCCGCCGCAATTACCACACCCGTCGGCCCGGCGGAGTTCTCGCCGCCGCCCGACATCGCCCGCAGCACCTGGTCGCCGACCGCGCGAACATCCTCGGCGCGTGCCCTCAGATACGGATCCGGAACGGCCGCGAACTCGCCGGCCACGTCCTGTACCGCGACCGACCACGCCGATACCGCGGACAGCCCGTCGTCGATGCGACTACGCGCGCTGTCGAGTAATGCAGGATCGTCGAGCAGTAGTTGATGAGCGTCGAAGATGGCCGCCTCGGCCTCACCGACGTCGCGGGCGGTGCGGGTGCGCAGCTGGCTGATGGTGCGTCGGACCGCCGCGATGGCTTTTCCGAGGCGGCGCCACTCGACGGCGGGCTCCTCGGCCGGGGTATCGGGAATGGTGATGGCGCCCAACCGCGCCGAGTGGGCAGGCCCGATTCCCAGCCCTGGTGCGGCGGCGATCGGGGCTTGATGCACCGCCGGTTCTGGCGCGACTGCCGCCTCGCCAGGTGACTCGTCGAAGTTTCGCGCAGCCAGCGACAGAATGTGGTCGAGGGATTCGGCGGCCTGGCTGCCCGACACCCGCACCTCGACCTCGTCACCAGACCGCACGCCCAGTGTCGCGATCTTCGAAAGGCTCCCGGCATCAACCCATTCCGACGCGGTGCTGCGGTTGCGGATCCGCGCATGGGCGTCGCGACGGCGCACCTCCTGCACCAATCGTGCGGCGGGGCGGGCATGCAGTCCGTGGGGATTCGCAACGACGAAACTGTCGGTAAGCTCGTCGGAGTCGCAATCAACGTCGGCCACTGCTGTGGGCGTGGACCCGAGATGGCCGACCTTTCCTGCGAGCGCGCCGGCGGCTTCTGCGGCGACCTCGCTGCTATCCGCCCCGTTGGCCGCGGCCACCGCTGCGACCACCAGTCCTTCGATTAAGGGAGCGGGGCACAGCACCACCCGCTCACGCAACCTGTCATCGAGCAGTTCGAGCGCGAGCTCGGCGGACAGCACCGCGCTGCCGAGATCCATCAACACCACGACGCCTGCACCCTGATCGGCTGCGGTGATGGCGTCGACGATCTGCGCAGCATCGGTCCCGAATGTGGTGTCGTCGAGGCCCGCGGCGATCGCAATACGGATCTGCTTGCCGTGCAACATCTCCTGGGCCAGCGCCACGGCTGCGCGGGCCAGTGCCCGGCTGTGCGAAACGACGACGAGCCCGACGGTCACTGCCTCACCCGTCTGTGGCGAAGGCCGACGCGGCCGCCGCGATCAGCATTGCCGCCGATGTCGCGCCGGGATCGACGTGGCCGACACTGCGCTGCCCGAGGTAGCTGGCGCGGCCCTTGCGGGCGACCATGGATTCGGTGGCATCGCGACCCTTCTCGGCCGCTAGGGCGGCGTCGGCCAGCGCCGCCGCGAGACCGCCGCCGGAGGTCAGTGCGGCATCAAGCGCGTCGAGTGCGGGCGCTAGCGCGTCGAACATGGTCTTGTCGCCCGCTTCGGCACGACCGCGCTGCACCACGCCCTCGACAGCGGCGCGCAACGCTTTCGCGAAGTCCGCCGCGTCGACGCTTGCGTCCGCACCCAATGCGCCGGCCATTCGCAGGAAGAACGTGCCGTAGAGGGGGCCGCTGGCCCCGCCTACCGATTTCACCAGAGTCATGCCCACCTGCTTGCACAGCGCAGACATATCGGAAGGGGCCGCTTCGTCAAGCGCTCCGAGCACCGCCGTCATTCCGCGGTCCATGTTGACGCCGTGGTCGGCGTCGCCGATGGCCGCGTCGAGATCGGTGAGATATTGGGCGTTTTCACCGATCACACGCGCGAACTCGCGCACCCAGCCCGTCAAGAACGACAATTCGACGTCCGCCATTCAGCATCCCCTCCGCAGCGCCGGTGTGTTGACCGGGTGATCCCACAGCCGCAGCAGCTCGTCGTCGGCGCTCAGCAGCGTGACCGAGCAGCCGGCCATGTCGAGGCTGGTGATGTAGGGGCCGACCAGCGAGCGCACGATCCTGACGCCCGCCTTGTCGAGGACGTCCGCGAACTCGGAGTACATGACATATAGCTCGATCAGCGGGGTGGCGCCCATGCTGTTGACGAACAGGATCACGCCGTCGTCACCCGAGAAGTCGAGGTCGGCCAGCACTGGGTCGAGCATGAGTTCGGCCACGGCGCGCGCGGGCTGCATGGGCATGCGCTGTCGTCCCGGTTCGCCGTGAATGCCGATGCCGAACTCGATTTCGGTGTCGGACAGCTCGAACGTCGGATGACCGACCGCCGGCACGGTGCACGATGTCAACGCCACGCCCATGCTGCGCGAGGCGGAGTTGACGCGGCGCGCGACATCCGCGACGTCGGACAGGCTGCGGCCCTGATCCGCCGCGGCGCCTGCGATCTTCTCGACTAGAACCGTCGCCCCGACGCCGCGCCGGCCCGCAGTGTAGGTGCTGTCCTGCACAGCGACGTCGTCGTCGACGACGACCGACTCGACGGTGATGCCTTCCGCATCGGCCAGTTCGGCGGCCATCTCGAAGTTCATCACGTCGCCGGTGTAGTTCTTGACGATGTGCAGCACACCCGCGCCGCCGTCAACGTTCTTGGTGGCCTCCAGCATCTGATCCGGCACTGGAGACGTGAAAACCTCACCCGCACAAGCCGCGTCGAGCATGCCCTGCCCGACGAAGCCGCCGTGCAGCGGCTCGTGCCCGGAGCCGCCGCCGGAGATCAGACCCACCTTGCCGGGTATCGGCGCGTCACCTCGGTAGACGATCCGGTTGGCCTGGTCGATTCGCAGTTCGGGGTGCGCGACGGCCATTCCGCGCAGTGCCTCGCTGATGACATCGGCGGGATCATTGATCAGCTTCTTCATGTCCGGGGCTCCTCAGGCGGCGGTGGTGGTCTCGGCGGGAACGGCGACAGGGGCCGGCGTCTCGTCGGCCCGGGTCTTGGAGATCGCGACATAGGCGAACGCGCCGAGGACACCGGCCAGGCACTCGGCGGCGAGATACACCGGCAGTTGGGACCACGAGACCGAGCCACCCGCGATCTGCTGCACGAGCATCGGGCCGAACGTGCGGGCCGGGTTGATTGACGCGCCCGTGGTCGGTGCCACCGGGATGATCGCCGCGAACACCACCAAACCGATGGCGACACCGGCGAATCCCGCCGATGCCTTGCGATGTATCACGCCGAAGACGGTGAACACGAGAATGAACGTACCCACAAACTCGGCGAAAAAAGCCTGTCCCGCACTGACATCACCGGAATAGGTTGCGACGCCCAGGCCGGCGTTGCGGGCGGCCATTCCTAGTACACCGATGATGGCGGCGGCTCCGACGATCGCCCCGACCACCTGCGCGGCGATGTAGGCCGGCACGCGCGACCACGGGAATTTGCCGGTGGCCGCGAGTCCGAGGGTGACCGCCGGGTTGATGTGGTTGCCCGAGATGTGTCCGAGCGCGTAGATCGTGGCGACCACGACGGTGGCGAACGCGAACGAGATCATGCCAAGGTCGGCCATCGTGAATGGCGCGTCTCCGTTGACGATGATCGTGGCGGGCACCGAACCCACGCCGATGAAAACCAGGAAGGCGGTGCCGAACGCCTCGGCCGCGAGTTTCTGGGTGAGCGAAGGTTCGTCCATGACGTTCTCCTGAGACCTGGGTCGAAGCCGGCTGCCGTTTGGTGCTCGACTATCTCGGATATCATTCGATAATGCCGAATGTGATCTGGACCATACGCTTATGCTTCGGTCAACACAAGGGCCGTTTTCGGCGGAAGGTGGACGGATGATCCAGGCCGTGGATCGCGCTCTGCGCATCCTCACGGTGCTCCAGGGCGCCCGGCGCATGAGTCTGGGCGAGATCGCGACCGCCGTCGACCTGGCCCCCTCCACCGTCCACGGTCTGGTTCGTACCCTGCTTGCGCACGGCATGGTCCAGCAGGAGATCGACTCCGGCCGCTACCGGCTCGGACCGGCGACGCTGCGGCTCGGCAACGTCTACCTCGACACGCTCGAACTTCGCTCGCGCGTGGCGATCTGGGCCGACGGCCTGGCTCGGCGGACCGGCTGCGCGGTGCGCACCGCTGTGCTGCTCTTCGACGAGGTCGTGGTGGTCGCGCACGAGCCCCGTCCCGACGGCACGCGTCAGATGCCCGAGGTCGGCATCGTGATCCCGGCGCATGCCAGCGCTCTGGGCAAGGCCCTGCTGGCCTTTCAGTCCGACTATAAGGCCGAGGACCTGCGCAGCATGACCGGTGAAACCATCATCGACCCAGCCGTGCTGGCCGACCAGTTGGAGCGGATCCGCTCGTCCGGAATCGCGACGGAGGTCGAGGAAGCCGTGCTGGGCGAATGTGCTGCAGCCGCAGCTGTTTTCGATTCGTCCGGCGAGGCCACCGGGGCCATCGGCCTTGTGGTACCTGCGGCACGCTGGCCGCTCGAAGCCGAGGCCATCGACGCACTGCGCGACACCGCCCGTACGGTGTCACGCGAACTCGGATCACCGGTGTGGCCGGCACGCCGGGCCCACTAATCGAAAGGGAATGGTGCTATGAGCGTCTGGTTTGTTACCGGCGCGTCCCGCGGCTTCGGCGCGGAGATCGTCGAGAAAGCGCTTGCCGCCGGGCATTCAGTCGTCGCGACCGCCCGCGACCCCCGTGCCATCTCTGCCCGGTTCCCCGACGCCGGTGACCAGCTACTGCCCGTGGCACTCGACGTGCTGGACGAGGCGCAGGCCGCCGCGTCGGTCGAAGCGGCCGTGCAGCGGTTCGGCCGCGTCGATGTGGTGGTCAACAACGCGGGTCGCGGCTTGTTGTCGGCGGTGGAGGAAGCCAGTGACTCCGCGGCCCGGGCGGTCTTCGACACCAACGTCTTCGGCATCCTCAATGTGCTGCGTGCGGTCCTTCCGACGCTGCGGGCGCAGCGGTCGGGGCGCATCATCAACCTGTCCTCGATCGGTGGTTTCATCGGCTCGGCCGGTTGGGGTATCTACTGCGCCACCAAATTCGCCGTCGAGGGCTTCTCGGAAGCGCTTGCCCGCGAGGTCGGCCCGCTCGGCATCGACGTCGTCATCGTGGAGCCCGGCTACTTCCGCACCGACTTCCTCGACGCCTCCAGCCTGAGCACCGAAGGCACTGTCATCGACGACTATGCCGAGACCGCCGGCGCCACCCGGCAACACGCCACCGACGTCAACCACGCCCAGCCCGGCGACCCGGTCAAGGCCGCCGCGGCGATCGTCGAGATAGCGTCAGCCGAGCGGCCGCCGTTGCGCATCCAGCTGGGTCGCGATTCCTTTACCGCGGTTGCCGACAAACTTCAGTTCGTCGCCGACGAGCAACAGGCCTGGCGCGACCTGTCGGTGTCAACGGATCACGACGACGTGGCGGTGAACTAAGAGAGCCCGGCGTCGCGATTCGCCGCGAATGTAACGTGGTGGCGAGATTTCTGGAGATTTCCCGCCCTGGCGTTACGCGCGCGAGAAGCACGCCCCGGGGACATCTAGTCGGTCTTCGTGATCGCCAGTACCTCGGCGGTCGGCAGTGATGCCGCCATATTCCATGCCGGTCAGCGAGACCGCGTTGTCCATCGGCGCGAATGAAATCTTGCGGGCGCCAAGGTGTTTGCGGACGATTCCGTTGACGTCGGCGCGGGTGGTGGCGAGCACGAGGCAGGCCGCGAACCATTCGCGCTCGGCGCGCCGCGCACGGGTTCGGCGACGAGTTCGGGCGCTTCCCTCGCCGGGACGAAGGTCAACTTCTCCAACTCCACCGTCACTCCGCACTGCTCCACCGGTCGCCGATGAAGGCCAGCAGCAGGGGATCGTCGGATGTGAACCGGTCGACCTCCTCGCCGCCGTCGCAGCGCAACAACGCCACCGTCACGCAGCCGCCCTTCCGGGAGATCACCTCCCACACCGCGCCGGAGTCATGCCAGCGCTGCAGTTCTGCGGCTCGATCGATGTTCACCCTCCTAGGATTCCACCGCATGAGCGCGAGTCGCCGCATCAGGGTTGCGCGTGTGTATGAGGATCCGGGTCCTGACGATGGTAAGCGGGTGCTCGTCGACCGGTTGTGGCCGCGGGGTTTCCGCAAGGGTGATCCGCGGGTGGGCCGGTGGATACCGAAGGTCGCGCCGTCCACCGACCTTCGCAAGTGGTATTCACACGAGGCCGCGCGGTTCGACGAATTCGCCGCGCGCTACGCCGCAGAACTCGACGGCGGGGAGGGGGCCGCGGCGCTGGCCGAGTTGCGGGATGCGCTGCGCGATGGCCCGGTCACTCTGGTCACTGCCGCCCGCGACCTGGACGGCAGCCACGTCGCGGTGCTCGTCCGACTGCTGTCGTAGGCTCCCAGCCGTGGATGCAGCTGCGGCCGTCGCCGTTGCCGCGGTGTTCGTGTGGCTGGGCATGGTGTTGGCGATCTCCTTCATCGAGACCCCGCTGAAGTTCCGGGCGCCGGGTGTCACGCTGCAGATCGGACTTGGCATCGGCCGCTTGGTCTTTCGTGCACTCAACGCCTGCGAGCTCGCGCTGGCCGCCGTTGTTGTCGCGTGCTTCGCTGTAGAGCCGCCGAGCACGGGCATCGCGGTCGCGGCAGCCGTGGCCGTCGTCACCCTGCTGGCCCAAGTGCTGGCGGTGCGACCGCGGCTCACCCGTCGGTCCGACGCCGTGTTCGCGGGTGCCGAGGGGCCACGGTCACGCGCGCATTGGGCGTACGTCGGCCTGGAAGTCGTCAAGATGATCGCGCTGCTCATCGCGGGTGTCTCGCTGCTCACGACGTGAGACGATCACCCGATGCGGTTGGGATTGCACGCCCTTGGCATCGGTTCAGGCGCTACCCGCGCGGTCATCGACGCCGTCGCGGCCGCCGCCGAACGGTCTGGTTTCGCGACGTTGTGGTCGGGTGAGCATGTCGTGATGGTCGACCGGTCGGTGTCGCGTTATCCGTATTCCGACGACGGACAGATCGCCGTGCCGGCCACCGCCGACTGGATCGACCCGCTGATCGGGCTGAGTTTCGCCGCCGCGGCCACGTCGACGATCGGCATCGCGACGGGGGTGCTACTGCTGCCCGAACACAATCCAGTGCTGGTCGCGAAACAGGCGGCCACACTGGACACCCTCTCCGGCGGCAGGCTCACGCTCGGTGTCGGCGTCGGCTGGTCGCGTGAGGAGTTCGACGCACTCGGTGTCCCGTTCGAGCGACGTGCGGCGCGCACCGCGGAGTACGTCGCCGCGATTCGGACGCTGTGGCGCGACGACGTCGCCTCCTTCGACGGCGAATTCGTCTGTTTCGATTCGGTGCGGGTCAACCCCAAACCCGTTGGCGACAGGCGCATTCCGATCGTGCTCGGCGGCAACAGCGACGCCGCGCTGCGCCGGGTCGTCGCGTGGGGCGACGGCTGGTACGGGTTCAATCTGGACGGAGTGCGGGAAGTCGCCGAACGGATCGATTTCCTCGATCGGCTGTGCCGCGACGGCGGACGCGACCGCGCCGAACTGCGGCTGGCCGTGGCGCTACGCGACCTGAGCGTCGACAATGTCCGCCCGCTGGCGGATCTGGGCGTCGACGAACTGGTCGTCGTCGACGGTCCGCCGGAAGATGCCGCTGCCGCGGCCGACTGGGTGTCGGCGCTCGCCGACACGTGGGTGTCGGCGGCGCGCTAGCTCACCAGTTCCCCCACCCGTGTGCGCGCCTCCTCGGCGGCTTGCTGCTCGCGCGCATACAGAAGCCCGTAGGTGAACCCGTTCTCCCCGGCCGTTGTCCCGGCAATACGTGCGAGCCGCAGTATCGTGCCCGACGCGACCACCCCGTCCTGGTGATCGCCGAGCACCGTCTGAATCTTCTTGTAGTGCTTGGCCGTTTTCTTTACGCGTTTGTCGGTGGGCACACGCAGTTCGGCGGCGTATCGGGCGCGCTTGGCGGCCTTGCGAGCACGGTGCAGCAGCGCATCGTCGCCCGCGTCGATCGCCTGAGTCAGCCTCCGATCGGCCTTGCGCTCGGCGCGGCGGGCCCGCTTGTTGAGGGCGTCGAGGCTCGCCGGGTCGGCCAGCGGCGGGTCGGTGCGCCACCGCTGCAGCGTCGCGAGCAGGTCGAGGTATCGCTGCGAGTTCATCGCCTCCGCGACGCGCGTGCGGGCCCGCAGTTGGTCCGACTGCAGATCGGTTTTGATCCGGTTGGCGACCGGGCCGAGGACGAGCTCGGGCGGCAACTGTGCCAGCACCTCCTGGAAGCGGCGGCGTTGCACCTGACAATCGCGGACTTCGCCGAGAAGTCCGGCGTACCACTTGAGTTCGTCGTCGACGTCTCCGTTCGCCGATTCGTTCAGCAGCTTGCCGAACACCCGTAAGGTGCTGCGCAGCCGCCTGATGGCCACCCGTGTGTCGTGAATCGGGTCGCTGGCCCGGCGCAGGCCGAGATCGCCTTCGAAGATGTTGTCGATCTGCTTCGTCAGGTAGGTCGTGACGGCCCGGCCCGCGGCGGTTCCGCCCGCAGCTTCGCCTCGTGTCGTGCGCGAGACGCGCGCGAGTTTGGATGGGTAGCGGCCGGGTTTGGCGCCGGCCTCGATCAGCCGCTTCGTGAGCCGACGCGGCACCGAGCGTGCGGCGGGGCCCAGCTCGACCTCGATCTCGCGCCACGCCAGCAGCCGGTGGTCGATTGATGCGTGCACATGGTCGTCGGCGACCTCGCATAGCCGATGACGCCGGGGGTCGGTGATCCGATACCGGTCGCGTGTCGTGCGGATCGTGGCCACGTTGACCAACGGCTTGCCCAGCCGCATACCGGTCAGGGCGTCGGTCAACTCCGCCGGCAGCGTGTCGGACAACCCGGTGCGGATCTCGACGCGTCCCTCGGCGTCGGGGACCTTGAGCTGCCAGCCGGTATCGTCGTCGCCGTCGCGCCGCCGCAGCAGCACTCCATGGGTCTGCAGGTCGCCGTCGGCGGTGTCGTAGTAGGCGCTATTGAGGGTGACGGTGCTGCGTTCCACGTCGGCTCCGGCGACGATGTCATCGAGGCGGGGGAGCGCGAAATGTTCGTCGACGTCCCATTTCAGCTCGCGTTCTAGCACTTCATCCATGTCGGAAGGCTCCCCACAACGGGCGTCGGCAAAACATCAGCACATCAGCCCGGTGTTCTAGTGAGCAAACCGAACCTTACTAACTGCGGCACCAGCTCACGGCCATCGAAACTGAACATGAGCCAAAGTATCGCCGTCTACCTTTCTGTCCGGCGTACGGCGCGATTCGCGAAGGAGCAGAATCGGGGACATGGCTGCGAATCCACGTGCCGGTCAGCCGGCACAACCCGAAGACCTCATCGATGTGGCCCAGGTAGTGACGGCCTACTACACCATCCAACCCGACCCCGACAACGTGGATCAGCAGGTGGTGTTCGGCACGTCCGGGCACCGCGGGTCGAGCCTGGACGCGGCGTTCAACGAGGCGCACATTCTGGCCACCACGCAGGCGATCGTCGAGTACCGGGCGGGGCAGGGCACCACCGGGCCGCTGTTCATCGGTCGCGACACCCACGCGCTCTCGGAGCCAGCATGGGCCTCGGCGCTGGAGGTGCTGGCCGCCAATGACGTTGTCGCGATGATCGATTCGGCCGACCGCTACACCCCGACGCCGGCGGTCAGCCACGCGATCCTGAAGTTCAACAGGGACCGCGACGGCGACCTGGCCGACGGCATCGTGGTCACTCCGTCGCACAACCCGCCGCGCGACGGCGGCTTCAAGTACAACCCGCCCAATGGTGGACCCGCCGACACCGACGCAACCGGCGTCATCGCCAAGCGTGCGAACGAGATTCTGCGTGACGGGCTCAAGGGCGTGAAGCGGGTGCCGCTGGCGCGAGCGGTGCAGAGTGCGCAGCGGCACGACTACATGGACGCCTACGTGCAGGACCTGCCGAACGTCGTCGACCTGCATGCCATCCGCGCCGAGGGCATCCGCATCGGTGCCGATCCGCTGGGCGGGGCGAGTGTCGATTACTGGGGCGCGATCGCCGAGCGTCACAACCTGAACCTGACCGTGGTCAACCCGCTGGTCGACGCGACGTTTCGATTCATGACGCTGGACACCGACGGCAAGATCCGGATGGACTGCAGCTCACCCAACGCGATGGCGTCGCTGATCGCCAACCGCGACAAGTATCAGATCGCCACCGGCAACGACGCCGACTCCGACCGGCACGGCGTCGTCACACCCGACGCCGGGCTGCTCAACCCGAACCACTACCTGGCGGTGGCGATCGACTATCTGTACACCAACCGGCCCGAATGGCCGGGTTCGACCGCTGTCGGCAAGACCGCGGTCAGCTCGTCGATCATCGACCGCGTGGTGGCCGGGCTCGGGCGCAAGCTGGACGAGGTGCCGGTCGGCTTCAAGTGGTTTGTGGACGGATTGATCAGCGGCACCATCGGTTTCGGCGGCGAGGAAAGCGCGGGCGCGTCGTTCCTGCGCCGTGACGGCTCCGTCTGGACCACCGACAAGGACGGCATCATCCTCGCGCTCTTGGCATCAGAGATTCTTGCGGTGACCGGGCAGACGCCGTCGCAGCGGTACCACGGACTGGCCGAAAAGTACGGTGCGCCAACCTATGCCCGCATCGACGCGCCCGCCGACCGGGAGCAGAAGGCACGGCTGGCCAAGCTGTCACCGGAGCAGGTGACCGCGACGGAGCTGGCGGGCGAAGCGATCACCGGCAAGCTGACCACCGCGCCCGGCAACGGTGCGCCACTGGGCGGTCTGAAGGTGACGACGGAGAACGCGTGGTTCGCGGCGCGGCCGTCGGGCACCGAAGACGTCTACAAGATCTATGCGGAGTCATTCAAGGGCCCCGAGCATCTCGCGGAGGTGCAGCAAGCCGCCAAGGACCTGGTGAATACAGTCATAGCGTGAGTCCTGTCGCGGAGGGCGAGTGTACGGCTGACCAGGCCAAGCCAAAACTCCCGAGCGAAGTCTGGGTGCTGATCACCGCAAACGTGGTGATCGCCCTCGGCTATGGCGTCGTTTCGCCGGTTCTGCCGCAGTACGCCCGCGATTTTGGAGTGAGCATCAGCGCGGCCACGTTCGTCATCACGGCGTTCTCACTGATGCGGTTGGTGTTCGCACCCGCAAGCGGTCTGTTCGTCCAGAAGATAGGGGAGCGGCGTGTCTATCTGAGCGGGCTGCTGATCGTCGCGGTGTCCACTGGCGTATGTGCCTTCGCTCAAACGTACTGGCAGCTTCTGCTGTTCCGCTCGCTCGGCGGTTTCGGGTCCGCGATGTTCACTGTCTCTTCGCTGGGGCTGATGATCAGAATCTCGCCGCCGGACGCCCGTGGCCGGGTCGCCGGATTGTTCTCGAGTGCATTCCTAGTGGGCTCTGTCGGTGGTCCGGTGCTGGGCAGCGTGACGGCGGGGCTGGGTCTCGCAGCGCCGTTCGCGATCTACGGTGTCGCACTTCTGCTTGCGGCAGGGGTGGTGTTCGTCAACCTGAGGCATTCATCGCTAGCGGCACCTGCGGACGACACCGAAGCACCGATGACCCTACGGATTGCCTTGCGCAACAGGGCGTATCGCTCGGCTCTATTCTCGAACTTCGCGACGGGCTGGTCGGTGTTCGGCTTGCGTATTGCGTTGGTGCCGCTGTTCGTCACAGAGGTGCTGCATCGGGGCCCGCGCGTCGCCGGTCTTGCCTTGGCGACGTTTGCCGTCGGCAACGTGGCGGCCGTCATCCCAAGCGGCTACCTGTCGGACCGCATTGGGCGACGCACGTTGTTGATCGTGGGCCTGACGGTGTCGGGGGTGGCGACGATGGCGGTGGGCCTGGCCTCGTCCCTGACGCTGTTTCTGGCCGGCGCGCTGGTTGCCGGCGTCGCCGCGGGCATGTTCACTTCGCCGCAGCAGGCCGCCGTTGCGGACATCATCGGCAGCAAGGCCCGGGGCGGGACCGCCGTCGCGACGTACCAGATGATGGCCGATCTCGGCGCGATCGTCGGGTCGTTGGCGGTCGGCGAGATCGCACAGCACGTCGCTTTCGGCGCTGCCTTTGTGATCAGCGGGGCCATTCTGCTCGTCGGGGCGATTGGCTGGGTACTGGCACCCGAGACCCGGCTACGTCCGACCGCCGAGCCGACCCCGGCCCGCGCCCTCGGCCCCGAAGTCGGCGGCGAACTGCCCTGACCTGCTGTTTTGAACGCGAACCACAGGTGGTGTAACTTCGATGGGCACAACTTCACGGGGCTATGGCGCAGCTGGTAGCGCACCACACTGGCAGTGTGGGGGTCAGGGGTTCGAGTCCCCTTAGCTCCACCGATATAACTGCAGTTCAGAAGCTGAAATTTGTCGGATAGCAAAGCTGCGTCAAGACGCCCGTCAAGATCCGGAGTATTCTGCGGGTCATGGCTAGCGTTCGAGTGCGTCAACGCAAGGACGGCAGCAGCTACACCGCGGTCCTGTATGTGCTGAACGGTAAGCAGACTTCGTCATCGTTCAATAACCACGCCGAGGCCTTGAGGTTCCAGGAGCTAGCCAACCGGACGAGCCCGGCCAAAGCACTGGAGGTGTGGACAACCCAAGTGCCCGGTGCTCACGGCTTCACCGTGGCCAGCTGGTGCACACACCATGTGGATCACTTGACGGGGGTCAATGAGGCCACCAGGACGCGGTACCAGCGCTACATCGCCAACGACATTGCCCCCAGCAAAATCGGGCCTCTGCCGGTGACGGCATTGACAACGCCGATGTGGCTCAGTGGCTCAACAGTCTGACCGGAGCCGCCAAGACGGTGGCGAATAAACACGGCTTCCTGGCCGGTGCCCTCAATGCGGCAGTACGGGCCCGGCACCTGACAGCCAATCCCTGCGACGGCAACAAACTACGCCGGGACACACCCACCGAGATGGTCTTCCTGACCGACGAGGAGTTCGCCGTCCTGCTGTCGTCTGTGACCGAACCGTGGCAACCCTTGGTCGAGTTCTTGGTTGCCAGTGGCACTCGATGGGGAGCACCCACCGCCCTGCGGCCCGTCGACATCAATCTGGCTGAGGGCACCGTCGACATCCGGCGGCGTGGCGCTATGTGCCCGGTGAAGATTACCAGCTGGGCTACCCAGACCCGCCGCAGCATCAGGACGATTGATGTGGCTTCCAGCGTCCTGGCCAAGCTCGACTTGTCGGGGGAGTGGGTGTTTAGCCATTCTCGTCGGGTCGATCATGGTGACGATGGACCTG
>CAVYPI010000080.1:0-27316 GCA_963770125.1 uncultured Actinomycetota bacterium | reverse complement strand
TGCCCGACGAAGCCGCCGTGCAGCGGCTCGTGCCGGAACCGCCGCCGGAGATCAGACCCACCTTGCCGGGTATCGGCGCGTCACCGCGGTAGACGATCCGGTTGGCCTGGTCGATTCGCAGTTCGGGGTGCGCGACGGCCATTCCGCGCAGTGCCTCGCTGATGACATCGGCGGGATCATTGATCAGCTTCTTCATGTCCGGGGCTCCTCAGGCGGCGGTGGTCGTATCGGCGGGAACGGCGACAGGGGCCGGCGTCTCGTCGGCCCGGGTCTTGGAGATCGCGACATAGGCGAACGCGCCGAGGACACCGGCCAGGCACTCGGCGGCGAGATACACCGGCAGTTGGGACCACGACCGAGCCACCCGCGATCTGCTGCACGAGCATCGGGCCGAACGTGCGGGCCGGGTTGATTGACGCGCCCGTGGTCGGTGCCACCGGGATGATCGCCGCGAACACCACCAAACCGATGGCGACACCGGCGAATCCGCCCGAGGGATAGCTCGATGTATCACGCCGAAGACGGTGAACACGAGACATCGACGTACCCACGAACTCGGCGAAAAAAGCCTGTCCCGCACTGACATCACCCGGAATAGGTTGCGACGCCCAGGCCGGCGTTGCGGGCGGCCATTCCTAGTACACCGATGATGGCGGCGGCTCCGACGATCGCCCCGACCACCTGCGCGGCGATGTAGGCCGGCACGCGCGACCACGGGAATTTGCCGGTGGCCGCGAGTCCGAGGGTGACCGCCGGGTTCATGTGGTTGCCCGAGATGTGTCCGAGCGCGTAGATCGTGGCGACCACGACGGTGGCGAACGCGAACGAGATCATGCCAAGGTCGGCCATCGTGAATGGCGCGTTTCCGTTGACGATGATCGTGGCGGGCACCGAACCCACGCCGATGAAAACCAGGAAGGCGGTGCCGAACGCCTCGGCCGCGAGTTTCTGGGTGAGCGAAGGTTCGTCCATGACGTTCTCCTGAGACCTGGGTCGAAGCCGGCTGCCGTTTGGTGCTCGACTATCTCGGATATCATTCGATAATACCGAATGTGATCTGGACCATACGCTTATGCTTCGGTCAACACAAGGGCCGTTTTCGGCGGAAGGTGGACGGATGATCCAGGCGGTGGACCGTGCGATCAGGGTCCTCACCGTGCTGCAGGGGGCCCGGCGGATGAGTCTGGGCGAGCTGGCGACCCGGTCGAGCTGGCCCCGTCGACGTCCCACGGTCTGGTTCGCACCCTGCGTCGCAGCACGGCATGGTCCAGTCCAGGAGAGCGACTCCAGCCGCTACCAGCTCGGACCGGCGATGCTGCGGCTCGGCAACGTCTACCTCGACACGCTCGAGCTGCGCTCGCGCGTGGCGATCCCCTGGGCCGAGGCCTCGCCCGGCGGACCGGCTGCGCGGTCCGCACCGGTGTCCTGCTCGTCGACGACGTCGTGATCGTGCCACCACGAGCCCCGCCCGACGGCACGCCGCCAGATGCCCGAGGTCGGCATCGTCATCCCGGCGCACGCGAGCGCTCTGGGCAAGGCCCTGCTGGCCTTTCAGTCCGACTATAAGGCCGAGGACCTGCGCGGCGTCGCCGGTGAAACCATGATCGACCCAGCCGTGCTGGCCGACCAGTTGGAGCGGATCCGCTCGTCCGGAATCGCGACGGAGGTCGAGGAAGCCGTGCTGGGCGAATGTGCTGCAGCCGCAGCTGTTTTCGATTCGTCCGGCGAGGCCACCGGGGCCATCGGCCTTGTGGTACCTGCGGCACGTTGGCCGCTCGAAGCGGAGGCCATCGACGCACTGCGCGACACCGCCGTTCCGGTGTCGCGCCGGAACTCGGATCACCGGTGTGGCCGGCACGCCGGGCCCAGTAATCGAAAGGGAATAGTGCTATGAGCGTCTCGTTTTTTACAGGCGCGTCCCGCGGCTTCGGCGCGGAGATCGTCGAGAAAGCGCTTGCCGCGGGCTTCAGTCGTCGCGACCGCCGCGACCCCCGTGCCATCTCTGCCCGGTCCCCCGACGCCGGTGACCAGCTACTGCCCGTCGCACTCGACGTGCTGGACGAGGCGCAGGCCGCCGCGTCGGTCGAAGCGGCCGTGCGGCGGTTCGGCGGCGTCGATGTCGTCGTCAACGACGCAGGTCGCGGCTTGTTGTCGGCGGTCGAGGAGGCCAGTGACTCCGCGGCCCGGCGGTCTTCGACGCCAACGTCTTCGGCATCCTCGATGTGCTGCGTGCGATCCTTCCGACGCTGCGGGCGCAGCGGATCGGGGCGCATCATCGACCTGTCCTCGATAGATCGTTTCACCGGCTCGGCCGGTTCGGTATCTTCTGCGCCACCGTCGTCGAGGGCTTCTCGGAAGCGCTTGCACGCGAGGTCGGCCCGCTCGGCATCGACGTCGTTATCGTGGAGCCGCGGCTACTTCCGCACCGACTTCCTCGACGCCTCCAGCCTGAGCACCGAAGGCATTGTCATCGACGACTATGCGGAGACCGCCGGCGCCACCCGGCAACACGCCACCGATGTCAACCACGCCCAGCCCGGCGACCCGGTCAAGGCCGCCGCGGCGATCGTCGAGATAGCGTCAGCCGAGCGCCGCCGTTGCGCATCCAGCTGGGTCGCGATTCCTTTACCGCGGTTGCCGACAAACTTCAGTTCGTCGCCGAGGAACAACAGGCCTGGCGCGACCTGTCGGTGTCAACGGATCACGACGACGTGGCGGTGAACTCCGAGAGCCCGGCGTCGCGATTTGCCGCGAATGTAACGTGGTGGCGAGATTTCTGGAGATTCCCGCCCTGGCGTTACGCGCGCGAAGCGAGCACGCCCCGGGACATCTAGTCGGGCTTCGTGATCGCGAGTACCTCGGCGGTCGGCAGTGACGCCGCCATATTCCATGCCGGTCAGCGAGACCGCGCTGTCCATCGGGGCGAATGAACTCTCGCGGGCGCCAAGGTGTTTGCGGATGATTCCGTTGACGTCGGCGCGGGTGGTGGCGAGCACGAGGCAGGCCGCGAACCATTCGCGCTCGCCGCGCCGCGCACGGGTTCGGCGACGAGTTCGGGCGCTTCGCTCGCCGGGAAGAAGGTCAACTTCTCCAACTCCACCGTCACTCCGCACTGCTCCACCGGTCGCCGATGAAGGCCAGCAGCAGGGGATCGTCGGATGTGAACCGGTCGACCTCCTCGCCGCCGTCGCAGCGCAACAACGCCACCGTCACGCAGCCGCCCTTCCGGGAGATCACCTCCCACACCGCGCCGGAGTCATGCCAGCGCTGCAGTTCTGCGGCTCGATCGATGTTGCCCACCCTCCTAGGATTCCACGGCATGAGCGCGAGTCGCCGCATCAGGGTTGCGCGCTGTGTATGAGGATCCGGGTCCTGACGATGGTAAGCGGGTGCTCGTCGACCGGTTGTGGCCGCGGGGTTTCCGCAAGGGTGATCCGCGGGTGGGCCGGTGGATACCGAAGGTCGCGCCGTCCACCGACCTTCGCAAGTGGTATTCACACGAGGCCGCGCGGTTCGACGAATTCGCCGCGCGCTACGCCGCAGAACTCGACGGCGGGGAGGGGGCCGCGGCGCTGGCCGAGTTGCGAAATGCGCTGCGCGATGGCCCGGTCGCTCTGGTCACTGCCGCCCGCGACCTGGACGGCAGCCACGTCGCGGTGCTCGCCCGACTGCTGTCGTAGGCTCCCAGCCGTGGATGCAGCTGCGGCCGTCGCCGTTGCCGCGGTGTTCGTCTGGCTGGGCATGGTGTTGGCGATCTCCTTCATCGAGACCCCGCTGAAGTTCCGGGCGCCGGGTGTCACGCTGCAGATCGGACTTGGCGTCGGCCGCTTGGTCTTTCGTGCACTCAACGGCTGCGAGCTCGCGCTGGCCGCCGTTGTTGTCGTGTGCTTCGCTGTAAAGCCGCCGAGCACGGGCATCGCGGTCGCGGCAGCCGTCGCCGTCGTCACCCTGCTGGCCCAGGTGCTGGCGGTGCGACCGCGGCTCACCCGTCGGTCCGACGCCGTGCTCGCCGGTGGGGAGGGGCCACGGTCACGCGCGCATTGGGTGTACGTCGGCCTGGAAGTCGTCAAGGTGGTCGCGCTGCTGATCGCGGGTGTCTCGGTGCTCACGACGTGAGACGATCACCCGATGCGGTTGGGATTGCACGCCCTTGGCATCGGTTCAGGCGCTACCCGCGCGGTCATCGACGCCGTCGCGGCCGCCGCCGAACGGTCTGGTTTCGCGACGTTGTGGTCGGGTGAGCATGTCGTGATGGTGGACCGGTCGGTGTCGCGTTATCCGTATTCCGACGACGGACAGATCGCCGTGCCGGCCACCGCCGACTGGATCGACCCGCTGATCGGGCTGAGTTTCGCCGCCGCGGCCACGTCGACGATCGGCATCGCGACGGGGGTGCTACTGCTGCCCGAACACAATCCAGTGCTGGTCGCGAAACAGGCGGCCACACTGGACACCCTCTCCGGCGGCAGGCTCACGCTCGGTGTCGGCGTCGGCTGGTCGCGTGAGGAGTTCGACGCACTCGGTGTCCCGTTCGAGCGACGCGCGGCGCGCACCGCGGAGTACGTCGCCGCGATGCGGACGCTGTGGCGCGACGACGTCGCCTCCTTCGACGGCGAATTCGTCTGTTTCAATTCGGTGCGGGTCAACCCCAAACCCGTTGGCGACAGGGGCATTCCGATCGTGCTCGGCGGCAACAGCGACGCCGCGCTGCGCCGGGTCGTCGCGTGGGGCGACGGCTGGTACGGGTTCAATCTGGACGGAGTGCGGGAAGTCGCCGAGCGGATCGATTTCCTCGATCGGCTGTGCGGCGACGGCGGACGCGACCGCGCCGAACTGCGGCTGGCCGTGGCGCTACGCGACCTGCGTGTCGACAATGTCCGCCCGCTGGCGGATCTGGGCGTCGACGAACTGGTCGTCGTCGACGGTCCGCCGGAAGATGCCGCTGCCGCGGCCGACTGGGTATCGGCGCTCGCCGACACGTGGGTGTCGGCGGCGCGCTAGCTCACCAGTTCCCCCACCCGTGTGCGCGCCTCCTCGGCGGCTTGCTGCTCGCGCGCATACAGAAGCCCGTAGGTGAACCCGTTCTCCCCGGCCGTTGTCCCGGCAATACGTGCGAGCCGCAGTATCGTGCCCGACGCGACCATCCCGTCCTGGTGATCGCCGAGCACCGTCTGAATCTTCTTGTAGTGCTTGGCCGTTTTCTTTGCGCGTTTGTCGGTGGGCACACGCAGTTCGGCGGCGTATCGGGCGCGCTTGGCAGCCTTGCGAGCACGGTGCAGCAGCGCATCGTCGCCCGCGTCGATCGCCTGGGTCAGCCTCCGATCGGCCTTGCGCTCGGCGCGGCTAGCCCGCTTGTTGAGGGCGTCGAGGCTCGCCGGGTCGGCCAGCGGCGGGTCGGTGCGCCACCGCTGCATCGTCGCGAGCAGGTCGAGGTATCGCTGCGAGTTCATCGCCTCCGCGACGCGCGTGCGGGCCCGCAGCTGGTCCGACTGCAGATCGGTTTTGATCCGGTTGGCGACCGGGCCGAGGACGAGCTCGGGCGGCAACTGTGCCAGCACCTCCTGGAAGCGGCGGCGTTGCACCTGACAATCGCGGACTTCGCCGAGAAGTCCGGCGTACCACTTGAGTTCGTCGTCGACGTCTCCGTTCGCCGATTCGTTCAGCAGCTTGCCGAATACCCGTAAGGTGCTGCGCAGCCGCCTGATGGCCACCCGTGTGTCGTGAATCGGGTCGCTGGCCCGGCGCAGGCCGAGATCGCCTTCGAAGATGTTGTCGATCTGCTCCGTCAGGTAGGTCGCGACGGCCCGGCCCGCGGCGGTTCCGCCCGCAGCTTCGGCTCGTGTCGTGCGCGAGACGCGGGCGAGTTTGGATGGGTAGCGACCGGGTTTGGCGCCGGCCTCGATCAGCCGCTTCGTGAGCCGACGCGGCACCGAGCGTGCGGCGGGGCCCAGCTCGACCTCGATCTCGCGCCACGCCAGCAGCCGGTGGTCGATCGATGCGTGCACATGGTCGTCGGCGACCTCGCATAGCCGATGACGCCGGGGGTCGGTGATCCGATACCGGTCGCGTGTCGTGCGGATCGTGGTCACGTTGACCAACGGCTTGCCCAGCCGCATACCGGTCAGGGCGTCGGTCAACTCCGCCGGCGGCGTGTCGGACAACCCGGTGCGGATCTCGACGCGTCCCTCGGCGTCGGGGACCTTGAGCTGCCAGCCGGTATCGTCGTCGCCGTCGCGCCGCCGCAGCAGCACTCCATGGGTCTGCAGGTCGCCGTCGGCGGTGTCGTAGTAGGCGCTATTGAGGGTGACGGTGCTGCGTTCCACGTCGGCTCCGGCGACGATGTCATCGAGGCGGGGGAGCGCGAAATGCTCGTCAACGTCCCATTTCAGCTCGCGTTCCAGCACTTCATCCATGTCGGAAGGCTCCCCACAACGGGCGTCGGCAAAACATCAGCACATCAGCCCGGTGTTCTAGTGAGCTAAACCGAACCTTACTAACTGCGGCACCAGCTCACCGCCATCGAAACTGAACATGAGCCAAAGTATCGCCGTCTACCTTTCTGTCCGGCGTACGACGCGATTCGCGAAGGAGCAGAATCGGGGACATGGCTGCGAATCCACGTGCCGGTCAGCCGGCACAACCCGAAGACCTCATCGATGTGGCCCAGGTAGTGACGGCCTACTACACCATCCAACCCGACCCCGACAACGTGGATCAGCAGGTGGTGTTCGGCACGTCCGGGCACCGCGGGTCGAGCCTGGACGCGGCGTTCAACGAGGCGCACATTCTGGCCACCACGCAGGCGATCGTCGAGTACCGGGCGGGGCAGGGCACCACCGGGCCGCTGTTCATCGGTCGCGACACCCACGCGCTCTCGGAGCCAGCATGGGCCTCGGCGCTGGAGGTGCTGGCCGCCAATGACGTTGTCGCGATGGTCGATTCGGCCGACCGCTATACCCCGACGCCGGCGGTCAGCCACGCGATCCTTAAGTTCAACAGGGACCGCGACGGAGACCTGGCCGACGGCATCGTGGTCACTCCGTCGCACAACCCGCCGCGCGACGGCGGCTTCAAGTACAACCCGCCCAATGGTGGACCCGCCGACACCGACGCAACCGGCGTCATCGCCAAGCGTGCGAACGAGATTCTGCGTGACGGGCTCAAGGGCGTGAAGCGGGTGCCGCTGGCGCGAGCGGTGCAGAGTGCGCAGCGGCACGACTACATGGACGCCTACGTGCAGGACCTGCCGAACGTCGTCGACCTGCATGCCATCCGCGCCGAGGGGATCCGCATCGGTGCCGACCCGCTAGGCGGGGCGAGCGTCGACTACTGGGGCGCGATCGCCGAACATCATGACCTGCAGTTGACCGTCGTCAATCCGCTGGTCGACGCGACGTGGCGGTTCATGACGCTCGACACGGACGGCAAGATCCGGATGGACTGCAGCTCGCCCAACGCGATGGCGTCGTTGATCGCCAATCGCGACAAGTATCAGATCGCCACCGGCAACGACGCCGACTCCGATCGCCACGGCGTCGTCACACCCGACAGCGGTCTGTTGAACCCGAACCACTACCTCGCGGTGGCGATCGATTATCTGTACACCAACCGGCCGGATTGGCCGGGTTCGACGGCGGTAGGCAAGACGGCCGTCAGCTCGTCGATCATCGACCGGGTGGTCGCCGGGTTGGGCCGCAAGCTGCTGGAGGTTCCGGTCGGGTTCAAGTGGTTCGTCGACGGACTGATCAGCGGCACCATCGGTTTCGGCGGCGAGGAGAGCGCGGGCGCGTCGTTCCTGCGCCGTGACGGGTCGACGTGGACCACAGACAAGGACGGCATCATCCTCGCGCTCTTGGCATCAGAGATTCTCGCGGTGACCGGGCAGACGCCGTCGCAGCGGTACAACGAACTGGCCGAAAAGTACGGTGCGCCAACGTATGCCCGCATCGACGCGCCCGCCGACCGGGAGCAGAAGGCACGGCTGGCCAAGCTGTCACCGGAGCAGGTGACCGCGACGGAGCTGGCGGGCGAAGCGATCACCGGCAAGCTGACCACCGCGCCGGGCAACGGTGCGCCGCTGGGCGGCCTGAAGGTGACGACGGAGAACGCGTGGTTCGCGGCGCGGCCGTCGGGCACCGAAGACGTCTACAAGATCTATGCGGAGTCATTCAAGGGCCCCGAGCATCTCGCGGAGGTGCAGCAAGCCGCCAAGGACCTGGTGAATACAGTCATAGCGTGAGTCCTGTCGCGGAGGGCGAGTGTACGGCTGACCAGGCCAAGCCAAAACTCCCGAGCGAAGTCTGGGTGCTGATCACCGCAAACGTGGTGATCGCCCTCGGCTATGGCGTCGTTTCGCCGGTTCTGCCGCAGTACGCCCGCGATTTTGGAGTGAGCATCAGCGCGGCCACGTTCGTCATCACGGCGTTCTCACTGATGCGGCTGGTGTTCGCACCTGCAAGCGGTCTGTTCGTCCAGAAGATAGGGGAGCGGCGTGTCTATCTGAGCGGACTGCTGATCGTCGCGGTGTCCACTGGCGCATGTGCCTTCGCTCAGACGTACTGGCAGCTTCTGCTGTTCCGCTCGCTCGGCGGTTTCGGTTCCGCGATGTTCACTGTCTCTTCGCTGGGGCTGATGATCAGAATCTCGCCACCGGACGCCCGTGGCCGGGTCGCCGGACTGTTCTCGAGTGCATTCCTAGTCGGCTCTGTCGGTGGTCCGGTGCTGGGCAGCGTGACGGCGGGGCTGGGTCTCGCAGCGCCGTTCGCGATCTACGGTGTCGCACTTCTGCTTGCGGCAGGGGTGGTGTTCGTCAACCTGAGGCATTCATCGCTAGCGGCACCTGCGGACGACACCGAAGCACCGGTGACCCTACGGATTGCCTTGCGCAACAGGGCGTATCGCTCGGCTCTATTCTCGAACTTCGCGACGGGCTGGTCGGTGTTCGGCTTGCGTATTGCGTTGGTGCCGCTGTTCGTCACAGAGGTGCTGCATCGGGGCCCGCGCGTCGCCGGTCTTGCGTTGGCGACGTTTGCCGTCGGCAACGTGGCCGCCGTTATCCCAAGCGGCTACCTGTCGGACCGCATTGGGCGCCGCACGTTGTTGATCGTGGGCCTGACGGTGTCGGGGGTGGCGACGATGGCGGTGGGCCTGGCCTCATCGCTGACGCTTTTCCTGGCCGGCGCGCTGGTGGCTGGCATCGCCGCGGGCATGTTCACTTCGCCGCAGCAGGCCGCCGTTGCGGACATCATCGGCAGCAAGGCCCGGGGCGGGACCGCCGTCGCGACGTACCAGATGATGGCCGATCTCGGCGCGATCGTCGGGTCGTTGGCGGTCGGCGAGATCGCACAGCACGTCGCTTTCGGCGCTGCCTTCGTGGTCAGCGGGGCCATTCTGCTCGTCGGGGCGATTGGCTGGGTGCTGGCACCCGAGACCTGGCTACGTCCGACCGCCGAGCCGACCCCGGCCCGCGCCCTCGGCCCCGAAGTCGGCGGCGAACTGCCCTGATCTGCTGTTTTGAACGCGAACCACAGGTGGTGTAACTTCGATGGGCACAACTTCACGGGGCTATGGCGCAGCTGGTAGCGCACCACACTGGCAGTGTGGGGGTCAGGGGTTCGAGTCCCCTTAGCTCCACCGATATAACTGCAGTTCAGAAGCTGAAATTTGTCGGATAGCAAAGCTGCGTCAAGACGCCCGTCAAGATCCGGAGTATTCTGCGGGTCATGGCTAGCGTTCGAGTGCGTCAACGCAAGGACGGCAGCAGCTACACCGCGGTCCTGTATGTGCTGAACGGTAAGCAGACTTCGTCATCGTTCAATAACCACGCCGAGGCCGTGAGGTTCCAGGAGCTAGCCAACCGGACGAGCCCGGCCAAAGCACTGGAGGTGTGGACAACCCAAGTGCCAGGTGCTCACGGCTTCACCGTGGCCAGCTGGTGCACACACCATGTGGATCACTTGACGGGGGTCAATGAGGCCACCAGGACGCGGTACCAGCGCTACATCGCCAACGACATTGCCCCCAGCAAAATCGGGCCTCTGCCGGTGACGGCATTGACAAACGCCGATGTGGCTCAGTGGCTCAACAGTCTGACCGGAGCCGCCAAGACGGTGGCGAATAAACACGGCTTCCTGGCCGGTGCCCTCAATGCGGCAGTACGGGCCCGGCACCTGACAGCCAATCCCTGCGACGGCAACAAACTACGCCGGGACACACCCACCGAGATGGTCTTCCTGACCGACGAGGAGTTCGCCGTCCTGCTGTCGTCTGTGACCGAACCGTGGCAACCCTTGGTCGAGTTCTTGGTTGCCAGTGGCACTCGATGGGGAGAAGCCACCGCCCTGCGGCCCGGTGACATCAATCTGGCTGAGGGCACCGTCGACATCCGGCGGGCGTGGCGCTATGTGCCCGGTGAGGGTTACCAGCTGGGGCCACCCAAGACCCGCCGCAGCATCAGGACGATTGATGTGGCTTCCAGCGTCCTGGCCAAGCTCGACTTGTCGGGGGAGTGGGTGTTCACCAATTCTGGTCGGGGTCGTCGTGGTGACGATGGACCTGTCCGCGCCCATAACTTCAACCCCAACGTCTGGGAGCCTGCACGGGCGAGGGCGAAGGACATGGGCCTCACCAAAAGGCCCAGGGTGCATGATCTCAGGCACACCAACGCCAGCTGGCTTATCCAGGCAGGTGTCCCGCTGACGGTAATCCAGCGCCACCTGGGCCACGAGAGCATCCAGACCACCTCCGACCGTTACGGCCATCTGGACCGTAAGTCCTCACGGGTGGTGGCCGATGTGGTCGGCAATGCTCTCAAGCCGACAAAGGCTAATTCGAAGCAGAAGAATGCGGCCAGTCTCTGACTTTTACGCCCAGTTCCGGTTCAATGCGGTATTTGGCGTGTGACCTTCATTACACTCCAATTCTACCCGTCCTGGGTGACTGAGCTGGGCCTTTAGGGAGGCGTATCCACGCCGAGTAAAACGCGAGTAAAACCGGTTTTAAATCCTAATATGTTAGGTCATCTAAACGAATTTTCCAGTGTGCCTTCCTGGGCTATCTTTGGTTCGATAGCGTTGATCGAAGGAGTCGGCGGGCATGATTCTTCTGGACCTGGGCCAAGCTGCTGCGAAGCTTCATTGCAGCGAACGCTGGCTCGCGGACAATCTGCGGTCTGGCCGGTTTCCCGCCAAAAAGATCGGGCGCAAGTGGATGCTTTCTGATGACGACATTGCCACCATTCTCCAAATCTGCTCGGTAAACAAGTCATCTGCATTCTGTGCCGATTCCTCCAATAGTGCGGCAGCTTTATCTTCTATGACCAAAACGTCGCTCCGTCGGCTTCAACAAAGTACTTCTGCTCAGGGGCGGTTCATTGGGACGGCGGGTCTCCGTGAGCCTTGATCGCTCGTTTCTCGAAGCAGTGTTCGGCGGCGCCGAAGGCTACGCGCACTTCGCCATCGGTATGGACGCACACGCCGATGCAACCGGCGGATACGAACATCAGAAGTGGAAGCCGTTGGCTTTTCCATGGCCACAACAGGCCGACGATGCGATCCGCCACCTCGATGACGTTCTGTCCCAGCGAGGTGCCAACGATCTCTACGTCTGCCCGAACATCTTGACGACCGACAGGCGCAACAAGGGGACAGCCGTTGCGTTCCAGCTCCTGCACTCGGATGCCGACAACGGAGCCGACGCCGCCAAGTTGGAGTCCCTGGGTGCGTTCGCCGTTGCCTCCGGCCGCCGGGGCCATAGCCATGTCTACGTCCGGTTGGACCGTCCGGTGCCCTTGGCTCAGTACCAGACGCTTCAGCAAGGGATGCGCACGTACTTCAACGGCGACAATAAGATATCCGACAACGATCTTCTCCTGACTTAGGACATTTGGCTTAGTAAGCGGTCTCGATGCCGAGGTGGGCGATGATTTCGCGTTGAGCTGCGGGAATCTCGGGCGGGAAGTTCTCGGTGACGCCGTTGATGGTGATCATCGAGGTGCGCAGGGGCCGTAGTTGCTTGACGACGTTGGCGATGGCCAGGCCGGTCTGGTTTTGGATACGGCGGGCGACCGCGAGCGCGGCAAAGACGATGCTCAGATGGGCTTCGATCGCATCCCGGGTCCTGTGGAACATCGGCCGAGCTTGCAGATCGTGCTTGGACATACGGAACGACTGCTCGACGTGCCACAGGTCGTGGTACTTGCTGATCACCTCGGCCGCGGGCATCACGTCGGCTGCGATGTTGGTGACGTAGCCCTTCAAGCCGACCAGCTTGCGGGCACGGGCCAGGCTGGCCTCGTCGAGGGTGCGGTCATCGCCTTTGATGGTCACGAACCTGGTGGATTTGACGGGCTTGCTGCCGTCGATCACCGCCCTCGCGCGTGCTTCTTGGGCGGCCAGAGTCGCGGTGTCGCGGCGGGCACGTTTGGCCGAGTATTGCCACACCGCCCGCCAGGCTTTCGGATGTTCAGCCGGGTCCCATACCGGCTCGGCCCGCAGCTTGAGGTTGTTGACCTTGCTGCGGGAGTGCCGTGGGGTGACGGTGTCGATGATCTGCCCGTCGGTGAAAGCGTCTCCGTTCCAATGGAAATGGGACTCCAGATCATTTGGGGCTTTGGTCATGCGGGAGCCGACGATGAACGACAGCCCGGCCCCATCGAGATCTTTGAGGTTGCTCGCCGAGAGCATGCCGGCGTCGGCGGCGACGACCATCGTCGTGTGCTTGATGCCGTGGCGAGCGCAGAACGCCTTGATGATCGGCAGGATCGTGTGGGTTTCGACAGTGGCACCGTCGAAACAGCTGATCTCCAAAGGGAATCCGGATCGATCCACCAAAAGTCCGACGACGATCTGCGGATCCACGCGGCGTTCCTTGGAGAATCCGACCTTGCGCAGTTCGTCTTCCTTCTCAGCCTCGAAATACAGTGTGGTGACGTCGTACAAGATCAGGCTCAGCCCGCCGGTGTCTCCGGCGTGGGCGAAGCACTTGGTCGCGATCAGATCGCGATACCCACCCGGGCCGATCTGGGCGAGGTGGCGTTGAAGTGTCCTGTACGACACCACCTTCGCCCCGAGATCAGTCAACACCCGCAGAGAGTCGGCCTTGCTGGTTGGCTCGGCGATCCGGGCGATCACCAAGTCCCGGAACACCGCATCGTCGACCACGTCGAAGCCGAGCCGGTCATACACCGCGCCCAGCACGTCATACAGCAGCCGCGAACTCGTCCCCACCGTGCGGCCTGGCCCGGACACCCCCGCAGGTGTCTGGCGGGGCCGCACGAGTTCACCTGCACGCCAGTCGGCGACATCGCTGACACGCTCCACCGGTGCAGGCACCTCGAAGTCGAGCACCTGCTGACCGGCAGCAGCGATCCGGCGTGCCCGTTCCAGAAGAACTCCCAGCTCGGCATCGGTATGCGCAGAACCCACATGCTCGACCAGCACATCACCGCCACCAGCTTTGCGCATTACCTGCACCGCCACCGCGCCCGAGGCGGTGCGCACTTTCCGCACGAACACGCACCGCAACCTACCCAATTAGTAAGCCAAACACCCGCGAAGGCGACACGAACCCGCAGGTCACAGCATTCGCGGCCCGCAAACCCGCCGACGGTGTCCTAAGTCAGGTAAGATATCCGACAACGATCTTCTCCGTCCCGGCGGTTCTGTCAACTACAAAGCCGTCGTGTTGGACGGTCTCGACCAGCCGTACCGCGTGGAGTGGGTCGTCAAGCCCTCCGAGGTACGGATGGAACCCGAAGCCGTGGCTGCGGTGCTCGGGGTCACCCTGCCTGGGCCAGACGATCCCGAGCCACAGAGAAAGGCGAAGAAGGCGTCGCCTGCGGCACCGGGTAACGCCGGAAACGGTCTACATGACGTGGAGGCGTTCGATCTCGCCAGGTATCCCCAGGTGAAGGCCGCCGTCGAGAAGAACACCGGCGACCGCAGCAAGGACACCCTGCGGATCGTCGGCGCCTGCTACGACGACCACCTCACGCTCGAGCAGACCCACTCGCTGGTGAACACCCGCGCCGACCTGGCCGAGCGGCTCGACGGCCGCAACGACGACGACGTGCAAACCTGCTGGGGTAAAAGTAGTCAACTCGCGGCAGGAGCAGCGCGCCTCCATGAGCGACAGCGAGAAGACCGAGAAGACCGAGAAGTGTTCCGTTGCAACAAAACTCGTGGACACCGCCCGCATCCTCTACGACCTCGGGGTCAGCGACGACGGGACACCATACGCGACACAGCCCGACGTGCCTCACGTCGCGCTGCCGCTGCGCGGCAGCAAGACCGGACTGCGCGCCAATTTGGCCCGAGACTACTTCGAGAGAAACAACGCCGTGGCCTCGCAACAGGCCCGCGCCGATGCCCTCACCGCGCTGGAAGGATTTGCCGCGCAGGCAGAGCCGTGCCGTTTGCACCTGCGGGTTGCCCAGTACAACGGTACGGTATACATCGACCTCGCCGACCCAGGCGACCATGTCATCGCCATCAACGGCGGCGAATGGGAGATCACCGACACCGCCCCCGTGGTGTTCAGGCGCACCGAACTCACCGCCAGGATGCCCGACCCGATCCGCGGTGGCGACCTCACGAAGCTGTGGGACTTGATCAACGTCGCCGAACCCGACCGGCCGATCCTCCTTGCGGTCATGGTGGCCGCGTTGATCCAACCCCTCGCGCCGCACGTCATCCTCGGATTGCTCGCCGAACACGGCTCAGCGAAAAGCACCACCACCCGGCGCGTGGTGTCACTGACCGACCCTTCGGTGGTGCCGTTGCGGATGCCGCCCCGCGATATCGAGGCGTGGGTCACAGCCGCGAACGGGTCATGGGTAGTGGCGCTGGACAACCTGTCCCGTATTGCCGACTGGTTCTCCGACGCGCTGTGCCGCGCAGCCACCGGCGACGGGAACGTCAAACGCCAGCTGTACACCGACAACGATCTCGCTGTTATCCAGTTCCTGCGCTGCGTCATCATCAACGGCATTGACCTGGGCGGCCTGAACGGTGACCTCGCTGACCGGCTCGCCCTGGTGGACCTCGGTCGGATCACCGAAGCGCAGCGCCGCGACGAAACTGAACTCGAAGCCGAATGGCTTCAGGCCTACCCCGCCATCCTCGGCGGGCTGCTCGACCTCGCCGCCAAAGTCCACCACAGGCTGCCCACGATCCGCGTAGACCGGCTGCCCCGCATGGCCGACTACGCCAAGGTCCTCGCCTGCATTGACGAAATCCACCACACCGAAGGCCTGCAGCGGTATCGGGAACGGGCCACGCACTTGGTCGCCGACAGCGTCGCCTCCGACCCGTTCATCGCGGCGATGCAGGAACGGGATTACACCTGCACCAACGCCACTGCGGCCACGATTCTCGCCGCGGTCACGCCGGCGCAGGACCGACCACCGCAAGACTGGCCGAAGAAGGCCCGCGAAGTCACCACCCGGCTAATCCGGCACGCCCCCGCGCTGCGGGCGCTGGGATGGCACATCGAGAACGACAACGGGCAGAACAAAGCCAAGACAACCCGGTGGACCATCACCGCGCCGAAAGCCGCCGGCGGGTCAGCGGAGCGCCGGGCGGGTCATGGCAAATCGCCTGACCCGCCAAAAAACACACCGCCGACCTGCGCAGACGGGGTAGCGGGCCTAGCGGGTCACAAATGCGGGTCATCTCTTGGGCGCGACCACACCGGGGGCTCCGCCCTCTCCCTCTACACAACTATCGATATGCCAACAGAGGATGGGCGCGATTGTGACCCGCCTGACCTCCTTTCGCAGGTCAACGGCCACAAATCCGGCGGGTCAGACACAAAACCTGTTCCCCGGCGCTAACCCGCCGACACCCGTGAACGTCCGTCCGGCTGTGGCGGGTACGAGAACCCCAACAAAAAGAGAAAGAAGGTGAGTAGTGAACACGACAGTTTCGGGCGGACGCCCGACGAGGTAGAGGACGAGGCCAGGCACGGCTATGCCGTAGGCACCGTGGTCCTTAGGGCCATCGCCGATAAGGTCAGCGAGATCGCCCTTAGCCGATGGGAACGCGAACACCTCCATAAAGAGCTCTTCTATCTCTACGAACTACTAGGCACCCACACCGTTTTCGGCATGGGGGGCGAGCCAGTCACCGACGGCTCGCCGAAGGCACCTACAGTGATGGCACACCCGTGTCGATCGTGGGAGATATTGTCAAGACCTGTGGATGGGGTTGTTTCAGGCAACCTCCGTTTCGGTTGATTCGGCGGTCTCGGCGGGTGTGATGTCGACCGGCCGTTCGAGCAGTTTGCCTTTGTGGAACACCGCGCCGGCACGGACGAGGGCGACCAGGTGCGGTGCATTGACTGCGCGCCAGCGTGCTTGTGCGGCATCGATTAGCTTGTAGGCCATGGCAATTCCGGCTGCGCGTGAGCCCGGACCCTTGGTCACCTTGGTCCGCAGCCGCACGGTCGCAAACGTCGACTCGATCGGATTCGTGGTGCGCAGGTGCACCCAGTGCTCGGCGGGATACTTGTAGAACTCCAGGAGCATGTCGGCGTCGTCGACGATCTTGGCGACCGCCTTGGGGTACTTGGCGCCGTAGTCGATCTCGAAGGCCTTGATCGCGAGCTGTGCCTGGTCGACGTCTTCGGCGTTGTAGATCTCCCGCATCGCCGCCAAAGCGCCCGGATGCACTGACTTCGGCAGCGCGGCAAGCACATTGGCCTGCTTGTGGAACCAGCACCGCTGCTCGCGGGTATCCGGGAACACCTCGCGCATCGCCTTCCAGAACCCCAGTGCCCCGTCACCGACGGCCAGCACCGGGGCGATCATCCCGCGGCGCCGACAGGAACGCAGCAGATCAGCCCACGACTCGGTCGACTCCCGGTACCCGTCAGCCAGCGCGACGAGTTCCTTGCGGCCATCGGCACGCACCCCGATCATCACCAGCAAGCACAGCTTCTCCTGCTCGAGCCGAACCTTCAGATGGATGCCGTCGACCCACAGGTAGACGTAGTCGGTAACCGACAGATCCCGGTCTTGGAATGCCGTGGCCTCGTCCTGCCACTGCGAGGTCAGTCGGGTGATCGTCGTAGCCGACAAGCCGGCACCCGAGCCGAGGAACCGCTCCAGCGCGGCACCGAAGTCACCGGTCGAGAGCCCGTGCAGGTACAGCAGCGGCAACACCTCGGTCATCTGCGGCGATTTACGCGCCCACGCCGGCAGGATCGCCGAGGAGAACCGTTGCCGCTCCCCGGTATCGGGGTCGACACGGCGGTCGTTGACCCGCGGCGCCCGCACGCTGACCGCCCCCGCCGCAGTCAGCACGTCGCGCTGGTGGTGATGGCCGTTGCGCACCACCAGACGCCGGCCGTGCTCGTCGACCTGATCACTGAACTGGTCGACATAGGCGGCGACCTCGGCGGCCAAGGCCGCGGCGAGCATCTGCCTGGCGCCGTCGCGGACGATCTCATCGAGCAACGACCGACCCGCAGTGCTGTTGTCGTTGGATGAGCCGGAATCGTGAACTACCGTGAGCATGGGCGTACCTTCCCAACCAGCGCGCCAACGCCGGTCTTGATCAGAGCTACTGGACTTTCAGATCATCCTCGGGAAGGTGCGCCCATTTACGCCGCCTCGCCGCGGGTCATCCACAGGTTCTGATCATTGCTCCGATCGTGGTGGGGCCCCCGAGTAGCCGGGGCTGGTCTGCGCACGGCAATGTGCACAACAGCGGTATCCCGTGGCTTCCCAACACCACTGGCAATGACAACTACAACGCGGATTTGCCCATTCCTCCCGGATGCGCAGTGATGGTTGTGGATCCTCCGCATCAGCGGAAGTCGAAAGCGGCCGCCTGCGAGCAGGCGGACTCGGACTCTGAAGCGCTGAAAACCGATCTGCGTTAAGCGGGAAGGTAGGGACGTCATGATTTCGTACCCGACTGAGGACTACAAGAAGTACATCTACGCCCTTGGGATGCAACGTGTTAGGCGCCTATGTGACTTGTTCGGTGGTCTCGACCCGGACTTGGAGACCACCAATGACGGTATGTGCTCGCTGGGTCAGCTGGAACTGTGGTTATACCTTGCCGCGTTCGTCGACGACGATGAGGCCGGTAACGAGATAGGCTGGAACGTGCGGGATCTCATAAGAGGGGATGCTGTCAGCACCTATTCCGATGGGCGTCCTGTCGCAACGACGATCCGGTGGGACGGCGGCTGGGTCACACATGTCTGGCATCCCGACCCGCAACATCCCTCGAGCCAACCAGGCCAAGTCTTCGATCTGGAAGAAGAATTGGGCTCCCGGCGACGGTTGATCATCACGGCACCCGGCATCCTGGATACTGTCGAGGCCGACGAGGAATCCGGCAAGTACCAATCCGACCTCACTCATTTTGCTGTTTGCTTTGGGGTTGACCCCTGATGGTGGACACCTGACTGGTGGGACCGCTGGTCCTGCGGGAAGGTTGTCCGTATGTCGGGCAAGCGAAGGAAGTACACCCCGGAGTTCCGGGAGCAGGCTGCCCGCCTGGTGATTGAGACCGGTCGACCGGTGGCGCACGTGGCGGCGGAGATCGGTGTCGGTGAACAAGTGCTGGGTCGTTGGGTGCGCCTCCAACGCCAGGCGGCCGCGGCTGGCGATACTGGCGCGGTGCTTGATGCCGATGAACGCGCGGAGCTGGAGCGTCTGCGCCGAGAAAACGCCGAATTACGTTTGGACCGTGAGTTTTTAAAAAAAGCCGCGGCCTTCTTCGTCTCCGAGCAGAACCGGTAGAGGCCTACCGGGTGATCGAGGCGGAGAAGGCCAGCTACCCGATCACGCGGATGTGCGAGCTGCTGGAGGTATCCCGGTCGGGGTTCTACCAGTGGCGGGCGAGTCGCGACCGCGGCCCCACCCCCTCGCAGCGGCGGCGCGCCGCGCTGGACGCCAAGGTCGCGGCATCGCACGCCGGCTCTGACGGGGTGTACGGGGCACCACGGGTGCTGGCTGATCTGCGCGCCGCCGGTGAGCGGGTGTCGCGTAAGACGGTGGCGGCGTCGCTGCGCCGGCAGCGGCTGGCCGGGATCAGCCCGCGCACGTTCGCGCCGGTCACAACGGTGGTCGACCTGGATGCACCGGTGCCCAAAGACCTGGTGCGGCGCCGGTTCGACACCGGCGCGCTGAATCGGGTGTGGACCTCCGACATCACCTACTTGCGAACGGGTGAGGGCTGGTTGTATTTGTGCGCGGTCCGGGACGGCTGTTCGCGGCGGGTGATCGGCTGGGCCATTGATGAGCACTTGCGCGCCGATCTGGTCACCTCCGCGGTGGCGATGGCGGTCGCCATGCGCGGGGGGCTGGTCGACACGGTCACTCTGCATGCCGATCGGGGCTGTCAGTACACCAGTGGACAGCTGGCCCGGTTCGCCCGCGAGCACAACCTGGCCCGCTCGGTCGGGCGCACCGGCGTGTGCTGGGATAATGCTGCGGCCGAATCATTCTGGGCGACACTGAAAGTCGAGTTCTACGACCGGTACTTGTGGCCCTCTCGCGCGGCCGCTAAGCTCGCCGTCGGCGACTGGATCGAGCGGGTTTACAACCGGCGCCGACGCCATTCGGCCCTCGGTATGATCAGCCCGGTCGAATACGAGAATCGATCCACTCAGACGGCACAAGCCGCCTGACCCTGTGTCCGCCAAACAGGGTCAAGCCCAGCTTTACCTGGATAGGCGGGGTAGACCTAACTAAGGTACGGATCCACGGCAGACCAAGGTCGGACCGGAAGAAAAGATTCCTCCTCTCGGCTGTGGCGCCCAGCACCAGCACCAGGCACCCACGCGAAGCAAGGCCCATCAACTGGGCACAGTGCGGTGGGCTTGCGTCAGGCGGGGAAAATGTCTCCTGACGCCGAGGCCACATTTCACCGCGCATCATGCACGCTTGGTAACCAGGTGGTTCGTGCTTCGGACGGCTCTCCTTTTCGTCAGGGGCGCCGTCCGACTCGTATATGCCGAACTCCTGGGGCCGGTCGCGGTCGGCTCGCCGAAGCAAGCACACTGCGAGCTGGGTGATCGTGTCCCTTGGGTGGCGACCGCATCGTTGAGCACCCACCTCAGCCCGCTCAGATGCCGCTGACCCTTCCGGGACGTGGATAGGCGCACCGGACAGCCGCGCTCGAACGGCATCGCCCACGCCGCTGTCAACGGCAGGGCCACTTCCGGTTCGAACGAGCCTCTGTATGGCCGCACCGACACCAAGTCTCCAATGGTGTATTCCTCGACGGTCCACGTCGCTGCCGGGTAGGGAGGTTCGACCCGCCATGATGACGACGGACCTGTCCGCCAGCTTCGAGCAGCGGCGGTTCGACGACCTGCGCGACCCAGCGCAGCAACCTCGGCGTAGCGTCGTCGCCCGCCCGCAGCGCCCAGTCAGAGAAGCCGACCAGGTCAGTGAACACCAGCGTGACTTCCTCATGGGCGGGCCGCCCCATCACGCGCTCCCTGATCGCCACTCCCGCGACGCGGCGTCACGGTCGCCGATCAGCCGCTCCGCCGCCCGTGCCCCGGCCTCGGGGCCGCCGAATCCCGTCGCGGACAACCGGCACTTGCTGGCGGGTCGCCATTGAGTGTTCTCGACCCCCCTACCAGCGTTTGACGGTTGCGAGCCCGCGTTGATCCTGCGCCGAATGGCAACCATTGTGTACCTACAGCAACCTTTGCAATACTCGCATTGCTGCATAAATCCTCTCACGGCAAACCCTCTGCCGGTATACTCGAGGACATGAGTAAGCTCTACCGATTTGGATGCCATGTTTGTGGGCGGCCAGGCAAGCTCATCCGCGAGGACCGGACCAGCTACAGCCACGGCCAGACGGGGCCGACCCGCAGAGATGGCGTGTTTGTCTGCCCCGAGCATGGCGAGTACAGCTGGCGATTCAACTGACATTACGCGGTCAGGTCGGCGACGACGACGCCGAGCGGAGGCAGAACGCTTGTGCCGAACCGGCCTTCACAGCGGGCGCGGATGAGGTTCTTGGAGAAGTCGTCGGCGTTGGAGTTCTCTGACCATTGCACGCCGATGCCTTGGGAGTCGGTGTCGATTATCACGGCGCCTTGCGCGAGGACATGGCTGGTTCCGGCGGCCTCCGACACGGTGGCCACGATGGGCACACCGAAGAGCCGATGGCTGGCCAGGTCCTAGGGCAGCGACACGTGCTCGATAACGTTCGTGGACGCCAGCGCCAACTCCACGTTTTCCCAGTCCGTGGGGTGTAGCACCAGCGAGCCACGGTGAGTAGCCAGCGGCCTCCCGCTTGGTCAGGCCCTTGCGTTGACCTGGATCAGCACCTTGGCGCCGTTTAGCAAGCGGCAGACCGAAGGTCAGTTCGTTGAGCGGCTCCGCACTGGCCTTGTCATCCAGCACGGCCCCGAAAGAGCCTCGGACTGGAGCATCGTCAGCACGATCGCGCCTTGCCGCACCAGCGCGAACCTAGCCCGGCGGTCGGCGCCGCCTGGAGCACTGCACGGTCCCGAGGTCACGCGGCGGAAGGTGGCCGCAGGGCGCGATACCGCTGCGTCGCCGCCGTTAATGCCAACTCATTAGAATGGCAATGCGTATGACGATAAAGCGCGCACTCGTAGGCCATCGGTGCCTGTTCAACCCTGTTGCCTGGCTCGCCGTCATGGCGGTCTTGACCCTGGTGGTCAGCGCTCCTTGGTCACCTAGCGCGGGCTTTACGACGCGCGTTGGGCTTGTCGCGGCGGGGCTGCCGAGTCCCGCGCACGTCGTGGTCGTGGTGGAAGAGAACCGGTCTGCCGCTGACATTATCGGCAACAAGTCCGCGCCTTACATCAACTCGCTGGCCACCGACGGGGCGTCGATGACGCAGTCCTTCGCGATCACCCACCCCAGCGAACCGAATTACTTGGCCCTGTTCGCCGGTGACACCTTCGGGTTGGCCTCCGATGCGTGCCCGCTCGCTGGGGGTGCCGCACCGAACCTCGGCTCCGAGCTGCTCGCGGGCGGACAGACGTTTACCGGTTATTCCGAGGACCTGCCCAGCGTCGGCTCCACCGCCTGTGGGTCGGGCAAATACGCTCGCAAGCATGCCCCGTGGGTGAACTTCGCCAATGTGCCGCCCGCCGACTCGGTGCCTTTCTCATCCTTCCCGCCCAGCTCGGACTACAAGAGCCTGCCGACCGTCGCATTTGTCATCCCCAATCTCGACAACGACATGCACGACGGGTCCGTCGCCCAAGGCGATGCCTGGCTGAACAACAACCTGTCGGCCTACGCCACTTGGGCAAAAGCCAACAACAGCCTGCTGGTGGTCACTTGGGACGAGGACGACAACGGCGAAAACAACCAGATTTCAACCATCTTCTACGGCGCGAACGTGAAACCCGGCGCATATGGCGAACCGGTCACCCATTACAACGTGCTGTCCACGCTGGAACAGATGTACGGCCTGAACACAACCGGTAACGCGGCGACCGTCCCGGCCATTGCCGATATCTGGGTCCACTAAGAAATCCTTCCCGTGGATCCCCAGTTGTCGAGTCCGCTCGGCCACCACCATGTGTCATGTCGGTTCGAGACACAAGGTTAGGGAAACTCAACGTGTTTGCATGTCGAACGGCGCACAGTCAGGATCACACTGGTGAGCTCCATGGGCAGCTAATCCCAGCAATCTTTACGAGTTTGCCGGATACAGACGTAAGCGGCGTACTGTGGGGCGGGCGATCTGACGACGAAGTCGCTGCTGCCGTGACGACCTGCGCGTTAGCAGCGACTGACGACAAGACGACGCCTCGGTGCAGTGACCTCTGTGTTGGTGGCCAGCACGAACGGCAACGTCGTCGACCTTGTTGTGGATCTCCACGAGCGCAAAGCATTGGCCGAGCTGCAACGCGCCACCTACGAGTTGCTACCTGATCCCGAGGGGGAATTGCGATGACTATCGAGGACCAGGCACCGGACAGTTTGGGTCAGGACTCCAGCTACCGACCGGAGCTGAAACGCACCCTCGGCCCCTTCCAGGTGTTCGCGATCAGCTTCGCGTTCATCTCGGTTGCGGTCGGCGTCTTCGGCACCTACGACGACGTGCTGCAGAACTCCGGGCCGGTCGGCATTTGGCTCTGGGTGCTGGCGGCGGCGGGCCAGATGCTGATCGCCCTGGTGGTGGCCCAGTTCGCGGCGCGTATCGCACTGAGCGGTTCGTCCTACCAGTGGGCGTCCCGGCTGGCCAATCCCAAGATCGGCTGGGGGTTCGGCTGGCTGTCCTTCTGCTACCTCGCCATCGGCGCGGTGGCTGCCGACAGCGCCCTGGCGAGCCAGGCATTCATGCCGCTGTTCGGGATGGCCCCGAACGAGGACACCGCGCGGGTGATCACCCTGGTGGCATTGGCCCTACAGGCCATCCTCGCCATCGCCTCCACCCGTGTCGTCGCCAAGATCAACTCGGTCGCCGTCGGCCTGGAGCTGCTGATCGTGGTGGTGTTGGCCGTCGCCCTGATCGTCGCGGTGCTCATCACCGGCACCGGCTCGACCGACAACCTCATCTCGCAGGGCATCGCCGCCCACGCGCCGCAGTACTTCGGCGTCGGCGGCGGGCTGATGCTGGCCATGATCATGGGGCTGGCCACGCTCGTCGGCTTCGACGCAGCGGCCAACCTGGCCGAGGAGGCCAAGGACCCCTTCCGCACCGTCCCGCGCGCCATCGTGTCCTCGGTGGCGGCGGCAGCCGTGCTGGGGCTGGTCTTCCTGGTCACGCTCACCATCGCGATCCGCGACGTCCCCACGGTCAGCCGCAGCGAATCGCCGGTCTCGATGATCATGCGCGACCAGCTGGGCGTGGTGACCGAGCGCATCCTGCTGGTCGCCATCGTGTTCGCGTTCTTCGGGGCGGGGCTGGTGGTCATGACGACCTGCAGCCGCATCGTCTTCGCGATGAGCCGCGACCAGCGCTTCCCGGCCCATCAGTGGATGCGCAAGGTCGACCCCCGCACCAACACCCCGGTCCCGGCCACCATCCTGGTCTTCGTGGTGGGCGTGGTGCTGATGCTGGTGGTGCCCGGCGCCGCGCTGCTGGAACTGATCACCGCGTCCACGATTCTCCCGGCGCTCATCTACGGCGCGACGGTCATCCTCTACCTGGCGGTGCGCAAGCGCCTGGGGCACAAGGAGGGCGCGTTCAGCCTGGGCCGCTTCGAGCTGCCGGTGGCCGTCGGCGCCCTGGCCTGGTCGGCCTTCGTGCTGTTCGTCCTGGTGAGCCCCTCCGAGGCGCTGGTGCCGGTGGTGATCGTGGTCGGCCTGCTGATCCTGGGCGGGCTGTACTTCGGCTACCTGCTGCGCTTCCGCCGCGAGGTGCTTCAGACCGAGCCCGGAGACGTCAGCGTCTTCACGCACTGACGGAGAGGTGACCGGGCATGACGGCCACCATCGAGCTGACGGGTGAGGTGGTGCGTGCGGGCGATTCCGGCGACTTCGGCGAGCGGGAGGCTCGGCAACTGGTCGTGCTCTAATCCCATGTTCCTCAACTGCCTGCTCAACACGGGGCATGGTCGCCACAAACGTGATACAAGTCGGCAGCGGTCAAGCACCAGGCGTCGAGTCACGGAGAGGGAGAACAGCATGGCGGGCAAGTTCGAGTTGTATAAGTACGCGAAGGGCAAGCTCCGCTTCCGGCTCAAGGCTGGGAACGGGGAGATCATCGCGGTCGGCGAGGCTTACGATTCGAAGGCCAGCGCGAAAAACGGCATCGCCTCGGTGCAGAAGAACGCCCCGGACGCCCCGGTGGTCGACCTGACGGAGTAGCCGCAGCATGCCGCGCCGCAAGCAGATCTACAAGATCACCTACCCGAACGGGAAGATCTATGTGGGCATGGATCTGATCGGAACGCTGATTAATGTGGGCAGCCCGAGCGCCCGGGAACGGATTGCCGCCGACCTCGACGCGCACCGGCTGGATTTGACGCTCCGCAAAGAGATTCTCTGGGAGTCCGAGACGGCTACGGACGATGAGGTTCGGGCGATGGAAGTCAAGCTGATCCGGGAGACCGGCGCGAACAACCCCGCGATCGGCTACAACATCTGGCCGCGCTGGCCGGGCACTTCATCGACCTGACGGTCATCCTCCTCATCTCTGCGAAACAGAATCGACTTTCACCTTGTCCCAGAGTTCGCCGACGTGCCCGACGGTCGGGACACCGCTCGCGCGCTCCGGATGCTTGCCCACATGCTCGACTTCGGCTGACGGGCGCTGGACTGGTACTTGGCCTGTCGGCTGGGCGGGCCGCCTCCCATTCCGGTGCCTCGAATATGTGCACTGAGGCGCGCGGATCCGGGTCAAAGGACCCTTTTCGGGACGACGGGGGAGGCAGAACCTGAAATGCATAAGGCCAGACCTCGAAGCCCGAATGTGCGCGGCCGTGCACGACGGGAGAAGTAAGGGGCTCAGTCCGTGACGACTGACTGTAGAACTTAGTGCCTCGATCCACGTGTGTCACGAACGCTGAAGGGAGCGTGATAGGCGAGCTTCTTGAGGTGGTGCTGTGCAGGAGATGAAGGATTGTTGGCCCTTCGGAGTCGCCCTGCGGGGGGAGGCTTCAAGCCGCCCACTGCTGCGTTAGCTGAAGACTTTGTGAACATGAGTGGGGGTGGGGCTTGGTGTGCCTGGCTTCTGGTGCTGTATGAGGAGATGGAGGAGTTTTCTGGACCTCCGGAGTCGCCTTGCGGGAGGAGGCTTCAAACCACCTACCGGGGCCTTGGCTGAAGACCGTGGTCTTGAACGGTGTAGGAAAAGGCGCGGCAGTGATCGTGTCAGGTGTGGACCGGAAAGATGAGCGATGGGTCGAAAGGCCCTCTGCCGACTGAAGTGTCGAAAGCTAATTAGATGACATCGAAACCAGGGTTTGGTCTTTGCTCTGGGATGAGCCTGGGGGTTACCCGTCTACTGCCCAGGTGGTGTCCGGCGTACAGGCAGCATGAGTCCGGTCCGGGCTCTCGTACGGAACATGTGAAGGCGCGTCTCGACACGGTCACCGAGCAGTTGGTGGCGAGAGGGAGAACTCCAAGCGGCGGAATCCGCAAGGAGCCGAGTACCGTCGCGGGACGCGCCGGCGGACTCACCCGTAGTAGCTGTGAAGTCCCTGCGTATCGCAGTGGGGGCGGAGCCAAGGGGTGGGGTCGTCCTGGCTGATGAGTGTGATCAACCGTGAGGAAGGAATCGCATGAGTGAGCCAAAGTTGCAGGGCAAGTCGCACGACATCCCGAAAAAGCTGGTGTGGAGTGCGTGGTTGAAGGTCAAAGAGAACGGAGGAGCGGCCGGGGTCGATGGCGTGACGATCGAGCAGTTCGAGGAGAGGCTGAAGGATAACCTCTACAGGCTGTGGAATCGCATGTCGTCTGGGTCGTACTTCCCCGGGCCGGTCCGCGCGGTGGAGATACCGAAGAAAGGAGGAACGAGAGTCCTGGGCATCCCGAACGTGGTCGATCGGGTGGCGCAGACGGTGGCGGTCCTGGCATTGGAGCCGGAAGTGGAGAAGGTCTTTCACGACGACTCCTACGGATATCGTCCCGGACGGTCACCCTTGGACGCGATAGCGGCATGCCGCAAACGGTGCTGGGAGAAGGACTGGGTCGTCGACCTCGACGTGAAGGCCTTCTTCGACACGGTCTCATGGGATCTGACAATGAAGGCGGTCACGGGCCATACGGACCAGAAATGGGTCCTGCTCTATGTAGAGCGCTGGCTTAAAGCCCCGATGCAGATGCCGGACGGCACCGTCATCGAAAGGACTCGGGGTACGCCACAAGGCGGACCGATTTCACCGTTGCTCGCTAATCTGTTCCTGCATTACGGCTTTGATCTGTGGATCTCTCGGGAATATCCGGGAGTCCGGTTCGAGCGTTTCGCGGACGATGCGGTGATCCACTGTGTGACCGAACGTCAAGCCTGGGAGGTGCGGGAGGCAATCGGGCGTCGGTTCGCCGATATCGGATTGAGTCTGCATCCCGAGAAGACGAAAATAGTGTACTGCAAGGACAGTCGGCGGCAACGGGATCACCCGGTGATGTCGTTTACGTTCTGCGGCTATGCGTTTCGTCCCCGGAGGGCCTTCAACAAGGCGGAGGGAAGGGCATTCACGAGGTTTCTACCTGCGGTCGATCCTGGCAAGTTGATGGACATGAGCCGAAAGGTGGCCTCGTGGAAGATACATCGGCGCACAACTCTAACCCTTAACGACCTCGCGGGTGGCGTGAACCCGGCTCTCCGGGGCTGGCTCAACTACTTCACGGTGTTCTATCCGAGCATGGTGATTCCGTTGTGCTGGCGTGTCGATCGTCACCTGATGC
>CAVYPI010000079.1:0-33854 GCA_963770125.1 uncultured Actinomycetota bacterium | reverse complement strand
TTACACCATGACCGCCGAACTGGCAGACACCGCTTCGACGAAGGGCCACTGGCCCGGGCCTTTGCCGTCTGCACCGACAGCGATCAGCCGGAAGATCTCGCGGCCTGGTGGGCCGCGCTGGCTCTACGGCTCGGACGGCACGCCGCGCTGGCTCTACGGCTCGGCGGGGTGAGAGGACCTCATCTGGAAGTTCGTCCGGGTGGACGACGAACGGGTGATCCCGAATCGGTGGCAGTGGACGGTGTACGACGATGCCGCTGACGATGGCGTGCGCGTTGACCCGCAGGGCAACGAGTTCAGCGCGGTGTCGCCAACGCACCCAGCGGGCTGAGCAGGGCCGTGCACATCTGGCGCGGGTTGATGAAGCCGAACAAGCCGGTGGAGGGCATCGCGGCACAGCCGGTCGGCATGGTGGGCGTGCCCCACACGGCCGGGCTGCCGGCCTGGGCGCCGCACTTCGGCCACGCGCCGATCCCTTGCGTGCGCAGGACGTTCTCGGCCACCCGGATCTGCTCCTCCCGGGATGCGGTCGCCGGGTTGCCCACGCCGCCGTTGGCCGACCAGGTGGCCTGCTTGAACTGCAGGCCGCCATAGGTCCCATTGCCGGTGTTGGTGGACCAGTCGCCGCCGGACTCACACTGAGCGATGGCGTCCCAGTTCACGGTGTCGGCGTGCGCGGTGCCCGTCGAAAAGGCGATCGGAACGACGGCGAGTGCCCCGGAGACAGCGGCCAACAGGCTCTTGGTGACTGCCTTACGAATGGTCATCACTGCGGTCCTTCCCCGACCGTTTGATGCAAGGCCCGCAGTGAAGGAACTTGTGCGTTCTCCCGATGCGGCTATCCGGTGTTTCGGGTGATGAACGTCACGTGTTACGCGAGTGTCAAAAGTTTTATTCGTTACTCAACTGGTGTAAGAGGCTTCTGAGAAACAAGCAGCCTTGCGACTAGCCGCGCTTGCCGCAGACCGGCCACGCCCTGGTGCCCTGCGTGCGCACAACGTTCTCGGCCACCCGGATCTGCTCGTCGCGGCTGGCGTGCTGCGGCGAACCCTGACCGCCGTTGGCACGCCAGGTGCCCAACGTGAACTGCAGACCGCCGTAGTAGCCGTTACCGGTCGCGGTCGCCCAGTTACCGCCGGACTCGCAGGCCGCGACGGCATCCCAGTTCACCCCGCTGTCCGCATTCGCGGTGCAGGTCGCCAGCGCCATCGGTGCCACAGCGAGCGCACCGGCGATGGTGGCCAGACCAAACGTCTTGCGGATGTTCCTCACTTCGATCCTTTCGCCAAGCGCGCGCCATCAACACCCGCGCGGACGCGCGGGCGCAGCTGCCTGTACATAGGCGAGGGAGATGGGCCGCACCGTCTCGGTCAGGTGCGGCAGGGGGAGGCGGGACTTGCCTCGCCGGGCGTGAGGCCCGACGGCCGACGAAGGCGAACTCGCCTTCCACGGCCCCACTCACACGCAGGTTCTTGGTTTTGAAATTATTTGCTAACTTTGGAGACGAATGTGACCGTACAAACCCATCGGCGCAAAGTCATGTTGGTGAATAACGTGTCGCGGACAGATCACGGGAAGATCACGGCGGAACCTGAGAATCGTCTGTGCAGGTCAGCTGCGAGTTTGACGCAGGTGCGGAATCCGCAGCTCCGGCGTATCGACGTGATCCAAATCACGATCATTTTGTGAGCTGGAACACGTCGCTCGGCACCCCTGGGGGCGGTCAATCGTTGCGTACGAAACCGTTTGTCCGAGGCCACAAGTCAACGGCCAAAGACGTAATCTCGCATCACAAAGCAGGATTCGATTCGCTGCGGGTCGATCCGGTGCCTGCGTCGCAGGTTTCGACGTAATAGACTGTGCTAGTTGACTCTTTCGTCTAACATTGAAATCAAGACCAGTCTCGCAAGGTGGCTGGCTATCTGCGGAAATGGCGAACTGCTGTCGATACTCAAGTCGTTGTGTACCAGACAAGTTCGCGGTAGGACCGCGATGACCGCCACGGTGTTTCACTCACTCGGTCGGCTGAACTCGCAACGGCCTGAGCTCCATCGACGCCTTTCGACGCGTTGAACCGCTGCCGCATTGGTCGAGGTCAGCGGTCCCCAAATCCGCAGTTTTGCAACGATCGTGATCGAACTGGCGCACAATTACACTTGATCAATTCGAAATTCCGTGTGCCTCAACAGTTTTCAGAGCACACCCGCTGAGCGCCAACGGCACAGCCCGAGAATTCATATCTCATTTACGTTGCGTTAATCATCAAGTTTAGACGGGAAATTCATGTGCGTAATTTCGGGCGCACACAATGTCAAATTAAAAGAGCATTTATTCGGAAGATTTGCTAGGCGATTTGTGGCGGCAGTGTGGCAGTCAGATCGGCTGCCGTGTTGACGTTGGTCAGTGAGGGCTGCTCGGGCATGACGATCCGTTGCGTGTCGACCCTGTCCACCAATGCACGCATGCTGCGCTCCCCTGCCGCGACGAGCTCCGAGACGCGGTCGGCCAGCGAGGTCCGGTAGATCCCGGCCAGGTAGTGGTCGCGGCCGTCCCACGGCAGCACCACATCGGCGCCCAGACGCACGGCAGGACCTGCGAGTTCGTCGATCAGATCGGCATCCATCAGCGGCATGTCCACCGCACATACAAATGCCAGCTCCAGTCCGGCGTCGGCGGCTGCCCGCAGGCCCCGCCCAGTCGCCAGCAGCGGCCCGACGCCACGATCCTCGTCGCGCAGCACTTCGGCCTCGACTTTGGGCAGCGGTTGTCCCGGTGCGGCGATCACGAACACGGGTGAACACCGCGGGCTCACGATCGACACCGTGCGCTCGAGGAGCGTTGTGCCTTCGTACCGCAGGCTTGCCTTGTCGCGACCCATTCGGCGCGATGCCCCACCCGCCAACACGATTGCGGCCAACGGGATCCGGGATGTCATGACTGAGACGTTAGTCGACGGTCCAGGTGTCCTTGCCGCGAAGCAGCGACTGTAATGCGGCCGTGTCGTGCGGTTTGGCCTCACGCGCAGATACGACCTGCCGGCGCGCCGCATCGTCGTAGGTCGGCTTGCTGACCTGACGGAAGATGCCCATCACCATGTGCTCGAGGTTCTGCTCGGACAGACGCGACAGCGCGAAGGCGTACGCCGGGTCTTCCAACGTGGCGTTGTGGACGACGATCTCGTCGGCCGCCACGTCAGCGGTCTTGGCGACCTCGAGCCCGTAGCCCGACTTCACCACGCAGTATTCGCCGTCGGCGCCGAACGTGATCGGCTCGCCATGGCTGACGTTGATGATCCGCTCCTCGGCGCCCTCCTTGCGCAGCGCGTCGAAGGACCCGTCGTTGAAGATCGGGCAGTCCTGCAGGATCTCGACCAGCGCGGCACCGCGGTGCGCGGCCGCCGCACGCAGCACCTCGGACAGTCCCTTGCGGTCGGAGTCCAGCGCGCGACCGACGAACGTCGCGTCGGCACCGAGCGCCAGCGACACCGGGTTGAACGGGTAGTCCAGCGAGCCCATCGGCGTGGACTTGGTGACCTTGCCGACCTCAGAGGTCGGCGAGTACTGCCCCTTGGTCAGCCCGTAGATCCGGTTGTTGAAGAGCAGGATCGTGATGTTCACGTTGCGGCGCAGCGCGTGGATCAAGTGGTTGCCGCCGATCGACAACGCGTCGCCGTCACCGGTGACGACCCAGACCGACAGGTCGTCGCGCGCCAGGGCCAGCCCGGTGGCGACGGTCGGCGCGCGGCCGTGGATGGAGTGGAAACCGTAGGTCTCCAGGTAATAGGGGAAGCGGCTCGAGCACCCGATGCCGCTGACGAACGCGATGTTCTCGCGGCGCAGCCCGAGCTCCGGCAGGAAGTTGCGGATGGTGTTGAGGATGACGTAGTCACCGCACCCAGGGCACCACCGGACCTCCTGGTCACTCGTGAAGTCCTTGGCTTTCTGCGGCTCGTCGGTGGTGGGCACCCCACTGCTCTTCGACAGTGCGGTCAGTCCCAGATCCGTCCCGATCACGTCAGTCATGCGTTAGCTCCCACACCAGTTTCCACGGTAGCCGCCGCCAACCGTGCGAACTTGGCCTTATCAATTTCCTTGTCGCCCAACGTCCCGTCCAGCGCGGCATCGATGATGCCCTCGACCTCGTCCGCCAAGAACGCCATGCCTTCCACCTTGGTCACCGACTGAACTTCGACCAGGAACTTGCCGCGCAGCAGCAGCGCGAGCTGGCCGAGGTTCATCTCCGGCAGCACGACCTTGGGGTAGCTGCGCAGCACCTCGCCAAGGTTGGCCGGGAACGGATTGAGATTGCGCAGCTGCGCATGGGCGACCTTGATGCCCTTGCGCCGCGCACGCCGGCACGCCTCGCCGATCGGACCGTAGCTGCTGCCCCAGCCGATCATCAGCAGTTCGGCGTCGCCGGTCGGGTCGTCGACCTCCAGATCCGGCACCGCGATGCCGTCGATCTTGGCTTGGCGCAGCCGCACCATCAGGTCGTGGTTCTTCGGCTCATAGGAGATGTTGCCCGAGCCGTTGGCCGCCTCCAGACCGCCGATGCGGTGCTCCAGGCCGGGCGTGCCCGGCCTGGCGAACTGTCGAGCCAGGGTTTCCGGGTCGCGTGCGTACGGCTGGAACGGCTCGCCCGACTTCGCAAAGGTGTGCTCGATCGGCGGGTAGCTGCTCACGTCGGGGATGCGCCAAGGCTCCGAGCCGTTCGCGATCGAGCCGTCGGACAGGATCATCACCGGGGTGTGGTAGGTGACCGCGATGCGCGCGGCGTCGACGGCGACGTCGAAGCAGTCGGACGGGGACCGCGGTGCCAGCACCGCAACGGGCGACTCGCCGTTGCGTCCGTACAGCGCCTGCAACAGGTCGGCCTGCTCCGTCTTCGTGGGCAGCCCGGTGGACGGTCCACCGCGCTGCACGTCGATGACGATGAGCGGAAGCTCGGTCATCACGGCGAGACCGATCGCTTCGGATTTCAACGAGATGCCTGGGCCGGAAGTACTGGTGACGCCCAACGCACCGCCGTAGGACGCGCCGATGGCTGCGCCGATACCGGCGATCTCGTCTTCGGCCTGGAAGGTGAGCACGTTGAAGTTCTTGTGCTTGGACAACTCGTGAAGGATGTCCGATGCCGGGGTGATCGGGTAGCTGCCGAGCACGATCTGAATGTCGGCGAGTTGACCCGCCGTGATGAGGCCGTACGCCAACGCCGTGTTGCCCGAAATCTGCCGGTACTCACCGGACTTCAGCTTGGCGGGCGACACCTCGTATGTGCTGGCGAACGCCTCGGTGGTCTCGCCGTAGTTCCAGCCGGCCTTCAGCGCCAGCACATTGGCCTCGGCGATATCGGGCTTGCGGGCGAACTTCTCGCGGATGAACGCTTCGCTGTGTTCCAGCTCGCGGCCGTACATCCACGACAGCAGCCCGAGCGCAAACATGTTCTTTGCGCGCTGGCCGTCCTTCTTCGAGGCGCCGATCGACTCGACTGCGCCGAGCGTCAGCGTGGTCATCGGGACGGCCTGCACGACATATTCGGAGAGCTCTTCGCTCTCCAGCGGGTTGGCTTCGTAGCCGACCTTCGCGAGGTTGCGCTTGGTGAACTCGTCGGAGTTGGCGATGATCAGGCCGCCGCGGGGCAGATCGGACACGTTGGCCTTGAGCGCGGCTGGGTTCATCGCGACGAGCACGTCGGGGCGGTCGCCCGCGGTCAGGATGTCGTAGTCGGCAATCTGGATCTGGAACGAGGAGACACCGGGCAGGGTGCCCTGCGGCGCACGGATCTCGGCGGGGTAATTCGGTTGCGTCGCAAGGTCGTTGCCGAACAGAGCGGCCTCGGAGGTGAACCGGTCACCGGTGAGCTGCATACCGTCGCCGGAGTCACCTGCAAAACGAATGACGACCTTTTCGAGCTTCTGCCGCGTCCCTGGACTGGCGCCGTTGCCGTTCGCCCCCACTCGCCTGCCTTCCGGTATCTACCGGCGAAGTCCTCCGAGTCGCGGTCAGGCCGACGCGCCGTCGGTGGACATCCCCAAAGTTTTGATGTCACTGCCAGTACCGATTATTGCACTTCTCTTAGGCAGCCTTTTACCCGACGCGCAGACGACGCGCCGGTGACCTCGGATCGAACCCACTGCTCAGCGTGCGTGCCGACGGGCGCGTGAGACAAAATTGTGTTTTCCGTCACTTCCAGAGAGCGTCATTTCTAAGGAAATGGTTACCGACCAGTAGCCACTTGCTAGCACTAGCTCGGCAGATTGTATGGCGTGATGACCTGGATCGGCACGGGCCGCGACGGCTCGACCGGCAACGCACCGCGCTCTTGCAGGATCAGCCGCATCGCGAGCCGCGCGTCTGCGCGCAGATCGTTGTGCAGCACCACGGAGATGCGGCCTTGGCGCAGCAGCCGCCGGTTGTCGGCGTCGAGGTCGTGGGCGACAAAGACCCGACACGGCCGCCCAAGCCGTTCGAACGCCGCGACCGTGGCTGTATTACCGCCGCCGACGGAGTAGACCGCCTCGACGTTGGGGTTCTGCTCCAGCGCCTCGAGCACCAGTCGCTCGTTGGTCGCGTCGATGCCGTCGCTGTCGCTGACCTCCACGATCGCCCGGCCGGAGGCGCGCAGCGCCGAGCGGAAGCCGACCTCGCGCTCGCCTTCGCCACGGAACACCGCGCGGGACAGCGTGATGAGCACATCCGACGACGCGGGCCCCAGCCACTGGTTCATCAGATATGCGGCTGTCACCCCCGCCCCGTGGTTGTCGATGCCGACGTAGGCGCAGCGGGAACTCGCAAGGACGTCGGTCGCATACGTGACAACGGGCACTCCGGCGTCGACGAGACGGTCGATGGCCTCGGCCACTTCGGGTTCGTCCTGTGCCTTGAGCACCACGCCGTGGCTGCCGCGAAGGCGGCCGAGCACGTCGACCATCTGCGCCGTCGAGCCAGACTCCCACAGATGAAAACGCGCCCGCACCATGGCCGGCGCGAACGCAGGCAACTCGGCCTCGACCGCCGCCCGGAACGCGTCGGAGAACCGCTGCGGCGTCTGCATGACAACGTCGATGAGATAACGGCGGCCGTTGAGCCGCAGCTGGGCACGCTGCTTGTCCAGGTCGGCGATGGCCTGCATGACCTCTGCCTTGGTGTTCTCCCGCACTCCAGGCCGCTGATTGAGGACGCGGTCGACGGTGGCCTCGCTCAGCCCGGACTGCTGAGCGATCTCGCGGACCTTGTAGCGGTGCGGCAACTCGCTGCTTCCTATTCTGCCGAGATCGACGTTTTGGTGGGTTTCACTCGAACATTTCCGCCGAAACGTCCGTTTGGGCGTACGTGTTCTGAGGTGTTTTTGATGGCTTTTTGGCGTTGAATGCGGTCGCGGTCACAGCAAGACTATCCGGTATGACCGCAGCCGTACACGCAACACACAAGGCGTGGATCGACGAAGCCGACCTCAGCCTCGACGACTTCCGCGCACAGGTGCTGCGTAACACCGATCCCGCCGACTACCCGCTGGCCGGCGACGTGCGAAGCAACGTGCTCGTCTACTCGTCGGCCGTCGTCGGTGCCGCCGACCGCAGGGCGCTGCAGTCCGAACTCATCCGGGCGCTGGCCGACGGGCCCGGCGTGGTGGTCTTCGAGGGCGCTTTCGATGCCGAAGTGGTGGACCGGGCCAGCGAGGCGTTCTTCGCGATCATCGACGCGCAGCATGCGGCCGGTTCGGCCGTCGGTGACCACTTCGGCAAGCCCGGCGCCAACGACCGGATCTGGAACGCCGCGCAGAAGCTCGCCCTGCATGCCCCGCAGGTGTTCGCCGACTACTACGCCAACGACGCGCTCGCCGCCGTCAGCCAGGCATGGCTGGGCCCGCGTTATCAGGTCACCTCGCAGGTGAATGTCGTCAATCCCGTTGGGAAACAGCAGGTTCCGCATCGTGACTATCACCTCGGCTTCGTGCCGGACGAGCACCTGGCTGAGTATCCCGCGCACCTGCACCGCGTGTCGCCTGTGCTGACGTTGCAGGGTGCGGTGGCGCACTGCGACATGCCGGTCGAGAGCGGTCCGACGATGCTGCTGCCGTTCTCGCAGCGATTCGAGGGCGGTTACCTCGCGTTCAACCGCCGGGAATTCGTCGATTTCTTCGCCGAGCATCACGTGCAGGTGCCGCTGACCAAGGGTGACGCGGTGTTCTTCAACCCGGCGCTGTATCACGGTGCGGGGTCGAATGTTTCGGCCGATATCCGCCGGATCGCCAATCTGTTGCAGATCTCGTCCCCGTTCGGTCGCGCGATGGAGACGCTGGACCGCACCGCGATGGTGCGGGCCGTCTATCCGGCACTGCGGGCGATGAAGGCGGCCGGCCGCCCGCAGCGCGAACTACTCAACGCCGTGGTGGCGACCGCCGAGGGTTACGCCTTTCCCACCAACCTCGACAGCGACCAGCCGATCGGCACTCTGGCCCCACCCAGTCAGGTCGACACCGTGCTGGCCGCGTTGGCCGACGATCTCACCGCCGAACAACTCGACGTCGCGCTACGCGACCAAGACGATCGGAGAAAGCCATGACCACACTCGGCGTAATCGGACTGGGCCGCATCGGCGCCTTCCACACCGACACGCTGTCCGGCCTCGATGGTGTCGACGGGCTTGTCGTCGCCGACGAGCGCCCCGAGGTCGTTGCGGCCGTGGCCGCCAAACACGGTGCAAAGCCTGCAGATTCGGTGGAGGCGCTGCTGTCGTCGGGCGTCGACGGTGTCGTGGTGTCGGCCGCCACGCCCGCGCACGCCGAGCTGACGCTGGCCGCCGTACAACGCGGTCTTCCGACCTTCTGCGAGAAGCCCATCGCAGCGACCGCCGCGGAGAGCGCCAGGGTCGCCGAGGTCATCGCTCAATCCGGCGTGCCGGTACAGGTCGGCTATCAGAGGCGGTTCGACGCCGCATTCGCCGCCGCCAAGCGTGCGGTCGACGACGGCTCGCTGGGGCTGCTGCACACCGTCCGCAGCACCACCATGGATCCCGCTCCCCCGCCGATGGAGTACATCGCGGGTTCCGGCGGCATCTTCCGCGACTGCGCGGTCCACGATTTCGACGTGCTCCGCTGGATCACGGGTCAACAGGCCGTTGAGGTCTACGCGACCGGCAGCGTGCAGGGCGACCCCCGATTCACCGAGTACGGCGACGTCGACACCGCCGCAGTGGTGGTGACTTTTGATCAGGGCACCCTCGGGCTGGTGTCCGCGGCCCGCTACAACGGCCGCGGCTATGACTGCCGACTGGAGGTGCACGGCTTCCATGACACCGTGGTCGCCGGCTGGGACCAGGGGGCACCTGTGCGGAATGTGGACCCGGACAACGAGTTTCCGGCCGGCCCGGCGCATCACTTCTTCATGGACCGCTTCACGGATGCGTTTCGCGCCGAACTGACCGCATTCGTCGACGTGGTCAACGGCACCGCCGCCCCCGCGTGCACGGTGGCCGACGCGGTCGAGGTCGCATGGCTGGCGGAAGCGGCGACCGAGTCATTGCAACGCGGTGTCCCGGTACGGATCGAGGATGTGAGGTCACTGTGAAAACCCTGAAGATCGCAGGCGCGCCGATCTCCTGGGGTGTGTGCGAGGTGCCAGGGTGGGGCTATCAGCTCACCCCGCAACGCGTACTCGCCGAGATGCGTGACGTCGGCCTGGCCGCAACCGAACTGGGGCCCGAAGGCTTCCTGCCGTCCGATCCCGACGAGCTCAGTGCCCTGCTGGATTCGTTTGGGCTCAGCTGTGTGGGCACCTTCGCGCCGGTCCTGCTGCATGACGCCGGGCGCGATCCGCTGCCAGACATCGCAGGCCCGCTCGACGCGCTGGTGGCCTGCAGGGCCAACGTTCTCGTGCTGGCCGCGGCGACCGGGACCGACGGATACGACTCCCGCCCGACGCTCGACGACGGCCAATGGACAACCCTGCTGGGCAATCTCGATCGCCTGGCGGCCGCAGCAGCCGAGAAGGGCGTGCTCGCGGTGCTGCACCCTCATGTCGGCACGATGGTGGAGACCCGCAGCGACGTCGACCGCGTGCTGGCCGGTTCGCAGATCAAGCTGTGCCTCGACACCGGCCACCTGTTGATCGGAGGAACCGATCCGCTGCAGCTCGCCCGCGAGGTGCCTGGCCGCATCGCCCACGCGCATCTCAAGGATGTCGACGCCGCCCTGGCTGGCCGCGTTCAAGCCGATGAGCTGACCTACACCGAGGCTGTGCGGAAGGGCATGTATACGCCGCTCGGCGAAGGCGACGTCGACATCGCAGGCATCGTCACGGCGTTGCGCGGCAATGGCTTTGACGGATGGTTCGTCATGGAGCAGGACACTATTCTCGAGGGTGAGCCGACCGATGAGGGACCGGTGCGCGACGTGCAGACCAGCGTCGCCTACATGACTGACGTGTGCCGGTCCGTGCCGGTATGAGCCTGCGGATCGGGGTGCTCGGCGCGTCACGGATCGCCGAACTGGCCATCGTCGATCCGGCGCACGAGCTAGGGCACCGGCTGGTCGCGGTGGCCGCGCGTGACCCCAACCGGGCGCGGATGTTTGCCGAAAAGCACGGCGTGGAACGTGTTTTGGCGTCCTACGACGAGGTGATCAATGACCCCGACGTCGATGTCGTGTACAACCCGCTGGCCAATGCGTTGCACGCGCCGTGGAATCTGGCGGCCGTCGCGGCGGGGAAGCCGGTGCTGACGGAGAAACCCTTCGCTCGTGACCGCGCGCAGGCGCAGCGGGTCGCCGCAGCGGCCGACGCCGCGGGAATCACCGTGATGGAGGGGTTTCACTACCTGTTTCATCCGGTCACCCGCCGTGCACTGGAACTGGCGGGCGACGGCACGCTCGGTGAGCTGGTTCATGTCGAGGTGCGGATGGCCATGCCGGCACCCGAGGACGACGACCCGCGGTGGTCACTGGAGCTGGCCGGTGGCGCGTTGATGGATCTGGGCTGCTACGGCCTGCACGTCATGCGGCGGCTCGGCCATCCGTCGATCGTCCGCGCCCACGCCGAGCAGCGCAGCCCGGGCGTCGACGCGTGGTGCGACGTCGACCTCGCGTTTCCCGGCGCAGCCACAGGACTAAGCGCGAACTCGATGGCCGCCGAGGACTACACGTACACGCTTCGCATCGTCGGAACGCGCGGAGATGTGTTGGTGCACAACTTCATCAAGCCCCACGACGACGACCGGCTGACAATCAACACGCCGGAGGGCACCACGGTCGAGCGGCTGGGCACCCGCCCGACGTACACCTATCAACTAGAGGCGTTCGCCGCCCATGTGCAGCACGGGGCGCCGCTACCGCTCGACACCGCAGATGCGGTGGAGAACATGGCTTATGTCGATGCCGCCTATCGCGCGGCGGGCATGGCGCCGCGCTAGGTCAACGCCATCGAGCCGTTGAGGCGACGAGGCAGCTCGTCGTCCAGCCTTTCGCAATTGCGTTCTGCTATCGCGGCGATGGTCTTGGACGGATTGCGGCCGATCGCTCTCGGAATTACCGAGCCGTCCATCACGAACAGGTTGGGATGGCCGAACACCTCGCCGGTGTGTGCCGTCACGCCGGCGCCCGCCGCGGCCGCCATGTTGCAGCCGCCGAGCGGATGTGGTGTGACAAGCATCCGGAGGCGACGCCACGTGGCTAACGGCATCGGCTCACCGCCCGTCGCAAGCGTCATCGCGACATGGACGTCGTTGAACGTGTCCAGCGCACACACCGAGCCTTGTGGATTCCAGTTCAGCCGGGTCCTGGCCCGCCAGAACACGTACTTGCTTCGCAACGAGAACTCGCCATCGGCCGCGTCGATCGATTGACCGAACCAGGGGATCATGTCGCTGAAGTCGGTGAGGTCACTGGCCCTCCGGTACAGCCGTCCCTTGAGCCCGCCGGCGTTCTTCCAGGTCTTCAGTACATGCGCGCCGAAGTTCGGCAGACCGCCGTCCTCGACGTATATCCGGCCGTCGACTCCTATCGCATCGTCGTCAGGCAGATCGACACCGTCGAGGAGGTCGATCACCGAACCGATGGTGGGACCCTTGGTGGGCTCCAGCGGGCGCCCGTTCTTGTAGCGGGCCAGGGTGAGGAAATCGCCGTTGGGGCTCCAGCCCCTGCCAAGCGCGCGGGGAAGGTTCTTCAGCGTGCGGAATCCGTCGCGCGAGCGCAACAGGATCTCGGTGGATCCGATGGAGCCGGCCGCGAGAATTACTATCTTGCCGACTATTTCGCGCTTGCGCCGGCCCTCCTTGACGTCGAGATAGTGCACCCGCCACGCGCCGTTCGGGTCCTTCTCGATGTGGGTGACCATCGACAGCGGCCAGATCTCGGCGCCACCCTGCTTCGCCTCGGTGAGGTAGTTCTTGTCGAGCGTGTGCTTGGCGTCGTGCTCGCATCCGATCACGCAGTCGCCACAGTGCACGCAGGTGTTTGGTGCGTACTTACCCGGATTGAGCCACGGCTCGCCGTCGGTGTCGTGCCGGTTCGGATCGAACTTCACCGCCAGCGGCAACCTGCGGTAGTGCTGAGCCACCCCCATTTCGGCAGCTGCCTTGTCCAGCAGGGCCATCCTAGGGTTGATCTGGTCCACCGGAATCTCTTGCGGCTCAAGCACATCGGCCACACGTTGGTAGTACTGGCCGAGTTCGTTCCCGGTGATCTGCGACGGCCAGCCGCTATAGAACACACGGTCGGGCGCGTCCACGCACACATTGGCGTAGATGAGCGAGCCACCGCCGACACCGGCACCGGTGGCTACTACCATCTGATCGAGGAAACGGATATCCAGCCAGCCGTTGAGCCGGTGCGGCATCCTGCTGGAGTAGAGATAGTCGCGCGGGCGCTGGGGTGTCTTGGTCTTCGACCAGTCGCGCCCGCGTTCCAGCACCACCACACTTCGGCCGGGGGCGGCCAGGCGGCAGGCCGCGACTGCACCCCCGAACCCGCTGCCGACGATGACGACGTCGGCGCGATCCTCGCTGCTCACCACCGTCGGCCCTTGATGTAGGTGTTGACCAGTGACGATACAAAGAACCGGTAGAACGAGAGCTTATGGCGGCACCTGTCCAACAACCCGAAGTTGCCGATGACCTGCATCGAGAGGAGCTGCCGGACGAACGCCCACAGTGTCAACCGAAGGACACCCGCCGCAACCGGCTGGCCGCTTGTGCCGCTGGCCGGGAACAGTTGGACGTAGAGCGTTGTGGTCGCGGGCCACACCCGCCACGGTGGCGACGGTTCGACGTACTTGCGCCCGCGCATCTTGAATTGCCGACCGCCCACCGAGAATGCGGTGTCGTAGACCAACTCGCGCACGCCCTTGTCGTCCCGGATCGCACGGCGGAAGAGTCCGAAATCGCCGTTGTGCACGCCGATTACGTGACCGCCCAACACCGGAATCGAACCCGACGCGCACCACTGTCCCTTGTGGTTGGGATCCTTGATGAACCCAGGCAGATTCGGCAGTGTGACAGTGGCGTGCAACCGCATGGCTATGGCCGCATCGTTCTTATACCCGTCCACGGGATCCGTGACGCCCATGGTGATCATCCCGGTCATCACTTCGCTGAAGCGCAAACCCGGACGGGCCACCCTCAGCTTCACGCGAACTTCCTCGACGGTCGGAGTAACGGCCGGTTCCGCGCTCTCGGCGGCATTAGCTTCGATCACCATGGCTTGCTCAATTCGTCGAGAATGAAGGGGAAGACGTCACGGTACGAGTACTGACCCAAGAACACGTCGAGATGCCCGTAGCCGGCGAACTTCTGGAAGGTGTGTCTGCCGGGCGCGTGCCGCTCGAAGTATTCGAACGTGCGGCCCATGCCGATCGGCAGGAAGGTCTGATTCCTGTCACCGGTCATGAAGACGAAGCGGGCGTCGGTCCGTGGCGCCTCTGCCGTGAAAAGCGGTGGCAGCTCGTGGTACTTCCCGGTCGACACCATCTCGCCCGCCGCCGACGAGTCCGCGATGTGTCCGTAGTACGACATCGGCACCTGGCCGAACTCACCCTTGATCCATTCGTGGGTTTCGTCGTTGAGATTCTCGTGGCGCCACAGGGTGGGGTGTCCGTACCCGTACATGAAGCTGGTGTGCTTGCACACCGCGTTGTCGCATTCGTCATGCGTGGCCTTGACGTACCGGTCGAGGATCTTGGGCAGCAGCCGCGGCGCGTGCAGACCCCACTGCGGATTGATGCCGCTGATCTTCTCGCGGTCCAAAAAGGCCACGGCGAGCGGAAGTTTCAGCCGCGCCTGCCACGGCATGACGGGGTGAAGCGCCGACGAGTTCGAGATCACCATGGACACGTCCGGGAGAAGACCCGCGGTGATCGCCATCATGAACGCGCACGAACCCTGGCAGTGAATGAGGGCCTTGATCTTGTCGGCACCGGTCCGCTCGCGCACCTCTTGGACCGCCCTCGTCATGTCGAGCACCGCCGCATCGTCGAGCGTGTAGCTGATCGCGGGCAGGTCGATGCTGGACCGCCAGTTGAGCATCCACAGGTCAAAACCGCTCTTCGTCAGCTGCTTCACCACGTTGTCGGTTGGCGGGTTCCAGAGGTTGGCGCGGGTGCCCGTCCCGGCGACCATCAACAGCGGCTCTCCTGCAACCCCCGAGGCGGGCGGCAGGTGCTTGAAGTTCAGCGTGAAACCGTCTCGCGCCGGGAACTCGATCGTCTCGAAGCGCTCGGGGGGAATCGGCTCGATCGGGTCCGGCTCGCTGGTCGACGGGGTCTGCCCATTGCTAGACGGGGGCGCTGCGATAGCCATCTGACCTCCTGCGCGTCGCGGGATACCGAGCTACAGCGTGCTCGGCGATCGCGGGGATGTCTTGCGTAGTCCGCTACTCGCTTTCGCCGAGGCGACGACGTCGGCAAGGAGGGTGCGGTCAGCGACATTGAGTTTCGTGCATGCGCGGTAAATGTGTCCCTCGACCGTGCGCACCGAGACGGACAGTCGCTCGGCGATGGCCTTGTTGGTCATCCCTTCGGACACCATGATCGCGATCTCGCGCTCCCGCCCCGTGAGCGGCAACGGGTTGAGCACCTCATCGAGGGCGGGTGTCGACGCGCCGCCGGCCAGTTCGGCGGCCTTAGCCATGGCCTCCACCTCACCCTCTGCGCTCGTGTCGGGCGGCGAACGCTTTGGCCGCCTGCGCGGCGGCGTCGGCCGCGGCGCACTTCATGCCGAGGTCGGCGAGTTCACCAGCGACGGCAGTCAGCCCCTTGGCGTTGCCGGCGGCCAGTGCACGGCCGTGCTCCAGTGCGGCTCTGCCTGCGACGCAGTCCACGCCGCCGACCACGCGCGCAATGGCATCGGCGGCCGTGACGTCGCCGAGCCGAACGGCCTCGTGCAATGCCTGCAGCGCGATTGCCAACTGACCCGATCGTTCGGCGATCCGGGCCGCGTCGCGGGCGGCGCCGATCGCGCCGGTCACGTTGCGGGCGGCGGCCAGCGTCCACGCACGTCCAAGGGCCAGCTCGGGCGCATACAGTTCGGACCTCAGGCTGTGCCGAGATTCGGCGCGCGCCAATATCTCTGCCGACCCCGCCGCATCGCCCTGTTGACCGAGTGCCTGCGCCAAATACATCAGCGCGAGCGGACCCCAGGAGTAGCCGGTCTCGGACAGCGCGGCGGCGGATTGACGTAGCAGAGACGTCGCCAGATCGAACTCCCCCGTCGCGATCAAGGTTCGTGCGAGCAGGATTTCGCCGATCGCGCGGCCCGGTTGCTGCAGCTCGGAGAATTCCATGAAGTGGCGGGCCAGCCGCTGCGCGTGCAGCACGCTCTTGGTCATCAACAGGGTGGTGATCTCTCCGAGCCCGATGGTGAATCGCAACAGACCCGGATGCGCCGCCGCCAGGCCACGTTCGGCCAACCGGCCGACGTCGTCGAACCTGCCCAGTCGCGCACTCGACAAGGTCGCGGTCGCCGCCGCCCAGGCGATCGCGAGGTCCTGGCTGGCAGGTGAATCCAGCACCTCGGCGGCGATCTCCACCGCGCGTCGCGGGTCGCCCGAGTTCATCGCGAAGGTGGCCACCAACGCGTCGATGGTGGCCACGGCCGCCGGCTCCGAAATGCGGTCGCGCATGGCGTACAGGAAATCGACCGCGGCCTCGGGCTGATCGAGCATCCAGAATTGGTTGGCCGCCTTCGGCAGTGTCCAGGCGGTCAGGTCCCACTCCGAAAGGCTGTCCGGGTCGACCGGCGTCAGCACCTTGTCGGCATCGGGCCCCCGGCCCAGCCAAGACAGCGCATGCGCCAGTGGGAGTCTGGCCGTCAAGCCGCCCGAGCGGTCCAGAGCACTCTGGGCCAGGCGCTCCCCGAGCATCAGGTCTCCCAGCCGCATCGCCTCCCAGGACGAGGCGACCACATCGTCCACCGGCGGCGGGCTATCGCTCTCGATCGCCAACGCCGCGAGCCTCAATCTGGCGCTGACGTGCTCGATTGGTTTCGACGACAGCTGCGCAACCAGTTGGGTGCGTAGCCGCCGGGTAGCGATCTGGCCGAGCGACGCCCGCACCTGCTCGGCGTAGAGCGGATGAGCGGAGTGCACGACGAGGTCGTCGCCACGCTTGACGACCTCGATGACCCGCTGGTCCTTCGGCTTCCTCGAGGGCCTCGCGGCCCGCCAGTTCCGTCAGATCCCGCAAGCTGAGGGGTTCCTCCACCGCGAGGTATTCCAAGACCGACGTCACCGTCGGTGCTAAAGCCTCCAGATGCCGACCAATCAAAGCGGAAAGTTCCGCCGACAGCCCAATATGGCCACGCAATTGCCAGACGCCGTCAACTCGGCGTAATGCTCCCGAGCCAATCGCGCTTTCCGTCAGGTGACGCAAATACAGCGGATTTCCCTGGCTTGCGCCAAATACCGCATCGGCGCTCGAGGTCTCCATCGGACCGCCAAGGACGGCTTCCAGCAAATTCTTTGTCTGGGCGGCATTGAAGGGCTCGATGTCGAGCCGGTCAAGCAGCCGGTCCTTCCACAGCGACGTGATCGCATCGGGCGCCTGCTCGCCCGCCCTTACGGTGATGACGAATCGCGCGGACCCGGTCAACGCAAGTTGGTGCACGAGTGTCGCGGAGAGATTGTCCAGGTGGTGTGCGTCATCGATGGCAAGCAGCAGCCCGTGCGCACCATTCTCGAGCAGCGAGGACCTGGCCGAACGCAACAACGTCGGGGAGTCGCCGACGCCGGCGACGTCGACCAGATGGCTGAAAGCGCCGAACGGGATCTGCCGGGCAGATGCGGTGCCGGCCAGCCACTGGACCGACACGCCGCCGTGCCTTTGAGCAAACCGATCGACCGCGTGCCGAGCCAGCACTGTTTTGCCGACGCCGGCTGAGCCGGCAAGTACTGCGCCAAGCCGGTTCTTGCTTTTCAGCGTCGACTCCAAAAGGCCCAGCGAGTGCCCGCGCGGGACTGTCCGCCATTCAATGGCCATTCGCGGATCTTATGGTGCCCGACCAGGTTTCGTCATTGCGTACGAGCAAACTGTTGCCGACATCGCTCTCCAGGGCTGACCTGCAGCGCTTGAAAACAGGTAGCGGACTACGCGTGTTTTCCGGCGCCGCTCGATCCCTACCCTGCGGAGGCGGAGCAAACTCCGTGACCTTCCGGAACTGACAGGAGATGAACGCGTTGGGCGCAGCAAGATACATCGAGCGGGCGGGTGCTTTGACGCTCGCGTTGGGGGTAGCAGTCGCGATGTCGGCACAACCGCCGGTCGCGCACGCCAACCGCGGCCAGCGCGCCGCGATCACCCCCACCGGCGTCGGATTGTTGCCCCCGACCGCGGCGCCCGCGCGGAACCCCGAGGAGATGTCCGGGATGGACCAGATGTCGGCGTCAGGAGGCTGGGTCGGTGTCATCTCGGCCATCCTCGTGGCGTTGGGGCGTCGGCCCTCGGCGAACACCGGCTCCCGACCGGCACCGTCTCTCTCGCTGGGGGACCTGGTGCGGTCGATTTTCCGGCGACCCGAACGACGCGAGAACCGACCCTCGGCGGCGGCTGTCATGCCTGCGATCGCATCTGACGTCGAAGACGCGAGTGTCGCGCCGGTGCAGACGGTCGCGGGGATTGGCCCGGTGCGCGATATCGCGATGTCGCCGGACGGGCGGTACGCGTATGTGGCGGCCTCGCGTCTCGATCGGGCCAGCGGCACTGACACGTGGACGGTCAAAGTCGTCGACACCGAAGCCAACGCGGTGATCAAGACCATCGAAGACCTTGCGGACGTCGTCCCGACGAGCCTTGCGGCCAGTCCCGATTCATCGCGGCTCTACGTCGCGGATCGCACTGCCGCTGCCATCCGCGTCGTCGATATCGGCGAGGGCAGCCCGACCCGCAACCGGGTCGTGGATTCGCTTCGCCTGGAAGACTCGTTGCCCGTCGGCTACGGGACGCCAGCTGCAATTACCCTCAGCCCCAACGGATCACGGCTGTATGCGCTGATGACGGATTCCGGTTCCAATCCCGCGGTGCTCATCGTCGATCCCGACGCACGCGCGCGGGTCGGAACCGTTTCCGGTGGTGATTCGATCGCTATGTTTTCTGCCGGCGAGCGCATCTATGTCTGCGCCGACGATCGTCTCAACCACACCGACGTCACCGCGGGCGTGGTGATCCTCGAGGCCGACACGGGTCGAGAACTCGGTTCGTTCGGTCTCAACGATGCGCCTGCATTCATCCGTCAACCCATCCTTGCGGGCAGTAGCGGTCAGTTGTACCTCGACATCGACGACCTCGACGGCCGCCTGGAGGTGGTGGACACGTCGACGTGGAAAGTCGTGGCGCGGATCAGGATTGACGCGTCGGCCGATCGTCCAGCTGCGCAGCATCCCGGCCGCCGCGGTGCTGAGTCCCGATGGTCGATGGCTGTACGTGGCCAACCAGGGCGTGCGGCTGTCCTCGGATGAGGCGACCGAGGTCGGCTGGGTTTCGGTGGTCGACACGCGACTCAACAAGGTCATCCACGAGATCGCGCTACCCCAGGCCGGTATCGACGAATTGCAGGGCGCCAACCCGCAATTCATCGCGATCAGCCCCGTGGGCGATCGCTTGGTAGTGGTCAACGAGTACGGGATGGCGTCGATCATCGACGTCGCATCTAAATCCGTCGTCAACACCGCGACGCTGGGCCAACCGACGGATCAGCCGCGGGTAGTCGTCGTCAACCCCGCGCGCAACGCGGTCTACGTCGGGACCACCGGCGATGCAGGGCTAACGGTGATACCGCTGTAGCGGTCGGCGTCGCGCCGGACGGGCCTCGCTCTGCGGGCGTCGCGTGTCGCCCTCGGGAGCCGCGCGGCGTTCGTGCCATCGGAGCCGCAACAGCAACAGGTGACGGTGCGCCCGGAACCCCACCGACAGCGGGTCACGCCAGGCCGGCGTGTGAGCCTTCGCTTCAGGTTCTGTGTGCACGTCTCCATTGTGCCGTCTCGACGGGATGCGGGCCGGGCTGGCACCCTTCCGACCAGGTGAACGATCGCAAAACGTTTGTGACGAGCAAGGCCCCGCCGGCCTGTTCGGTCGGCGGGGCCCGCTGGTCTGTTATGCGCCTTTACCGCGTAATTCGTGCGACAACGCCGCCAGTTCGTCGCCGCCGGCCATCTCCTGGGTCAGGTGTTCGAGGTCGATTTCGTCGTAGGTGCAGTCCAGCTTCTGCTGACCGCGGTTGAGCAGCACGAAGTGGTCACCGACCATATGCGCATGGTGCGGGTTGTGTGTGATGAACACCACACCGAAGCCGGCCTCCTTGGCCGCGGTGATGTACTTCAGCACCACCCCGGACTGTTTGACGCCCAGCGCGGCCGTCGGCTCGTCAAGGATCAGCACCCGCGCACCGAAGAACACCGCCCGCGCGATCGCCACGCATTGGCGCTGACCACCCGACAGCGAACCGATCGCCACGTCAACGTCGGGCAGGTCGATGCCCATCTTCGATAGCTCCGAGAGCGTGGTGGCCCGCATCGCGTTGGCGTCCAACGAGAACGGGAAGGACTTCTTGCGGATCTCCTGGCCCAGGAAGAAGTTGCGCCACACCGGCATCAGCGGCACGACCGCCAGGTTCTGATACACCGTCGCGATGCCCTTGCCCAGCGCCTCTTTGGGCGAGTTGAACTTGATCGACTCGCCGTCGACGAGCAGTTCACCATCGGTCTGCTGATGCAGACCGGAGATGATCTTGATCAGCGTCGACTTGCCGGCACCGTTGTCACCCAGGATGCCGGTCACCTCGCCGGCATGCACCCGCAGCGAAATGCCTTTGAGCGCAGTGATATTGCCGTAGGACTTGCCGACGTTCTTCAACTCGACCAGCGGCACCTTGCCGCCGGACGGGGCCTCATCCACTTTGTGATCAACTGTTGCGGTCACCGGGTCACCTCTTCGCGGCGTAGTTGCGGAATGCGTTGTTGGCGATCACCGCGAACAGCAGCATCACGCCCATGAAAAACTTGAACCAGTCCGGATTCCAACCCGCATACACGATGCCCTGCTGCACCATGCCGAAGATGAACGCGCCGATCGCGGCGCCGATCGCGGTGCCGTACCCGCCGGTGAGCAGGCAGCCGCCGATCACCGCGGCGATGATGTAGATGAATTCATTGCCCACACCCTGACCCGACTGCACGGTGTTGAACGCGAACAGCAGATGCATACCGGCGAACCAGGCACAAAACCCGACGAACATGAACAGCCCGACCTTCACCGCGGTCACCGGCACACCGACGGCGCGGGCACTGTCCTGGTCCCCGCCGACGGCGAATATCCAGTTGCCGATCCGGGTCTTGAACAACACATAGGTCGCCACCGCGGTGAACAACAGCCACCACAGCACCGTGATACGGATGCTCACACCGGCGATGGTGAACGACGACGAGAACACCTTCTGCGCCGACGCCCAGCCGGCCATGTCGTTCACGCTCGGCGTCGCGACCTGACCCGAAATGAGTTTGGTCGCCGCGAGATTGATGCCGGTGAGCATCAGCAGGGTGCCCAACGTGATCAAAAAGCTCGGGATCTTGGTCTTCATCACCAGATACCCATTGAAAAACCCGATAGCCAGGGCGACTATCAGCGCCAACGCCGCCCCGGCCCACAGGTTCAGATGCAGGTTGTACGCCAGCATCGACGCGGCGAGCGAACTCGTGGTCACCGCCACCCCCGACGACAGGTCGAACTCGCCGCCGATCATCAGCAAGCGCGACCGCGCAGGCCATGATCCCGATCGTCGAGCTGGCATAGAGCACCGTGGCCAGGGCCTCTGGTGACCGGAACGGCGGGGCAACGATCAAGAAGAAAATGAAGATCGCCACCGCGCCGATCGCCGCACCCATCTCAGGGCGAATGAGCATACGCTGCACACGATTACGTTCCTTGACGCGCTCATCGCGAACAACTTTGTGACTGGCGACGTCCAGATCAGTTTGTGTAGTCATCAGCGCCCTCTCCCTTCGGGTTCCGTTCTTGGCGTACTCGGCGACAGCGCTCGATGTTCGACTTGTCGATGAACGACGGGCCGGTCAACGTCGGCTGCCCACCACCGATCACGTTGCCGTTGTTCAAATACAGCCACAGCGAGTCGACGGACAAATAGCCCTGCAGGAACGGCTGCTGGTCCACCCCCCACTGCACATCACCGTTCTTGATGGCGTCGACGAGCGCGGCGTTGGTGTCAAAGGTGGCGACCTTGGCCTTACTGCCCGCGTTCTTCACCGACTGCACCGCGGCCAGCGCGAACGGGGCACCCAGCGCCAGCACGGTGTCGACGCTCGGATCCTGTTGCAGTTTCGCGGTAATCGTGGACTCCACCGACGGCATGTCCTTGTCGTTGACATTGAGGATCTCGACCCCCGGGAAGGTGTTCTTGACCCCGGCGCATCGGGCCTCCAGGTCGACGTGGCCCTGCTCCTGGATCACACAGATCACCTTCTTGGCACCATCTGCCTGCAGCCGCTTGCCGGCCTCCTGGCCCGCGATGTAGCCGTCCTGGCCGAAGTACTCCTTGACCCCCATCGGCTGCCAGGCATCAGCGCCGGCGTTGAACGCCACCACCGGAATGCCCTTGGCCTCGGCCGCCCGCACCGCCGCCTGCATGGCGTCGGGCTTGGCCAGGGTCACCGCGATGCCCTTGACGCCGCTGTCGATCGCACTCTGCACCAGGTTCGCCTGGTTCGGTGCCTCCGGATCGTTCGAATACCGCAACTCGACGTTGTCCTTCTTCGCCGCCGTCTCCGCGCCCTTGCGGACCAAATCCCAAAACGAATCGCCCGGCACCTCATGGGTGATCATCGCGATCGTCACCCGCGGTGTATCGGCCGTACCCCCACCCATGCCACCGCCTTGCTCATTGGGCTTCCCCCGGTGGAAGAACATGACGCGAGCAAGCTCATCACTGCGGCGGCGGCAGCGACGGTGGCAGCACCGCGTGGGCGCCGACGAGTGGACAAATCTGGTGGCCAGTCTGTGTATTTCATTGCGTTCCTTGTCTTTCTGTGGAGGAGGGAGGCATGGCCGACGGAGATATCAGCCACGTCGATGGAAACTGTCTGCGGGTTGCGGTCAGCGTGGGGACATGCCGGCCACGGTGTAGGCGGTGTCGATGTATTGCATGTTCGTGACGGCGTCGTCGACGCCGAGTGGGAGGGCAGTTCCGTGCTGGAGGTGGTCGGCGAAGGCCTGCAGTTGGTAGGTGTAGGTGGAGCGGGTTCCGAGGTGCTCCACCGTGGTGCCGGCGTCGGTCGCGATCTCGATGCGGTCGTCGCCGTACTGGAGCAGGTAGTCGTGGGCGAACGCCTCGCCCTTCCGACCGATCAGGCGCAACGTCATCTCGTAGCGCTCGGCGGTCATCGAGCTGATGATCGAACCGCTCGCTCCGGTCGGGAACGCCAAGTCGATGTCGAACGATGCGTCCACACCGGGTGAGCGTTCGGTGCCCCGGGCACTCACGATGGTGGGGTCACCGCCGGCGAAGCGGGCCAGCTGGCGGTTCACATGCAGCGCGTAGCACCCGAGGTCCATCACGCAACCACCCGCGAGTTGAAGGTTCCAGCGCACATCATCGGGCTTGGGTTCGGGCATTTTCATCACCACCTCGACGTGCTGCAGCGTGCCGAGGGTGCCGTCAGCGAGCAGGCCGAACATGCGCTTGATGATCGGGTGGAACAGGTAGTGGAATCCCTCCATCACCACCGCGCCCCGTCTGTGCGCCGCCTCGCGCACCACCTCGGCTTCGGTAGCGTTGCGCGCGAACGGCTTCTCGGCCAGTACCGCTTTACCGGCCTGGATGGCGGCCAGATTCCACGGCGCATGAAACGCGTTGGCCAGCGGGTTGTAGACGACGTCAACCTCGGGATCGGCGACCAGGCCGGCGTAGGAATCCACCACCCGCTCCACCCCGTAGCTGCGGGCGAACGTCTCCGCACGGCCACGGTCACGAGCGGCCACGGCGACGACGCGGTGACCGAGCGTCGCGGCGGGGGACACGATGGCCAGCTCGGCGATGCGCGAGGCGCCCAGCACACCGATCCGCAGCCCGCTCATGTGATGAGGCTTCGCAGGTACGCGACGCTGCTGCGCACGTCGGCGACCGGTCCCTCGCCGTCGGGCTCACCGTCGAGGATGGTGTCCTGTTCGAGGGTGAACCAGCCGTCGAAGCCGTGGTCGAGAAGGTGAGTGACCACGCCGGCGATGTCGACATCGCCGGTGCCGAGCGCGGTGTACATGCCCTGGGCGACGGCCTGGGCGTAGGTGAGTTCACCGGACTGCACCCGTTCGGCGTAATCGGCGTGCACGTCTTTGAGGTGGGCGTGGGTGATGCGGTTGGCGGCGGTGCGAGCCAGCTCCAGCGGATCGGTACCCCCGATGAGTAGGTGACCGGTGTCCAGGCACAGCGGGATCGTCGACCCGTCGAGCACCCGGGCGACCTCGTCACCCTTTTCGATCATTGTGCCGACGTGTGGGTGCAGCACCGCGCGGATCCCGCGGGCCCCGGCGGTCTCGTGGAGGCGATCGAGATTGTGCAGCAACGTCTTCCAGCCGTCCTGGTCGAGTTGCGGGCGTGAGTCGTAGCCGTCTGAGCCGGTGACCGCGGCCAACACCAAGACCTCGGCGCGAGCGGCGGTGTAGGCGTCGAGCAGCTCGGCGATGTCGGGCACCGGATCATGGCCGGGTTCGTGCACCAGGACGGGAGTGAATCCGCCGACGGCCTGCAAGCCGTACTCGTCAAGGGTGGCGGCCAGCTCCGCGGGGTCGGCGGGCAGGAATCCGTCGGGTCCGAGTTCGGTTGCGGTCAGGCCGACTTCGCGCATCTCGGTGAGGACCTGCTGCGACCCGAGCTGGTACCCCCAGCCGGGGACCTCGCACACTCCCCACGAAATCGGTGCTCCGGCAATGCGATTCATGATCGTACCTCGTCCATTCTGATCGGTCGGTGTTGGTGCAGGGACAGTGTGGCGGCCTCGGCGATCCACGCGACTTCGAGCGCCTCCTCCGGGTGGGCAGGGCGAAGCCCGGCGATCCATCGCGACGTCGAGGAACGCGCCGAGTTCCGCGCGATACGCTTCAGCGAAGCGGTCCATGAAGAACTGGTGCGGGGCACCGGGCGGAAAGGTTTCGCCGGGTGCGAGGTTGCGTACCGGCACACTCGAGTCCCAGCCGGCGACGACGGTGTCGGCGCTGCCGTGCAATTCCAGTCGGCAGTCGTGGCCGCGCCCGTTGTAACGGGTGTTCGACACCACTCCCAGCGTGCCGTCGTCGAACGTCAGCAGTGTCTGGGCGGTCGCGACGTCGCTGGCCTCGGCGAACACCGCTTCGCCATAGTCGGTTCCGGTGGCATACACCTCGACCACGTCGCGCCCGACGATCCAGCGCACGATGTCGAAGTCGTGCACACTGCAGTCCCGGAAGATCCCGCCCGACACGGCCACGTAGGCAGGTGGCGGTGGCGCGGGGTCCATTGTGGTGGAGCGCACGGTGGTCAGCCGGCCCAGCTCGCCGGCGCGCACCGCTTCGTGGGCGGCGAGGAAGGCGGGGTCGAACCGCCTGTTGTAGCCGATCTGCACCGGCACGGTGGAATCGGTCAGCCTGGACACGATATCGCGGCTCTCGGTGACGGTGGACGCGATCGGCTTCTCGCAGAACACCGGGGTTCCAGCGTCGACCGCGGCCAGGATCAGCCGCGCGTGGGCGGGCGTGGCGGCGGCGATCACCACGCCGTCGACCCCGGCGGCCAGCGCCGCCTGCGCGTCGGGCACCGCGCGGGCTCCGAGCCGTTCGGCCACGTCGGCCGTGACGTCGGGTCGTTCGTCGGTGACGACGAGTTCGTCCACACCGGCGAGCCCGCTGAGGGTTTCGGCGTGGAAGGCGCCGATCCGGCCCAGGCCGATGACGGCAAGCGTGGCACCCATCAGTCGTGTCCTCCGATCACAATCTGGTCCCAGTCGATGACCGACCCGGTGACCACTCCGCTGCGCGGCGAGAGCAGCAGCACCACGATCTCGGCGATCTCATCAGGTTGGCCGAGTTTGCCCATCGGGAGCTTCTTGGCGGCCGCGGTGGCCCAGCCCTCGTCCGCCTGGTGGAAGCTTCGCTGGGTTAGTGTTTCGCCTTCGCTTTCGGTCCAGCCGATATTGAGGCCGTTGATGCGGATGCGGTCCCACCGATGGGCGTAGGCGGCATTGCGGGTCACGCCGGCCAGGCCGGCCTTGGCCGCGACATAAGGCGCGAGATAGCCCTGCCCGCCGTGCGCGGCGATCGAAAGGATGTTGACGATGCTGCCCGCGGTGCGCCGTTCGATCATGTCGGCCACCGCCGCCTGCATCGCGAAAAACGGTCCGCGCAGATTGACCGCGATGTGGGTGTCGAACAGCTCCGGGGTCGTGTCGAGCAGGGTGCCGCGGGTGGTGATCCCGGCAGCGTTGCACAGGCCGTCGATGCGACCGAACTCCTCCACCGTGCGGGTCACCGACCGGCGCGGCCTGTTGCGGGTCGGCCATATCCGTCTGCACGAACCGAACGTCGCCGCCGAGTGCTTCGAGTTCGGCGGCGAACCGCTTGCCGGCGTCGAGCCGGCGCCCGGTGACCACCACCTGGGCACCCTCGCGCGCCGCGGCGCGGGCGGCCGCCCCGCCGACACCCTGCGTGCCGCCGTTGATCAACACGACCTTTCCGTCGAGTAGACCGCTCATGGGTGTCCTTTCGATTCCTGTCGATGTTGCGGCGGCGTCAGCCGGGCGTGCCTGCCGCGAATAGCGTTGTCGCGTCTGATCGGTGGTGTCTGAGGTGCGCGGCCGGACTTCGGGTTCGGGTGTGGTCAGTGTCCGAGTGCTGCTGCTAGTGTTGCTGTGACCTAGACCTCAATCAACCCCTTTATTACATCAATTTCACATCAAGAATGGGATGTGTCGGATCGCTACCGGGTCCGTGAGATCGCTCAGCAGGCCGGGTTGAGCGAGGCGACGGTGGATCGGGTGCTGCACAACGGTTGGCCGGGCGCAGGTATCTGGTTGATGTTGTCATGCAAGCGCCGCAACGGTTTTCGAGCGCATTCCAGGCTGCGGTGGAGGCCGAGTTGCCCGCGCTGGCGCCCGCGGTGGTCCGCTGCCGCTTCCATTTCCGCGAAACCGGGTCGGTGCCGGCGATGGTGGAAACCCTGGACAAGATCGGAGCCCGCGGCTCGCACGGGGTGATCGTGAAGGCGCCCGACACCGACCTGGTGGCCGAGGCGATCGACCGGCTCACCGCCGAAGGCATCCCGGTGGTCACGTTGGTCACCGATGTGCCGCGCAGTAGTCGCGTCGGCTACGTGGGTGTCGACAATCGTGACGCGGGTGCGACCGCGGCCTATCTGATCGACCAGTGGCTGGGTGACTCGCCGGCCAGTGTGCTCGTCACGTTGAGCAGCAACGCCTTTCGCGGCGAAGAGGAGCGGGAGATGGGGTTTCGCGGTGAGCTGCGCCGCGCGCTGGGCGCGGCGGGGCGGGCGGTGGTGGAGATCGCCGAGAGCGAGGGGCTCGACGCCACGATCGAACAGCTGGTGCTCGACGCGCTCGACCGCAACCCCGACATCGGCGCGGTGTATTCCATCGGCGGCGGCAACGTCGCCACCATCCGCGCGTTCGAACAGCGCGGCCGCAGCTACCGGGTGTTCATCGCCCACGATCTCGACGAGGACAACCGGACGCTGTTGCGCGCCCGCAAGATCTCCGCGGTGCTACATCACGACCTGCGCGCCGACGCCAACATCGCCGGGCGGCTGATCATTCAGGCGCACGGCGGGATACGCGGAGTCGACATGTCCATGTCGACCAGTAGTAGTAGGTGAGCTTCCCGCAGCGCTTCCCCACAATTGACGGCACAATATTCGGTAATACAACCCAAAAGGCTAAAAACCAAGCACCACAACGAAAGACACGCCGCTCACCTACGAAGGGTGGAAACTCCCGCTAGCGGTCGCAGCTCGGCCAGCTCGGTGGCGCCGCTGCACAGGTGCAACGGCGCCACCTGCGTCACTCTTCGGCCAGCTCGGTGGCGGCCGCGCGGGGGAGGGCGATGACCGGGACCGGGGTGTGCCGGATTATCTTGGTCGCCCGCGATCCGAGGAACACCCGTGCCAGCGGCCCGGCTTCGCTGGAACCGACCACCAGCAGATCGCCCGGGGCCCAGTCGATGTCGTCGAGGGCATCCTCCCAGTCGTCGCCCTGTCCAATGACGATCTCCGGATCACGGTGGGCCGTGGCGGCATCGGCCTGCACGGCCATTGCAGCTTCGCTACGGATGACCTTCGGCCACATCTCCAACGCCGAGGGACCCTTTACGTGCACCCGAAATGCTTCCGGCGGCGACAGGTGGACCGCGAACGAGGCCAGCCGCAGTTCCGCGCCGAACTGAGCGGCCAGCGCCTCGGCCGCGGCCACCTGTACGCGTCCGTGCTCACCGCCGGTGAAGGCCAGGGTCACCCGGTTGACCTTGCCGCCCATGGCCCGGAAACCGCGGGGGGCGACGGCGACCGGGATGGGCGAGCTGTGCAGCAGCCGGTCGGCGATGCTGCTGACAGTGACCTGCTCGATGCGCCCCATGGCCGAGCCGACCACGATGACGCTGGCGTCGTATTTTTCGGCGGCCTGGATCAACCCGGTGGCAATTGAACGGGCGTCGATCCTGGTGAACTGCACCCCCACGTCCTTCGGTACGTCCTCGCGGGCCTGCGCCAGCGCGGCTTCGGCCAACTCGTCGACGTAGGAGCGGAACCCGGGATCGTCCCGGACCATACCCGGCACCCGCGGATCCCTGATAGCGGTGCAGACCACCATGTCGTCGACTTTAGAGCGGGCGAGCATGCCGGCCAGGCTGAGCACGGCTTTCGCCCGCCTGTTGGTGGGATATCCGACGACAATCGTCATAATGCGGACCTTTCATGTGTAGCTGCTGATATCGGACGACGGCCCTCTAGTGGCCGGTCAGGGGGTGCCACCCTCAGTGGTGCGGCCCCAGTGTGCCCACCCGGGTTCCTGCGTGCCCGGCGGCCGCGAGCGTCAGCGAGGGCTCCGGGCGAAGGGAACGCGTCGGGGCAGCGCCTTGTAGATCTCGCCGTCCAAGAGATCCTCTTCCAGCGATTCGAGGGACCGGCCTCGGGTCTCGGGCACTTCGTGCCAGAGGAAGCCGAGCATGATGACGCCGATGGCCGCGAACAGGAAGAAGGTGCCCAGTCCCAGCGCGTTCAGGAGCGTGGGGACGTACAGCGCGAGCAACCCGTTGACGAACCAGCCGAAGAACACCGCGATGCCGATCGCCAGGCCGCGGATCTCGAGCGGGAAGATCTCCGCCAGCCACACCCAGACGGCGATGTTAAGGAAGGACTGCATCGACAGCACGAACAAGGTCACCAGCACCGCGATCACGTACGGACGCGCGGGGTTCCCCGCCGGGAGCAGCATTCCGGCGATACCCGTGAGGCAGTGGCAGATCGTGGTCAGGAACAGGCCGATGAAGAACGTCTTGCGGCGGTCCATCCGGTCCATGTTGCGCAGCGCGAAGATGCCGCCGATGACGGCCGCGAGACCGAAGACGGTATTGGCCATCAAGGCCGCCGTCTCCGTGAAGCCCGACTCCTCGAGCACGCGCGAGCCGTAGTACATGATGGAGTTGATGCCGGTGAGCTGCTGCGTCACGCTGACGCCGATACCGACGAAGACGATCCGCCGCAGCCACTTGTTCGCCAGGATCTCCTTGAAGCTGAGCTGATTGCCTTTGTGCTCGTCCTCGGTGACTTGCTCCACCTGAGCGAACTCCGCGAGGGCCCGGTCCTCGGAGCGCACCGTCTTGAGCACGGCGAGCGCCTCGTCATAGCGGCCCTTCTCGACGAGCCAGCGCGGCGACTCGGGCATCCGCAGCATGCCGAAGAAAAGGGCGATCGCGGGTAATGCGCAGATGCCGAACATGATTCGCCACACGCCTTCGATGTGTCCGAGGGTGGCGCCCAGGATCGCGTTGACGACAAAGGCGGTGAACTGCCCGAGGACGATCGCCAGCTCGTTGCGGCCGGTGATCGATCCGCGGATCTCGTACGGTGCCAGCTCCGCAAGGTACACCGGCACCACTGTCGAGGCACCCCCGACCGCCAGCCCGAGAATGATCCGGCCGGCCACCAGGATCTCGAAGCCGGGCGAGAAGACGACGAACAGCACGCCGACGAAGAACATCATCGCGAGGACGATGATCGTCTTCCTCCGGCCGATCGCGTCCGAGATCTTGCCGCCGATGAGGGCGCCGACCGCGGCGGCGAATATGAGCGAGCTGATGACGATGCCCAGCTGTAGGAGGGACAGCCCGAGCTCCTTGGCCATCGGGCCTTCGGCACCGTTGGACACGCCGGTGTCGTAGCCGAACAGCAGGCCGCCGAGGCAGGCGACGATCGAGATCAGGCCGATCCGCTTGCGGTAGGGGCCCTCGGTCAGAGGTGGCAGCCCGGCTTCGGGCACCGCGGCCGCATGTGTAGTCATGCATGGACTCCTTGGTACTGGTATTTTGTGTGCTTGCCGTTAGTCTTGCTGTGATTTAGATCTCAATCAATGGGGTTTAGCCATCAATTTCACATCAAGGAGGACTGCGTGTCGCATCGCTACCGGGTCCGTGAGATCGCTCAGCAGGCCGGGTTGAGCGAGGCGACGGTGGATCGGGTGCTGCACAACAGACCCAATGTGCGCGAGTCCACCCGGCGCGAAGTCGAGCAGGCCATCGGTGACCTCGACAAGCAGCGCTCCCAGTTGCGGTTGGCCGGGCGCAAGTATCTGGTCGATGTTGTCATGCAAGCGCCGCAACGGTTTTCGAGCGCATTCCAGGCTGCGGTGGAGGCCGAGCTGCCGGCGCTGGCACCCGCGGTGGTCCGCTGCCGCTTCCATTTCCGCGAAACCGGGTCGGTGCCGGCGATGGTGGAAACCCTGGACAAGATCGGAGCCCGCGGCTCGCACGGGGTGATCGTGAAGGCGCCCGACACCGACCTGGTGGCCGAGGCGATCGACCGGCTCAGCGCCGAGGGCATCCCGGTGGTCACCTTGGTCACCGATGTGCCGCGCAGTAGTCGCGTCGGCTACGTGGGTGTCGACAATCGTGACGCCGGTGCGACCGCGGCCTATCTGATCGACCAGTGGCTGGGTGACTCGCCGGCCAGTGTGCTCGTCACGTTGAGCAGCAACGCCTTTCGCGGCGAAGAAGAACGGGAGATGGGGTTTCGCGGTGAGCTGCGCCGCGCGCTGGGCGCGGCGGGGCGGGCGGTGGTGGAGATCGCCGAGAGCGAGGGGCTCGACGCCACGATCGAACAGCTGGTGCTCGACGCGCTCGACCGCAACCCCGACATCGGCGCGGTCTATTCCATCGGCGGCGGCAACGTCGCCACCATCCGCGCGTTCGAACAGCGCGGCCGCAGCTACCGGGTGTTCATCGCCCACGATCTCGACGAGGACAACCGGACGCTGTTGCGCGCCCGCAAGATCTCGGCGGTGCTGCATCACGACCTGCGCGCCGACGCCAACATCGCCGGGCGGCTGATCATTCAGAGCGCACGGCGGCCTACGCGGTGTCGCCCCGTCGATGTCGGCCATTCGCGTGGTGACCCCGCACAACATGGCGTGACCCGGGTACCGCTAGCCGCGGGTGGGATCCTCGTTGCGACGTTGAGCTGCCAGATCGAAGCAGTGCAGTGCCGCGTCTCGGGCCCGGGTGAGGGCGTCGAGCACCGGCAGGCGCCGAAAGTCGCGGGACATGTGCTCGATACCCCACGGGCCATCCCAGCCGATCGCCAGCACCGCGTTGATAAAAGCCGGCACGTCGAAAACACCTGCTCCGCAGGGAAGTCGGTTGTCGAAGGTGTCCTCGAGATCGGTGCCCACCACCTCGGCACGCCCATCGTCGAGCTCCACGCCGAAGACAATTTCCGGCGGCACCAGCGCCGGGAGCGTGGCATACGGCGTACCACCGCGGTACGCGTGCCAAATATCGAGTAGCAGACCACCGTTCGGGTTGCCGACCTCGGTCACGAACGCCACCGCGTCCTCGGTTGACTTGACGTGGTGGGTGAATGGAGTGTTCTCGAAGGCGATCCGCACCCCGGCCGACTTGGCGTCGTCGGCCAACCGGTCGAACCCCTCGCACAGCACCGCGTAGCCGACCGGAACACCGTCATCATCGGCGCCGACCTTGATGTGGTCGACACCCAGGATCGGCGCCGCCTCGAACAGGTCAGCCCGCACCCGGTCCGACGCCTCGCGCGCCGCTCCCCCGGTCCACCAGTCGGTGAGCCACTCCAGCTGCACATAGCGGATCCCGTTGTCGCGCAACATTTCAGCGAGGGTGCTGAGCCCGATGGAGTCCCGCGCCCGGACCAGATCCGGCCGGGTCAATCCGAACCCGACGTATCCCGCCGCGGCCACTGCCTCGATGCGGGTGCGAATCGGAAGCGGGCTGTGATCCGGTCCGCGCGCGGGCATCACGTCGCCCGCCGAGGTCCAGCACGAAGCCAGCAACTGCGGATGTGGGGTACTCATGTCGTCCTCTCCGCTCTGCCGGATCTTCTCCATTGGCCGGCGCAGATGCCGAACAAATCCCGCACCGGCCCAAGGGACGTCAATCGATGTCCGAAGACCTGCGCGCCCAGCTCGGCGGCCAGTGCGTGGGAACGGTCAACGTCGAAGTCGGTCACCGCGCTGACGGTGGCCCCCGAGATGACCCGGGTCAGCGTGCGGGCGTGATCTGCGCCCATGACGCCGACACCGATCACCCCGACCCTGATGGTCATGGCGTGGCCACCGCGATGGGCTGCTCGCCTCGTAGCACCGCGGCAGCACCCAACACTGCAGCCTGGATGGTGAGCGCCATTGCCCGTTGGGTGAAGCCCATCAGGTGGGGCGTCAGCACCGTGTTGGGGTGGTCGAACACCGGGTGGTGCTCGGGTGGCTCGGGGTCGTAGACGTCGAGCCCGAGTCCGCCCAGCCGCCCGTTGTGCAGGGCTTCGTCAGCGGCGTCGAGGTCGATCAACGCGCCGCGGCTGCAGTTGACGAGGACGCTGCCGGGCCGCATCAGCGAGAGGCGGGCAGCGTTGATCAGGTGGTGGTTCTCGGCGGTCAGCGGTACATGCAGCGTGACGAAATCGCTTGCGGCCAAGAGCTGTTCCACACTGTCGCACCGGTAGTCGGCGGGAACGTCGGCGTACGGATCGCACGCGATGACGTTGAGGTCGAACGCGGTGGCGATCCGTGCCACCCGGTTGCCGATGCGGCCGAAACCGATGATGCCCAACGTGGCGCCGTCGAGGTCACCCACGGTGATGGCGCCGCGTTCGTGCCATCGGCCTTCGCGCACCAGCGTGGTCAGCGTGGGTAGCCGCTTGACGGCGGCCAGGAGATGTGCGAACACCCCTTCGGCCACCGAGGTGGTGTTCGTGCCGGGCGTGATGACAACCGGGATGCCGCGGCGTGCGGCTTCGGTCACGTCGACGAGGTCGGTGCCCACACCGGTGCGGGCAAGGACTTTCAGCGCCGGCATCCGGTCCAGCATGGCGGCGTCGACGGTGGACGCCGCCCGCACGATCGCGGCGTCGGCGGCCGCGAGATCCTCATCGCTGGGGTTCAGCACAAGCCGCTGATTCGGCGCGAGGAACGGCTCCACCAGGTTGGGGTCGATCGGGCCCAACGCGACGAACGTCTGGATGGCCACCGATGTCGTCATGGCGGGCTCGTGCGAGGCGGTCGGCATCGTTCACCCGGCCGTGATGCGGGATGCCGTGGTGCCGGCAACTGGTTCGATCTTCTGCCACTGCCCGGTCGCGGCGGACTCTTCCGCGGCGGTGACGATTGCCGCGGCCGAGACCGCATCGTGCACATTGGAGTTCGCGGCCGCACCGCCCGCGACTGCCAGCAGGAACTTCTTGGCTTCAATCGTCTTGAGGTCGTCGAAGCCCATCGCGTCGCCGGGTCCGGGTTGAAAGCGGGAGTAGTCACCATGCTTGGGGTTGGCGTTGACGGTGACGTAGCCGGGCTCGTCGGCCGCGCGCCCGATGCGCACCTGCCGGGCGGCGTTTCGCCGCGCCCAGCATTAACGATGATGCCTGGGTGCGAGGCCGCGGATGGGCCCTATGGAAAGCCCTCATCACTCTCGTCAACCAGCTCGAACACAACGATAGCCAGGGAGCCGCGCGCACACACCGTTAGCGAAATTGCCTAGCAGATGCGCTCCGTGCGCGACATGCGTCGCACACTATTGACCGGGTTCGAAATGCCTTCTTACCAGCGCATTCACGCACACGCTGGAGCCGCTGAGGCTTCAGACCCCTACAGAAGGG
>CAVYPI010000078.1:0-25467 GCA_963770125.1 uncultured Actinomycetota bacterium | reverse complement strand
GCCAGCGGCCCGGCTTCGCTGGAACCGACCACCAGCAGATCGCCGGGAGCCCAGTCGATGTCGTCGAGGGCATCCTCCCAGTCGTCGCCCGTCCAATGACGATCTCCGGATCACGGTGGGCCGTGGCGGCATCGGCCTGCACGGCCATCGCAGCTTCGCTACGGATGACCTTCTTCCACATCTCCAGCGCCGAGGGACCCATGCTGACCCCGAAATGCTTCCGGCGGCGACAGGTGGACCGCGAACGAGGCCAGCCGCAGTTCCGCGCCGAACTGAGCGGCCAGCGCCTCGGCCGCGGCCACCTGTACGCGTCCGTGCTCACCGCCGGTGAAGGCCAGGGTCACCCGGTTGACCTTGCCGCCCATGGCCCGGAAACCGCGGGGGGCGACGGCGACCGGGATGGGCGAGCTGTGCAGCAGCCGGTCGGCGACGCTGCTAACAGTGACCTGCTCGATGCGCCCCATGGCCGAGCCGACCACGATGACGCTGGCGTCGTATTTTTCGGCGGCCTGGATCAACCCGGTGGCAATTGAACGGGCGTCGATCCTGGTGAACTGCACCCCCACGTCCTTCGGTACGTCCTCGCGGGCCTGCGCCAGCGCGGCTTCGGCCAACTCGTCGACGTAGGAGCGGAACCCGGGATCGTCCCGGACCATACCCGGCACCCGCGGATCCCTGATAGCGGTGCAGACCACCATGTCGTCGAATTCTCAGAGCGGGCGAGCATGCCGGCCAGGCTGAGCACGGCTTTCGCCCGCCTGTTGGTGGGATATCCGACGACAATCGTCATAATGCGGACCTTTCATGTGTAGCTGCTGATATCGGACGACGGCCCTCTAGTGGCCGGTCAGGGGGTGCCACCCTCAGTGGTGCGGCCCCAGTGTGCCCACCCGGGTTCCTGCGTGCCCGGCGGCCGCGGCGAGCGTCAGCGAGGGCTCCGGGCGAAGGGAACGCGTCGGGGCAGCGCCTTGTAGATCTCGCCGTCCAGGAGATCCTCTTCCAGCGATTCGAGGGACCGGCCTCGGGTCTCGGGCACTTCGTGCCAGAGGAAGCCGAGCATGATGACGCCGATGGCCGCGAACAGGAAGAAGGTGCCCAGTCCCAGCGCGTTCAGGAGCGTGGGGACGTACAGCGCGAGTAGCCCGTTGACGAACCAGCCGAAGAACACCGCGATGCCGATCGCCAGGCCGCGGATCTCGAGCGGGAAGATCTCCGCCAGCCACACCCAGACGGCGATGTTGAGGAAGGACTGCATCGACAGCACGAACAAGGTCACCAGCACCGCGATCACGTACGGACGCGCGGGGTTCCCCGCCGGGAGCAGCATTCCAGCGATACCCGTGAGGCAGTGGCAGATCGTGGTCAGGAACAGCGCCATGAAGAACGTCTTGCGGCGGTCCATCCGGTCCATGTTGCGCAGCGCGAAAAGATGCCGCCGATGACGGCCGCGAGACCGAAGACGGTATTGGCCATCAAGGCCGCCGTCTCCGTGAAGCCCGACTCTTCGAGCACGCGCGAGCCGTAGTACATGATGGAGTTGATGCCGGTGAGCTGCTGCGTCACGCTGACGCCGATACCGACGAAGACGATCCGCCGCAGCCACTTGTTCGCCAGGATCTCCTTGAAGCTGAGCTGATTGCCTTTGTGCTCGTCCTCGGTGACTTGCTCCACCTGAGCGAACTCCGCGCGGGCCCGGTCCTCGGAGCGCACCGTCTTGAGCACGGCGAGCGCCTCGTCATAGCGGCCCTTCTCGACAAGCCAGCGCGGCGACTCGGGCATCCGCAGCATGCCGACGAAAAGGGCGATCGCGGGTAGTGCGCAGATGCCGAACATCGACTCGCCACACACCTTCGATGTGTCCGAGGGTGGCGCCCAGGATCGCGTTGACGACAAAGGCGGTGAACTGCCCGAGGACGATCGCCAGCTCGTTGCGGCCGGTGATCGATCCGCGGATCTCGATACCGTGCCAGCTCCGCAAGGTACACCGGCACCACTGTCGAAGGCACCCCCGACCGCCAGCCCGAGAATGATCCGGCCGGCCACCAGGATCTCGAAGCCGGGCGAGAAGACGACGAACAGCACGCCGACGAAGAACATGATCGCGAGGACGATGATCGTCTTCCTCCGGCCGATCGCGTCCGAGATCTTGCCGCCGATGAGGGCGCCGACCGCGGCGGCGAATATGAGCGAGCTGATGACGATGCCCAGCTGTAGGAGGGACAGCCCGAGCTCCTTGGCCATCGGGCCTTCGGCGCCGTTGGACACGCCGGTGTCGTAGCCAAACAGCAGGCCGCCGAGGCAGGCGACGATCGAGATCAGGCCGATCCGCTTGCGGTAGGGGCCCTCGGTCAGAGGTGGCAGCCCGGCTTCGGGCACCGCGGCCGCATGTGTAGTCATGCATGGACTCCTTAGTACTGGTATTTTGTGTGCTTGCCGTTAGTCTTGCTGTGATTTAAATCTCATTCAATGGGGTTTAGCCATCAATTTCACATCAAGGAGACGTGTATGTCGCATCGCTACCGGGTCCGTGAGATCGCTCAGCAGTCCGGGTTGAGCGAGGCGACGGTGGATCGGGTGCTGCACAACAGACCCAATGTGCGTGAATCCACCCGGCGCGAAGTCGAGCAGGCCATCGGTGACCTCGACAAGCAGCGCTCCCAGTTGCGGTTGGCCGGGGCGACATTCTTGTCGATGTTGTCATGCAAGCGCCGCAACGGTTTTCGAACGCATTCCAGGAGGCGGTGGAGGCCGAGTTGCCGGCGCTGGCACCCGCGGTGGTCCGCTGCCGCTTTCATTTCCGCGAAACCGGGTCGGTGTCGGCGATGGTGGAGACCCTGGACAAGATCGGAGCCCGTGGGTCGCACGGGGTGATCGTGAAGGCGCCCGACACCGACCTGGTGGCCGAGGCGATCGACCGGCTCAGCGCCGAGGGCATCCCGGTGGTCACTTTTGTCACCGATGTGCCGCGCAGTAGTCGCGTCGGCTACGTGGGTGTCGACAATCGTGACGCGGGTGCGACCGCGGCCTATCTGATCATCAGTGGCTGGGCGACTCGCAGGCCAGTGTGCTCGTCACGTTGAGCAGCAACGCCTTTCGCGGCGAAGAGGAGCGGGAGATGGGCTTTCGCGGGGAGATGCGCCGCGCGCTGGGCGCGGCGGTGGTGGAGATCGCCGAGAGCGAGGGGCTCGACGCCACGATCGAACAGCTGGTGCTCGACGCGCTCGACCGCAACCCCGACATCGGCGCGGTCTATTCCATCGGCGGCGGCAATGTCGCCACCATCCGCGCGTTCGAGCAGCGCGGCCGGACCTACCGGGTGTTCATCGCCCACGATCTCGACGAGGACAACCGGGCGTTGTTGCGCGCCCGCAAGATCTCGGCGGTGCTGCATCACGACCTGCGCGCCGACGCCAACATCGCCGGGCTGGCTGATCATTCAGGCGCACGGCGGGATACGCGGTGTCGCCCCGTCGATGTCGGCCATTCGCGTGGTGACGCCGCACAACATGGCGTGACCCGGGTACCGCTAGCCGCGGGTGGGATCCTCGTTGCGACGTTGGGCTGCCAGATCGAAGCAGTGCAGTACCGCGTCTCGGGCCCGGGTGAGGGCGTCGAGCACCGGCAGGCGCCGAAAGTCGCGGGACATGTGCTCGATACCCCACGGGCCATCCCAGCCGATCGCCAGCACCGCGTTGATAAAAGCCGGCACCTCGAAAACCCCTGCTCCGCAGGGAAGTCGGTTGTCGAAGGTGTCTTCGAGATCGGTGCCGACCACCTCGGCGCGCCCGTCGTCGAGTTCCACGCCGAAGAGATTCCCGGCGGCACGAGCGCCCGGAGCGTGGCATAGGGCGTGCCACCGCGGTATGCGTGCCAAATATCAAGTAGCAGACCACCGTTCGGGTTGCCGACCTCGGTCACGAACGCCACCGCGTCCTCGGTCGTCTTGACGTGGTGGGTGAATGGAGTGTTCTCGAAGGCGATCCGCACCCCGGCCGACTTGGCGTCGTCGGCGAGCAGGTCGAACCCCTCGCACAGCACCTCGTAGCCGACCGGCACACCGTCGTCGTCGGCGCCGACCTTGATGTGGTCGACACCCAGGATCGGCGCCGCCTCGAACAGGTCTGCCCGCACCCGGTCCGACGCCGCGCGCGCCGCTCCGCTGGTCCACCAGTCGGTGAGCCACTCCAGCTGCACATAGCGGATCCCGTTGTCGCGCAACATGGTGGCGACGGTGCCGAGCCCGATGGAGTCCCGCGCCCGGACCAGGTCCTGCCGGGTCAACCCGAACCCGACGTACCCCGCCGCGGCCACCGCCTCGATGCGGGTGCGAATCGGAAACGGGCTGTGATCTGGCCCGCGCGCGGGCATCACGTCGCCCGCCGAGGTCCAGCACGAAGCCAGCAACTGCGGATGTGGGGTAATCATGTCGTCTCTCCGCTCTGCCGGATCTTCTGTTTTGGACGGCACACATGCCGAACAAATACCGCACCGGCCCCAGGGACGTCAATCGATGTCCGAAGACCTGCGCGCCCAGCTCGGCGGCCAGTGCGTGGGAACGGTCAACGTCGAAGTCGGTCACCGCGCTGACGGTGGCCCCCGAGATGACCCGGGTCAGCGTGCGGGCGTGATCTGCGCCCATGACGCCGACACCGATCAGCCCGACCCTGATGGTCATGGCGTGGCCACCGCGATGGGCTGCTCGCCTCGTAGCACCGCGGCAGCACCCAACACTGCAGCCTGGATGGTGAGCGCCATTGCACGGTCGGTGAAGCCCATCAGGTGGGGTGTCAGCACCGTGTTGGGGTGGTCGAACACTGGGTGATGCTCGGGTGGCTCGGGGTCGTAGACGTCGAGCCCGATCCGGCCAGCCGCCCGTTGTGCAGGGCTTCGTCGGCGGCGTCGAGGTCGATCAACGCGCCTCGGCTGCAGTTGACGAGTACGCTGCCGGGCCGCATCAGCGAGAGGCGCGCGGCGTTGATCAGGTGGTGGTTCTCGGCGGTCAGCGGTGCGTGCAGCGTGACGAAATCGCTTGCCGCCAAAAGCTGTTCCACACTGTCGCACCGGTAGTCGGCGGGAACGTCGGCGTACGGATCGTAGGCGAGGACGTTCAGGTCGAACGCCGTGGCGATGCGTGCCACCCGGTTGCCGATGCGGCCGAAACCGATGATGCCCAGGGTGGCGCCGTCGAGGTCGCCCACGGTGATGGCGCCGCGCTCGTTCCATCTGCCTTCGCGCACCAGCGTGGTCAGCGTGGGTAGCCGCTTGACGGTGGCCAGCAGATGTGCGAACACCCCTTCGGCCACCGAGGTGGTGTTCGTGCCGGGCGTGATGACGACCGGGATGCCGCGGCGGGCGGCTTCGGTCACGTCGACGAGGTCGGTGCCCACACCGGTGCGGGCAAGGACTTTCAATGCCGGCATCCGGTCGAGCATGGCAGCGTCGACGGTGGACGCCGCCCGCACGATCGCGGCGTCGGCCACCGCGAGGTCCTCATCGGTGGGGTTCAGCACAAGCCGTTGGTGTGGCGCCAGGAACGGTTCCACCAGGTCGGGGTCGATCGGGCCCAACGCGACGAACGTCTGGATGGCCACCGATGTCGTCACGGCGGGCCCGTGCGAAGCGGTCGACATCGTTCACCCGGCCGTGATACGGGATGCCGTGGTGCCGGCAACTGGTTCGATCTTCTGCCACTGCCCGGTCGCGGCGGACTCTTCCGCGGCGGTGACGATTGCCGCGGCCGAGACCGCGTCGTGCACATTGGAGTTCGCGGCCGCACCGCCCGCGACTGCCAGCAGGAACTTCTTGGCTTCAATCGTCTTGAGGTCGTCGAAGCCCATCGCGTTGCCGGGTCCGGGTTGAAAGCGGGAGTAGTCACCGTGTTTGGGGTTGGCGTTGACGGTGATGTAGCCGGGCTCGTCGGCGGCGCGCCCGATGCGCACCTGTAGCTCGTTCATCCGCTCGAAGTCCCACTTGACCGACCCGTCGGTGCCATACACCTCGATCTGGTAGCCACATGCGGGGCCCACGATCACCCGGGATGCCTCGATGGTGCCAACTGCGCCGGATCCCTGGGCGTCGGCGCCGAACCGGACCAGCGCCGCGGCGTAGTCCTCGTTCTCGACGGTGCCCATCTCGCCGCCCTCGATCACATCGAAATGTGTGCCCGAACCCATTGCGAGCTTGGGGCGCTCGGTGTAGACGGTGCTGGTCAACGCGGTGATCTCGGCGATCGGGCCGACGACGTACTGGCACAGGTCGCTGGCGTGGCTGAACAGGTCGGCCAGCACGCCCGAGCCGGCGAGTTCCCGATTGAACCGCCACGACAGCGCACCCTTGGGTTCGTTGGCGTAGCCGGAGAAGAACGCGGCGCGCACGTTGGTGATCCGGCCCAGCTTGCCGGCCGCGATCAGGCTGCGGGCGTGTTCCACAGCGGGGGCGTGGCGGTAGTTGTAGCCGATCGAGGTGATGACACCCGCCTTCGTCGCGGCGGCGTCGATGGCCGAGGTTTCCTCGTAGCTGCGTCCGACGGGCTTCTCGATCCAGAAGTGTTTCCCGGCTTGGGCTGCGGCGACGCCGATTTCGGCGTGCAGGAAGTTCGGGGCGCAGATCGACACCACGTCCACCTCGGCGTCGGCGAGCACCTCGCGGTAGTCGGTCGTGCCACGGGTGTAGCCGAGAACGTCGCGGGCGAACGCGGCCCGGTCCGGGGCGCTGTCGGCGGCGACGACGAGGGCGGGCGTGATGCCGAGTTCGGGGTAGACGATCGGCACGCTGCGGTAGGCGCGGGTATGCAGCTGCCCCATCCAGCCGACGCTGATCAGCCCGACGCCGATGCGGCGGTTCGTTGTGCTCACTTGGTATTCTGCCTTTCTAGTCTTCAGGTGTGGTTGCGGATCGCGGCGAACGCGTCGCTCAGCGCGGCGGCCAGCATGGTTGAGTCGGAACCGATTGCCACGAACCGGAATCCGCGCTCGACGTAACGTGTCGCCATGGCGGCGTTTGCGGCGAGGATGCCGGCGGTCTTGCCGTGAGCGGCCGCGGCGTCGAGCACCCGCCCGGTGGCGGCGACGAATTCGGGGCCGTCGAACTGCAGCGGCACACCGAGCGCGAACGACAGATCCAGCGGACCGACGAACAAAACGTCCACGCCGTCCTGGGCAGCGATCTCGTCGACCGCATCCAACGCGGCGAGCGTCTCGACCTGGATCACGCCGAGCGTGTTCTGGGTGGGATCGGTCAGCGGCGAACGGTCCAATCCCCATCGGCAGGACCGGTTGTAGGTGGCCACCCCCCGATCACCGTGCGGCGGGTACCGCAGGTGGGTCAGGACGGCCGCCACCTCGTCGGGCTTGTCCAGCCGCGGCACCATCACCCCGGCGGCGCCCTGGTCGAGCACGCGACCGATCCGGATCCGCTCACTGGACTCCACCCGGACGATCGCCGGCACCCCGTAACTCGCGGCGGCGAGCACGCTGTCGGAGATCACGTCCTCAGATCCGGCACCGTGTTCGAGGTCGATGAGCACCCAGTCGGCGCCGGCGGCGGCGCAGACTTCGGTGGCGGTCGCCGACGCCATGCCCACGAAGGTGCCGACCGTGGTCTCGCCGTTGGCCAACCGGCGCCGCAGCGCGCCACCGTCCAACGGGGTGGGCGCTCATCCGAACCACCGCTGCGCGCCGCGGGCCTGCTCGTACTCGGCGCGCAGCGCCTGCACCCATTCCTGCCCGGACACCTCGGCGGGGGCGACGTCCCACCACACATCCCCGCCCGGTAGGTCGACATGCGGCACCGTCGGCACCACGAGGACCACCGGCCCGCGGGTGTCGCGAGTCGTCGGCCAACGCATCGCGCACCTCGATCCACGGTGGTAGGCGCGGATCGCGGTCGCGCCGAACCCTTCTGCGATCTTGCGCAGGTCCACGTCCAGGTAGTCACCGTCCAGGCGGGGAGCCTTGCGCTCGGCGGTCACGCTCCATGATGTCGCCGTCGGTGCGGTAACGGAACTCGTTGCCGAACTCACGTCCGCTGCGGTTCATCTGCAGCCGGTGGATCACCTGGTAGCCGTGGTTCTCCGACACCACGATCGTCACGTCGAGCCGTTCCTGCGCGGCGGTGACCAGTTCGGTCGGCGCCATCAGGAAGGTGCCGTCGCCGATGAACGTCGTGATCCGGTTGCCGGTGTCACCCTCGGCGAGCCGCACCCCCATCGCGGCGGGCAGCTCGTAACCCATGCAGGAGAACCCGAATTCAAGATGGCAGTGCCGATTGCCGGTGGCGTCCCACACCTTCTGCAGGTCGCCGGGCGGCCCGCCGGCCGCGGCGATGATGGTGTCGCCGCTTTGGGCGTGCTCCTGCAGCAACCCGATCAGCTGCGGCTGGGTCAGCACCGCGTCGGTCACCGGGGCGTCGGGGTGCTCCTCACGGCGGAACGCGATGTCCGGATCCAGCGCCGCAGTGCGGATCGGCGCCCAATCGGCCTTCGCCGCGACGACCGTGTCGCGCCACGCCGCGCTGGTGGTGTGGTCGTGCAGCGCCTGGGTGAGCGCCTCGAGACCGAGCCGGGCGTCGGCGAGGATACCGACCGCGCCCTGCTTGCGGGTGTCGGCGTCAACGACGTTCAGCGACGCGAACTGCACCGAGTCGTTTTCGAAGATCGACTGCGAACCGGTGGTGAAGTCGGTCAGCCGGGTACCCACGCTGATGATCAAATCCGATTGTTTGACAAGGGAATTGGCGGCGAAAGTTGCCTTCCAGGCCGACACCGCCGACCTGCCACCACGCATCGCGGGTGACCGCGCCCTTGCCGCCGAAGGTTTCCACCACCGGGATGCCCGCGGTGTCGGCGAACTGCTCCAGCGCGGCGTGGGCGTCGGAGTAGTGGATGCCGCCGCCGGCGATCAGCACCGGCCGGTTCGCCTCGCGGATGAGCGCGGCGACCTGGGTGACCTCGTCGGGGTCGGGCAGCGGGCGGCGGATCTTCCAGTCCCGGGGTTCGAAGAACTCGACCGGAAAGTCGAAGGCGTGCGATTGGATGTCCTGCGGCAGCGAGATCACCACCGCGCCGGTGTCGGTGGGGCTGGTGAGCACCCGCATCGCCTGCGGCAGCGCGGTGAGCAGCTGCTCCGGGCGGGTGATCCGGTCGAAGAACCGCGACACCGGCCGGAACGCGTCGTTGACGGTGGCGTCGGCCTCGCTGGCGTGTTCGAGTTGTTGCAGCACGGGGCCCTGGTGCCGGGTGGCGTAGGTGTCTCCGGGCAACAACAGCAGCGGCAACCGGTTGACCGTCGCCAAACCGGCGGCGGTGACCAGGTTCAGAGCGCCCGGACCGATCGACGCGGTCACCGCGAGGGTGGCGCGGCGACGGGTGGCCTTGGCGTATGCGGTGGCGATGTGCGCGACGTACTGCTCGTGGCGGCCCTGGATGAACGGCAACTCGTCGGACAGCTCATCGAGGGCCTGACCCAACCCGGCCACGTTTCCATGCCCGAAGATGCCCAGCGCGGCGGGCACGAGGCGGCGCCGGGCACCGTCGGCGAGGCTGTACTGGGCGGCGAGGTATTTCACGACGGCCTGCGCGGTGGTGAGCCGGACCGTCTTGTGTGAGGTGCTGATCATGGCTGGTTTCCTTCGGGGTTCACCACGGGCGGCCGTGGATGACGATGGTCTTTTCTTCGGTCATTTCGGTGACGGCTGAGCGGACACCTTCCTTGCCGATGCCGCTGCCCTTCAGCCCGCCGTAGGGCATCAGGTCGGCCCGCCACAGCGGGGTCCAGTTGATGTGGATGTTGCCGGCGTCGATCTGCCGCATCGCGCGTACCGTCGCCGCCACGTCGGAGGTGAAAATGCCTGCGCCCAGGCCGTATTCGTTGTCGTTGGCGATCGCGATCGCGGCGGCCATGTCCGGGGCCGAGGACACCGCGACGGCCGGTCCGAACAATTCGTCGCGGGAGAACGGCGACTGCGGGTCGACCGCCGCGACCACCGCGGGGGTGACGACCGCACCGTCGCGGTCGCCGCCCGTCAGGACCTTCGCGCCGGACTCGCCGGCGGCCTGGATCGCCGAGGCCACTCGGGTGGCCTCGGTCTCGGAGATCAGCGACCCCAACCGGGTGTCCTCCCGCGCCGGGTCACCCAGGGTGATGGCGTCGACCTTCGGCACCAGCGCGTCGAGGAAGTCGGCCTCCACGCGTTCGTCGACGATCACCCGCTGCACCGAGATGCACACCTGGCCGGCGTTGATGTAGCCCCCGGCGGCCACCGCGGATGCGGCCATGTCGATGTCGGCGTCGGGCAGCACGATCACCGGGCAGGAGGCGCCCAGCTCCAGGGACAGTTTCTTGATCCCGGCGACCGCGGCCAGGTGTGTCCCGGTGGCTGTCGAGCCGGTGAACGACACCTTGCGCACGCGCGGGTCGGTCACCAGCCGGTCGCCCAGTGTCGCACCGGATCCGGTGAGCACCGACAGCGCACCCGGCGCCAGGCCGGCGTCGACGAAGCACTGTGCCAGCTTGAGCGCGGTCATCGGTGTCGAGCGCGCCGGTTTGAGCACGACCGCGTTACCCGCGGCCAGTGCCGGGGCGATCTTGTGCAGCACCAGCAGCGCCGGGTAGTTGAACGGGGTGATCGCCACGACGATCCCGCACGGCTGACGCACCGTGAAACCGATCTTCTCCAAACCAGTTCCGGGATTCGCATCCAGCGGCAACGTCGAACCGTACAGCTGGCTGCCCTCGTGAGCGGCCAGCCGGATGATGGCACCGGAACGACTTGCCTCGCCGCGGGCCTCGCTGATGGGCTTGCCGGTCTCGGCGCTGATCGTCTGCGCGATGTCCTCGGCACGCTGATCGGCCAGATCGGCCGCCCGCAGCAGCACCGCCACCCGCTCATGCGCCGGGGTCTCCCGCTGCACCCGTGCCGCGGCCTCAGCGTCATCAACGGCCGCAACGGCGTCGTCGATCGTGGCCACCGGCACCGAACCGACCGGCCGGCCGTCGTACGGGGAGCGCACCATCTCGGTTGCACCGTCGCCCGCGCCACGCCATTCGCCGGCAAGCAACATCTCCATCACAAGCCTTTCTGTAGTGAACCCAAATGTGTCGGCGGCGAACCTCCAGCGCCGCAACCGAATCGCTACACCGTCGCCACGAAGACGACGTGAGCAATGTCGGAGCGATCACCGGTGGCCAACCGCCTGTACTGCCCCGCGTGCGACGACGACGCCCGGAGGGAACCGGACATCGGCGCCGCTTTGCGATTGCCCTTCACAACTAACAATGCCCATGCCCTAGGCGTAGGGGTCCGTGAGTTGTTCGTGGCGACGCGGTGCGCATGGTTAGAGTGTTGCTGTGATTTGGACCTCAATCAATGGGCAATTCACATCAATTTCCCATCAACGTCGTTGGCGGAGATGTTCGCCGCAGAGTTCGCGCCGATGGAGACCGACAGCGGATGGTCAAGCAGCAGCACGGACGATTCGACCGCCGTCCAGTTCGCGAATTGTGCTGCAATTCGTCGAGCGCTGCGCGCGAAGCGCTCCTTGGCCCAACGGCTCAACACCGGACTCGTCCCCAAGTGCATTCCGGCGCGCGAGTGGTGGTCGACGCGACCCGGCCGCGTTGTCGCGCTCGTGCGTGCGTCGCTTCGCCACAGCGGTCAGCCGGTAATCCGCAAGTGGCGGTGCGATGACCGCGGTTGGCTTCCTAGCGCTGCGCTCGACGAACCAATCGGCACCATCGATGCAGCCGCCCTGCGCGAGACGGCGGCGATCGTGACCGCCCTTATCTCTTAGTCCCAGGCCGGCGATGCGGCGCAATCAGATCAATTGAGAACGGACAGCGATCCAGATGGTAAACGATGGCGGGTGTGTGGCCGCCCAACGAGTACCTGTCCTACCAGCGTTACCCCGGCTGCGTTACTTCCATGCCCGCCACGTGCATCTCAAGCAAGGTTCCGCGTAAGTAGACACCCCTGAAACTGCTGTTCTCCCAACCGATGTCACGGCCGATGAGCATTCACCGATCCACCGCCGTTCGGCGCGGGCACTGAGCGAGTCGGCGAACTGACTACGCCATGGCGTGGAAGCCGCGCCCCGGCACCGTCGAGTGTGCGCGTTTGTACGTGTTTTGCGGTGTCGTCGGGCAAACACACGCGCTCGCGATGGGTTGTTGACCTCGTCGGTCAAGGTCTTCAGTTGATAGCGAGAGACCCGACGAAGCTGGCGTGCTTAGGAGCGCTTGCCGCCGCGTAATTCGTGTGAGAGTGCTTCGAGTTCGTCGCCGCCGGCCATCTCCTGGGTGAGGTGTTCGAGGTCGATTTCGTCGTAGGTGCAGTCCAGCTTCTGCTTACCGCGGTTGAGCAGCACGAAGTGATCGCCGACCATATGCGCATGATGCGGGTTGTGGGTGATGAACACCACACCGAAGCCGGCCTCCTTGGCCGCGGTGATGTACTTCAGCACCACCCCGGACTGCTTGACGCCCAGCGCGGCCGTCGGCTCGTCAAGGATCAGCACCCGCGCACCGAAGAACACCGCCCGCGCGATCGCCACGCACTGGCGCTGACCACCCGACAGCGAGCCGATCGCCACGTCAACGTCGGGCAGGTCGATGCCCATCTTCGACAGCTCCGAGAGCGTGGTGGCCCGCATCGCGTTGGCGTCCAACGAGAACGGGAAGGACTTCTTGCGGATCTCCTGGCCCAGGAAGAAGTTGCGCCACACCGGCATCAGCGGCACGACCGCCAGGTTCTGATACACCGTCGCGATGCCCTTGCCCAGCGCCTCTTTGGGCGAGTTGAACTTGATCGACTCACCGTCGACGAGCAGTTCACCATCGGTCTGCTGATGCAGACCGGAGATGATCTTGATCAGCGTCGACTTGCCGGCACCGTTGTCACCCAGGATGCCGGTCACCTCGCCGGCATGCACCCGCAGCGAAATGCCTTTGAGCGCAGTGATATTGCCGTAGGACTTGCCGACGTTCTTCAACTCGACCAGCGGCACCTTGCCGCCGGACGGGGCCTCTTCCACGGGACGATCAACTGTTGCGGTCACTCGGTCACCTCTTCGCGGCGTAGTTGCGGAATGCGTTGTTGGCGATCACCGCGAACAGCAGCATCACGCCCATGAAGAACTTGAACCAGTCCGGATTCCAACCCGCATACACGATGCCCTGTTGCACCATGCCGAAGATGAACGCGCCGATCGCGGCGCCGATCGCGGTGCCGTACCCGCCGGTGAGCAGGCAGCCGCCGATCACCGCGGCGATGATGTAGATGAACTCGTTGCCCACACCCTGACCCGACTGCACGGTGTTGAACGCGAACAGCAGATGCATGCCGGCGAACCAGGCGCAGAAGCCGACGAACATGAACAGCCCGACCTTCACCGCGGTCACCGGCACACCGACGGCGCGGGCACTGTCCTGGTCCCCGCCGACGGCGAATATCCAGTTGCCGATCCGGGTCTTGAACAACACATAGGTCGCCACCGCGGTGAACAACAGCCACCACAGCACCGTGATACGGATGCTGACACCGGCGATGGTGAACGACGACGAGAACACCTTCTGCGCCGACGCCCAGCCGGCCATGTCGTTCACGCTCGGCGTCGCGACCTGACCCGAAATGAGTTTGGTCGCGGCGAGATTGATGCCGGTGAGCATCAACAGGGTGCCCAACGTGATCAAAAAGCTCGGGATCTTGGTCTTCATCACCAGATACCCATTGAAAAACCCGATAGCCAGGGCGACTATCAGCGCCAACGCCCGCCCCGGCCCACAGGTTCAGATGCAGGTTGTACGCCAGCATCGACGCCGCGAGCGAACTCGTGGTCACCGCCACCCCCGACGACAGGTCGAACTCGCCGCCGATCATCAACAACGCCACCGCGCAGGCCATGATCCCGATCGTCGAGCTGGCATAGAGCACCGTGGCCAACGCCTCCGGACTACGGAACGGCGGGGCAACGATCAAGAAGAAAATGAAGATCGCCACCGCGCCGATCGCCGCACCCATCTCAGGGCGAATCAGCATACGCTGCACACGATTACGTTCCTTGACGCGCTCATCGCGAACAACCTTGTGACTGGCGACGTCCAGATCAGTTTGTGTAGTCATGATTCGCTCTCTCCTGCGCGGCGGCTTAACGGGTTCCGGACTTGGCCAACTCGGCGACGGCGCCGATGTTCGACTGGTCGATGAACGACGGGCCGGTCAAGGTGGCCTGCCCGCCACCGATCAGGTTCTTGTTGTTCATGTACAGCCACAGTGCGTCGATCGCCAGATACCCCTGCAGGAATGGCTGCTGGTCCACCGCCCACTGCACCTTGCCGCCCTTGATCGCGTCGACGAGCGCCGCATTGGTATCAAAGGTGACGACCTTCGCCGAACTACCCGCATTGCCGACAGACTGCACCGCGGCCAACGCAATCGGCGCACCCAGCGCCACGACGTGATCGACCGACGGATCCTGCTGAAGCTTGGCGGTGATCGTCGACTCCACCGACGGCATGTCCTTGCTGTTGACGTTGAGCAGCTCGGTCTGCCCCTTGAATCCCTGGGTGACGCCCGCGCAGCGCGACTCGAGCGCGACCTGACCCTGCTCCTGGATCACACAGATCACCTTCTTGGCGCCGTCCGTGTTGAGGCGGTCGCCCGCGGCGACCCCGGCGAGCTTCTCATCCTGCCCGAAATACTCCTGGATACCCTGCTGCTTGAAGTTGTCGAAGCCCGAGTTGAACGCCACCACCGGGATGTTCGCCGCAAGGGCGGCCTTGACGGCAGGCGCCATCGCGTCCGGCTTGGCCAGCGTCAACGCGATTCCGTTGACCTTGCTGTCGATCGCACTCTGCACCAGGTTCGCCTGGTTGGGCGCCTCCGGATCGTTCGAATACCGCAACTCGATGTTGTCCTTATCAGCGGCGGCCTGCGGCACCCTTGCGGATCAAGTCCCAAAACGAATCGCCCGGCACCTCATGAGTGATCATCGCGACCGTGGCCCGCGGCGTGTTCGCCTTACCAGCACCCATCCCCCCGCCCGACTCCTGGGGCTTGCCCCCAGTGCTTGAACACGACGCGATCCCGACCACGAGCATGCTCGCCCCCGCGATTGCCGCGAGCCGACTGAACCTCATCGTTTCTCCTTGCCATCGAGTGCGACGTGAGACACCCCTCATGGCTCGATGTAATACGGCTCACAGCCGAAAGTCAATACTTTGTCCTGACATTAGGACTGCACGTCATATCTTCAACCGCGTTGACCCAGGTCAGGCGTTGGGGGCGCCGTCGAGCCGCGCACAATCAAGGTCGGCTCACGGGTGATGTCCGCTGCGCCAGGGTCTACGTAGACATCGTCGAGCCGTGCCACCAGCCGCTGCACGGCCGCCCGCGCGAGGCCGGCGGAGTCCTGGCGAATCGTCGTGAGATCGATGTGTGCCAGGCCTGCAAGCGGGCTGTCGTCAAAGCCAAGCACCGACACCTCTTGGGGGACAGGCACTCCCGCCCGGATCAGAACATCCATCACGCCGAGCGCGCAGCGGTCGTTGAACGCGAAGACGGCGCTGGGCAACTCTTTCGACTCCAGTATCGCGGCTGCGGCGGCGGCACCCTCACGCTCGGTCAGGCCACCTGGACGGGTCGGCTCGGGTAGCCGTGCCGCTCGAGCCGCCCGACGGTATCCGCGGCGTCGTTCGGCGGCGCCGGGCGCTCGACCGCCGTCGAGATAGAGAATCCGGCGATGACCGAGGCTGAGCAGGTGGTCCATGCCCAAGACCGCCCCTGCCACGTCGTCACTACGCACCACGTCGACACCACGAACCCGCCGCGCCAGTACAACCACGGGGACCCGGCGCGCCAGTTCGGCGAGTTGGTCTGCCGGCATCTCCGGCCCGATCAGCAACAAGCCTTCGCATCGGTCATCGATAAGCGTTCGCAGCGCACGCGGCTCATCGCGGTGAGGCGTGACCCCGCTGAGCACCACGTCGTAGCCGAGCTCCTCGGCCGCCACATACACACCGTCGACGAGATCGGCGTGAAACTCCTGCCCCGCGGTGAACGTCACCCCGATGAGCCTGGTCCGCTGCTGACGCAGCCGGCGGGCGCGCGAATCGGGGCGGTAGCCGATCTCGTCGGCTGCCCGCCGCACCCGCTCGCGCGTCTGCTCGCTCGCACCCGCTACGTCGCGCATCACGATCGACACCAGTGCCCGAGATACACCCGCCCGTTCGGCCACATCCTCGAGCTTCGGTCTGCGCTGCACGCACCCAGCCTAGAACGTTCCAGTTACAGCATTGACGCAAACCGGCCACCCCGCCTACCGTTACTAGAACGTTCTAGTCACGATCGGAGTCATGAATGCCTACCCCGTTGTCCTTCGGACTCATCGGCGCCGGCTGGATCGGCAACTTCCACGCCGAAACCTTGGCAAGTCGCCTGCCGGGTGCCCGCCTTTCCGCCGTCGCCGACCCCCAACCCGGGGCGGCAGAGCGCCTTTCGGCGCCGCAGGCGTACCGCGACCCGCTGGACCTGATCGCTGATCGGTCCATCGATGCAGTGGCAATCTGCTCTCCCGCCGCCAGCCACGCCGACCTGGTCGTCACTGCGGCGCAATCCGGTAAGCACGTGTTCTGCGAGAAGCCGATGGCACTGACGCTGGACGACGCCGACCGCGCCATCGACGCCGCCCGCACCGCGGGGGTGGCGCTCCAGGTCGGCTTCAACCGGCGGTTCGCCAGGGACTTCGCCGACATGCGAGCCCGGATCGTCGAGGGTGCGATCGCCCGCGAATCGGTGGAGACAGCCGCGCCCGTGGTCCTGAATGCGGTGCTGCGATGAGCGGTTTTGAGCTGGCGATCTGCGCCGAGATGGTCTTCACCGACCTGCCGATCATCGATCGAGTTCGGCGCATCGACGACATGGGCTTCGCGGTCGAGATCTGGAGCTGGCACGACAAGGACCTGCAGGCGCTGGCCGACACCGGTGCCCGCTTCTCCTCCATGACGGGCTATCTCCATGGTGATCTGATCGACCCGGCCACCGCCGATGAAGTCGTGCGGACCGCGGAGCTCTCCGTCAAAGCCGCTGAGACACTTGGTGTTCCACGGCTGAACCTGCACACCGCAGAGCTGGTCGACGGCAAGGCCGCCCGCCCGCGCTTCCGGGCAAGCGGCGAGATGTGGACCACCGCGCTGCGCACGCTGGAGCGCATCGGCGAGCTCGGCGCCGCGGCAGGCGTGACATTCTGCGTGGAGAATCTCAACACGATCGTCGACCATCCCGGCGTCCCGCTGGCACGCGCCAACGACACGCTGGCATTGGTGGAGGGCGTCGGCCATCCCAACGTGAAGATGATGCTCGACCTGTATCACGCCCAGATCGGCGAGGGGAATCTCATCGAGCTGGTACGGCGCTGCGGCGATGCGATCGGCGAGATCCAAGTGGCCGACGTGCCCGGGCGCTGCGAGCCCGGGACCGGCGAAATCAACTACCCTGCGATCGCCCGCGCGCTGCGCGACATGAGATATCGGGGCACCGTCGGACTGGAAGCCTGGGCGTCCGGCGACAGCGCGGCGGCGTTGGCGGCGTTCCGCGACGCGTTCGCGACCTAGCATCGGGTCTGTGTTCAATCAGCCGTTCGGGCGACGGACGGTGTTGCGTGGTGCCGGTGCGCTCGGCGCTGCGTCGCTGGGTCTGTGGTCGGCCGGATGCGGCGCCGACGACGACGCGCTGACGTTCTTCTTCCAGGCCAATCCGGAGGAGGCCGACACCAGGCTGCGGATCGTGGACGCGTTCCAGCGCGCGCATCCCGGGATCCGCGTACGCCCGGTGTTATCAGGGCCGGATCCGATGCAGCAGGTGTCGACGTTCTGCGCGGGCGGCAGGTGCCCGGACGTGGTGATGGCGTGGGAGCTGACATATGCAGGCCTGGCCGACCGCGGAGTGCTGCAGGACCTCAGCGCGATGCTGGCGCGAGACCAGGACTTCGCCGCCCAACTGAAGGCCGACGGCATCACCGCGTTGTATGACACGTTCGCGTTCGGCGGCGGCCAGTATGCGCTACCGGAGCAATGGTCAGGGAATTTCGTGTTCTACAACAGGGCACTGTTCGCCGAAGCGGGGCTGAGCTATCCACCGGCGCGGTGGGAACAGGCGTGGAGTTTCGCCGACTTCCTCGCCACCGCCACCGCCCTGACCAAGCGCGACGGCTCCGGCAAGGTCACCCAGTGGGGCTTCGTGGACACCTGGGTCCCGTACTACTCGGCCGGGCTGTTCGGCATGAACAACGGCACTCCGTGGTGTCGCCCCCAGACCAACCCAACGCACCTTAATTTCGACGACGACGCGTTCATCGAGGGCATGCAGTTCTACGCGGACCTGGCTGGCAAGCACCGGGTGGCGCCCAAGGCAGCCGATGTGCAATCGATCTCCACGATGGACCTGTTCTCTTCCGGCATGGCGGCCATGGCGCTGGGCGGGCACTGGCGATACCAGACGTTCAGCCGCGCCGACGGCCTGGACTTCGACATCACCGTGCTGCCTGTCGGGCCGAAGGGCCACGGTGCCCGCTCCAACATCGGCACCACCGGACTGGCCATCGCCGCCAGCAGTCCCCGCAAGCAACAGGCGTGGGAGTTCGTGAAGTTCGCTACCGGTCCGGAGGGGCAGGCACTGATCGGCGCGTCGGGCCTCTTCGTTCCTGTGCTGACATCCGCGATCCACTCCAGCGGATTCGCCCACGCCCACAACAGGATTCGCAATCTGGCTGTGCTCACCGACGGGCCGGCTCACTCGGGCTATCTGCCGGTCACCCCGGCGTGGCAGAAGATCGACGCGCTGATGGACCGCGAGGTCGGACCCGTGCTGCGCGGCACCCGGCCTGCGACATCGCTGAAGAGCGGCTTGTCCCGCGCCGTCGACCAGGTGCTGCGCGGTACATGACCCGCAGTGCCGACCGACCAATGCCCACCAGGCGTCATGCGCGAGCGGGGCGGGCGTTCGTCGCGCCCAACCTGGTGGGGATCGCGGTGTTCATGCTGTTCCCACTGGGATTCTCGCTGTACATGAGCTTCCAGGAATGGGATCTGTTCACGCCGGCGAGGTTCGTGGGCCTGGCCAACTACGGCCACCTGCTCGCCGCCGACCCCCTGTTTGTCATCGCGCTGCGCAACACGGTGGTCTACACCGTCGGCACACTCGTCCCGACAGTGCTGATCAGCCTCGTCGTGGCCGCCCTGCTGAACCGGAAACTCAAGGGCATCAGCATCTTTCGGACCGTCGTCTTCCTGCCCCTCGCGGTGTCGTCGGTGGTGACGGCGGTGATGTGGCAGTTCGCCTTCAACACCGACGACGGGTTGCTCAACACCATGCTCGGCTGGATCGGGATCGGCCCTGTGCCCTGGCTGCTCGACCCGGGATGGGCGATGGTCTCGCTGTGCATGGTCAGTGTGTGGAAGAGCGTGCCGTTTGCGACCGTCGTGTTGCTCGCCGCCATGCAGGGTGTGCCCCACACTCTCTACGAGGCGGCCAGGATCGACGGCGCCTCAGAATTACGGCAGTTCGTCTCCATCACGGTTCCGCTCATTCGCGGAGCCTTGTCATTCGTCGTGGTCATCTCGATCATCAACGCGTTCCAGGCCTTTGACCAGGTTTACGTGCTCACCGGCGGCCATGGCGGACCCGAGACCGGCACCTACGTGCTCGGCATCATGTTGTTCCAGCACGCGTTCGCGTTCCTGGACTTCGGCTATGCGTCGGCGCTGGCGTGGGTGATCTTCGCGATCCTGCTGTCCCTGACGGCGCTGCAGCTTTGGCTATCGCGACGGAGGTCGCTGGAGCTGTGATCTCATATCTGACCGAACGCGTGATCAGGCGCAGCATCATGCGTGCCGTCGTACTGTATGCCGCGCTCATCGCCGTAGCCTGGTGCGCGCTGTTCCCGATCCTGTGGGCACTGTCGGGCTCGTTGAAGACGGAGTCGGAGGTCGCCGCGCCGATGCTGTTGCCGTCGCATCCGCAGTGGTCCAACTACGGCGAGGTCTTCGGCCTGATGCCGTTCTGGCGTATGTTCGGCAACACCGTGCTGTACGCCGGATGTGTGACGGCGGGCCAGGTGTTCTTCTGCTCGTTGGCCGGATACGCCTTCGCCCGGTTGCCATTCCGGGGCCGCGACACCTTGTTCGTGCTGTACCTCGCCACGCTGATGGTGCCACTGACGGTGACCGTGATCCCGCAATTCATCCTGATGCGCACGTTCGGCTGGACCGACACCCCGTGGGCGATGATCCTGCCCGGGTTGTTCGGCAGCGCGTTCGGCACCTACCTGATGCGGCAGTTCTTCCGCACGCTGCCAACCGATCTCGAGGAGGCGGCCATTCTCGACGGCTGCACGCCGTGGCAGATCTACTGGCGGATCCTGCTGCCACAGACCAAACCCGCGGTCACGGTGCTTGCGGTACTCACCTGGGTCAACGTCTGGAACGACTTCCTGTGGCCGCTGGTGATGATTCAGCGCGAGAGCATCGCGACGCTCAACCTCGGCCTGGTGTGGATGCAGGGCCAATATGTTTCCCGCTGGCCGGTGCTGATGGCGGCGTCGATCATGATCCTGCTGCCGCTGGTGCTCGTCTACGCCGTCGCCCAGCGGGCGTTCGAGCGCGGCATCGCCGTCACCGGATTCGGCGGGCGGTAGCCATGGCGTCGGTGAGCTTCGAGCGGGCCACGCGCCGGTATCCGGGGACGCCCCGGCCTGCGGTGGATCACCTGGATCTGACCGTCGACGATGGCGAATTCCTGGTCCTCGTCGGGCCGTCCGGCTGCGGCAAGTCGACGTCGCTGCGGATGGTGGCCGGGCTGGAGCCGGTGGATTCCGGGCGGATCCACATCGGCGAACGTGACGTCACCGACGCCGATCCGAAGGACCGCGACATCGCAATGGTGTTCCAGAACTACGCGTTGTACCCGCACATGACCGTCGCGCAGAACCTGGCGTTCGCGTTGAAGGTCGGCCGGATCCCAAGGGCCGCGATCCGCGACCGGGTGCGCGACGCCGCACGGCTGCTCGACCTCGAACCCTATCTGGACCGCAAACCCAAGGATCTGTCCGGCGGACAACGCCAGCGGGTGGCGATGGGCCGCGCGATCGTGCGCAGGCCGCAGGTATTTCTGATGGACGAGCCACTGTCCAATCTCGACGCCAAGCTGCGGGTGCAAACCCGCAACCAGATCGCCGCGCTGCAACGCCGGCTCGGCACCACAACCGTCTACGTGACCCACGACCAAGTCGAGGCGATGACCATGGGCGATCGGGTCGCCGTGCTGAACGACGGGGCGCTGCAGCAGTGCGGGCCGCCGCGCGAGCTCTACCGTGACCCCGCCAACGTGTTCGTCGCCGGGTTCATCGGCTCACCGGCGATGAACTTGTTCACCCTGCCGATCATCGATGGCTCGGTTGCGCTGGGCGACTGGGGTATTCCGGTGCCCCGCGGAATCACCGGCCCCGATGTCGTCGTCGGCATCCGCCCCGAAGACTTCGACCAGGGCGGCGACCTCGGCGCGGAATTCGAGGTCGACATGGTCGAGGAACTCGGTGCCGACGCCTACCTGTACGGCCGAATCATCGACAGCCCAACGCCTGTGACCGCCCGCGCCGACGGGCTCGACCCGCCCGAGCGCGGCAGCCGCATCCGGCTGCGTCCCAACCTCAAGCACGTGCACTTCTTTGGAGCCGACGGCCGCCGGATCCGTTAGCGGTCGACGAGCGTGGTGTCGAAGTAATAGCGCGAGGCGCGATAGCAATGGATCCCGAACTCGACGGCGCTACCGGAGTCGTCGAACGCGGTTCGAGTCATCGTGAGCAACGGCGCGTTGGGTTTCTCGTCGAGTAGCCGGGCCTCAGAACGGGTGGCGCCACGCGCGCCGATGCGTTGACGTGCGAGCCGAATGTGCACGCCGCGCGCTCGCAGCGTCTGGTAGAGCCCGTTGGTTTCCAGCTCGTCCGCGTCCGGTGCGATCTCGGCAGGCAGATGGTTGGTCATCACCGCGAGTGGCTCGCCGTTGGCGCAACGCAGCCGGTGAATCGACACCACCTCGCGGTCGGTCGGCCAGGTTGAGTTCGCGGGCGACCTCTTCGTCGGGCGGCCCGACGTGGTAGTCGAGCAGCTGGGTCGTCGGCTCCTGGCCGGCGCGGACGAGGTCGTCGAACAGGCTGGTCAACTCGACGCGGCGGTGCACGGGATTCTGCACCACCTGCGTGCCCACTCCCCGCTTGCGCACCAGCAGGCCCTTGTCGACGAGTTCCTGGATGGCACGCCGAGTGGTCGGTCGCGACAATGTCAGCCGCTTTGCCAGTGCCAGTTCGTTTTCGAAGCGATCTCCGGGCGCCAGTTCACCATCACGGATTGCAGCCTCGATTGCCTGAGCGAGCTGATAGTAGAGGGGGACAGGGCTGGACCTGTCGAGCTCCACCGTCAGGGGCACGTCGTCTCCGATCTCGTGTTGGACCAGATGAACAGGTAGCTGCATCCTAACATCGCATGATCGAAAGATAGAATGTCAGGACAAGTTATTGACAGGGCGGAGTGACGCGGGCACAGTCGATAGCGAGCAATCACCTGCTGCCGGAGGGCCGATCATGAGCGACGAACCGGTGTGACCACACAGCATGTGAAAGTTGTTCGGCAGCAAGGTGGTTGGTGCATCCGCCGCGCTTGCCAAGGTGGCTAGCGAAAACCGCAAGTGCCGATAGCCGCTGCCAGCCGCAGCACGGCAAACGCAACCGCATCCGGCGGCCGTTCACATCGGACCGTCGGCACGCCACAGTCTTAGGACGCTCCGAGCACCGCGATGCCGGCGGCTTCGGTCAGGCCGTGCGCCAGCTCCAGCACGCGAGCGGCTTCCTCAGCGGTGGTACCTTCCGGCGCTGCTCCGCGCGCCTGCCGAGCGAATGCCTCCGCCTGTAATCTCAGGGCGTGCAGCTGCGGGTCCTCTCCGGTCTCCGGTGAGACCACGTCGAAACGGGTGTGGCCCTTAGATCCGAACAGCTCCACGCTGACGATGTCGCCACCCTCGTAGAACCGGCCGAGCGACACCAAGGTCGACGTGCCGCCGGAGAGCATCACCAGCGCTTGAGCACTGTCCACGTCGTTCTCGGCCTGCGGGTCTTCGGTGGTCGGGAACGCCTGAGCCTTCATCGCGGTGAAGTCCTGGCCGAGCAGCCACAACGTCTGTTCGATTTCGTGGACACCCATATCGATGTAGATACCGCCGCTGTGCTGACGGAAAGCCAGGGCCGGCGGGGCCTCATCCCACTGCGAGCACACCAGCATGTGCACAGCGCCGTATTTGCCATCGGCCAGGTCGCTGCGCAGCGACATCAGCTGCGGCACGAACCGCCGCCAGTATGCGATCTGCAGCGCCAGACCCTGGTCGGCGGCGAGTTTGCCGAGTTCTCTGGCCACCTCGGGCACCAGGCCGAACGGCTTCTCACACAACACCGGCAGACCTGCCTCGAGCGCTTTGCGTGTGGTGTCGATGTGCTGCGGCGTCGGCACGGCGATCAGCACGCCATCGAGTTCCGAACTCGCGAACATTTCCTCGACCGTCGGATACACCGCCAGGCCCTGCTCGCGCAGTTGCGCCGCCGCGGCTTCGAACGGCTCGGCGACGGCGACGACCATCACCTGGTCCGAACCTTCCAGGGCCCGCAGGTGGGTGCGGCCCATCCGGCCGCCACCGATCAGACCCAGCCGGAAAGGTGCGCTCACAGGCCACGCTCCTTGAGGAATTCCCGGTTCGCCCGCTGGTCGGCGGCGGCCCGGGCGAAGCGCTCGGCGGTCGTCGGAAAGATGTCCTGCTCGACGACCATCCAACCGGCGTAATCGATCTCGCGCAGCGCGGCCAGGAACGCGTCGATATCGAGCGCGCCTTCACCGAGCTTCGGGAAGACTTCGCGCTCCCAGATCGCATTGGTCGGCAGACCCTCGTCGACGACCTCCTGGAACCGCGACAGGTCGGCGGTCTTGATGTGGACGTGGTCGATCCGATCAGCCCACTTCTTCAGGTATTCGACGGGGTCGCCGCCGCCGACCAGGAAGTGGCCGGCGTCCATGCAGAGCCCGATTTCGGACACTTCGAGCATCCGGGTGACCTCGTCCGGTGCTTCGACATAGGTGCCGGTCTCGTTGTGGAACACCGGCTTGTAGCCGCGAGTACGGCACCGGTCGACCACGACGGCCATGCCTTTGGCGAAGGACGCCCACTGTTCGTCGGTGTATCCGCTGGCCGGGTTCCGGGCACCCGAACCGGGGTTGTTACGGCGAAAATCGGCGCCCTCGCCGACACCCAGGTCGGCCAGCGTCGGGCGCGGGTCGGGCCCGAGCTTGAGCGACTTGATCGAGTCGAAGATGTCCAGCATGGCGTCGAGCTCGGGAAGCGTTGCCTGCAGCGCGCCCAGGTCCGCGTATGGCAGTTCCAGATACGCACCGGCCAGGCCGAGGCCACGCTGGGCAAGCTTGGCGCCGAGGTCTTCGGTGGTACCGAGGTAGCCGACCGGGCCGAGATCGATGCCGGCGTAACCGGCGGCGGCCACCTGGTCCAGGATGGCGTCGCCGTCCGGAACATTCGGGTCGAACCCGATGGTGACCTCGAACGCGCCATAGCTGACGGGCGCGTTCGCGACAATGATTCCGTTGTTGTGTTTGCTCATATTCGTGGGTCTTTCTAGTTGGCCGACGCCAGCGCGGGAATCGCGCTCGGGTCCGCAATCGGCTGCCGGTCCGCACGAATCGCATGATCGCCTCGCACAGCGCCAGGTCGTGAATCGCATCTTCGGCGCTGGTCAGCGGCGCCTTGCCGGTGACGACAGAGTCGTGGAACGCCTCCAGTTCGAGCTTGAAAGCGCTTGCGTACGAAATGATTTCGCTGATGCTGCGCGACTTGGAGGTACCGGATTCACCGTCGACGATCTCCACGGTGGCCGGTGCGCTGCGCAGGAACGGCGACGGGAAGCTCAAGGTGACGCGCTCCTGCGGGCCGTAGAGCGCGAACTCCATTTCGTAGCGGGTGATGCCCGGCAGGTCTAGCCAGTGGATCGCCACCGACAGCTCGCCGAATTTGAGGATGACGGTCAGCTGACCGCTTTGCATGTCGACGTATTCCAGGCTGGTCGGCTCACCGAGCACGCCGCGCACGGTGTTGATCTCGTGGACCAGGGTGTCCAGCAACACCGCGTGGTATTTCTCGCGCAGGAACGGGGTGGCCTCACCGATGGCGCGGGTGATGCTGGCCGCCGTCTCGGCGCGGAAGTTCGCGATCGCCTCGTCCGGGATCGGCGACACCGGCGCCAGCGAGTAGTGGCCGATATAGGGAAGGAACGGCGACTCGAACGTGGTGACCCGCATTAGTCGCGGTTCGGTGACCTTCACAGCGACCTCGCGGAAGCGTTCGAAGGCCGGGTCGAAACGCTTGGGGTAGGCC
>CAVYPI010000077.1:0-73388 GCA_963770125.1 uncultured Actinomycetota bacterium | reverse complement strand
AAGTCATAGACCCCGTAGAACGGCACGGCGGCCTGCACCCGGGTGTCGGCGTCTTCGAACCCCGGCTGGAACTGCGGATCGTTCGGCGTCAGGGCCGCCAGCGATGACAGATGGCCGCCGGCCGAACCACCGGTAATGGCAATGAAGTTCGGGTCGCCGCCGTAGTCGGTGATGTGCGCCTTGACCCACGCGAGGGCGCGCTTGACGTCAACGATGTGATCGGGCCACGTGTTGCGCGGGCTGTGCCGGTAATTGATCGCCACGCAGATCCAGCCCAGCTCCGCAAGGTGGCTCATCAATGGATGGGCCTGTCCGCGTTTGTTTCCCGTCGTCCACGCACCGCCGGGGATCTGGAACAGCACCGGCGCCTTTCCGGTGAGATCGAGATCGGGACGTCGCCAGATGTCCAGGTGGTTGGCACTGCCGTATTCCCCGTAGCTGATGTCGGCGTCGTGGGCGTAGTCGCGGTAGATCCGCATCATCCGCAGCAATCCAGGCGTCTTGGCGGTGCCACCGACAGCTGGCTGGCGCCACAGACCCGCTGAGTCGGTGCGGCGATGGGTCCCCAAGCCCCTGTCCAATGCTGCAGTCAGCGGGACATTGGCCTGGTGGCCCGCGCGACTGAAGTTCAGCAAGCCCAGCGCCGAGAGGCCCGCTACCAGCCACGCAACCGTCCGCACTGGCCGGGTGAGGCGTCGGGCTGTCAATGCCAGCCCACCGAGCTGGCTCGCCAGTGTCTGCAGCGGCAACTCCGTGACAACCAGACCGAACGCCCACGACCACAGCGACGGATACCCGTTGCGGGCCAGCGGCCGATATCCGTTGATGGTGGAAGCGGCGCTCAGTACCGCTGCTGCCAACGCCGCGACTTGCCGCGTGATGTGGATGATTCGAGGTTTGCGCATTCGGCCACCCTACGAGGCGATCCAGCTGTTAGCTTCGGCCGGTTATGAAGCCACCGCTGAACAAGGATGGCTTTCATCCAGTCACCGGTCTCGAAGTCTGCCGACGCCCGGTGCCGGACCCGCAGGATCGTTGGCGGCGCGGGTCGCCCACGCGAAATGGCACGTGTTGCCTACCCGCGGTGACACGATATTGACGTGAGCGACGGTTGGGTACGCCGGTCGTGGCTCGCACACTGCGCCTATGTCGCCGAACTGGAGGCCGAGCACGCGACGATCGCAGCCCGCGCCGATCCCCAGCACGCCTGGGTGATGGCCGGCGGCGACCGCGGCGTGTATGGGCCGGTTGGCGCTGAGCTGATGCGAAACATTCGCGGCTGATTGTCCCCGGGCGATGGGGATCAGTCCGGCCGTGCAACCTGTCGTGCGACTGACTCCCGCACTTGTTGAGGGCTGCACAACATGTCTAGTAGGTATAGATACGGAAGGAACACGATGTCAGGCGGCAGGTCGCCGTGGTGGTGCGCGAGCAACCGAGCCTCCACCATGTTCTTGGGCTTGGCCCCCTTGCGGTGTCCGAATCCGTGAGTAGCGTTGCGAAACACTTTGAGCAACATGGCTGTCCCGCGTTCCGGCGTTCGCTGTTCAATTTTTCCGTCGGGCATCCCGATGTTGATGTTCTCGTCATCACGTTGTTGTTGGATGAAGAATCCCTCTTGCACCCGTGCGAGAGCGTCGACGGCGCGATCGGCCACCGGCATCAGAATTTCGGCGACGTCGGCGGGCATCCGCTGCCGCACTCGTTCTGCCGCCGCCTTTGCGTACGTGTGACGGCAGAGTTCGTCAAACTGGACTTCCTTGATCTTGTCGGCATAGGTGTCCAGCAAGGTGTACATCAATCCCCGTTGCACAGAATGGTTTCGGCCTGACGTTTGAAGCGCAGTCGACAGCCCGAAGACTTGTCCAATTGTCAGCATCCAATGCTGATGATCATGATGGTCGTAGTGGCCTTGTGAATCCTTGAAAGTCGTTGGATCCAAGAGGTATCCGAACATTTGACTGAGTCGCGTTACCCACCAGTCGATGGCACGGCGACATGATGTGGACATCGGTGCGACCGGTGGGATCGGCTCGTCGCGTCCGAATCCGGGTAGCAGTTGCATCAGTTCCATCGGTGAATTGCGCAGGCCGTTGATATCTCTGCCGAGGCTGAAGCGGATGACGGCCATCGGACGGCTGGCAGGAAAGCACCAGAGTCGGGGGCTTAGGCAACCGAGTAGTGGCCCCAGATAGTGGACGACTCCGGTGATTTCCTGATACCAGTCCGACGACGATGCGAAGGCGCGGACCGGCCCTTCGCTCTCTTGAACGGCCGCAATGGTTTTCATCGCGTCAGGGTCCTGGTCGAATCGGAACAGGATCGCAGGGAGCCGCGCACGTCGAATAAGCAGGTCTGTTGCGAGAACGAGGTGTGCGCTGCGGTCGGGGAATGCGAGCCGACTCTCGCTTTCTATTTGCATCCGACCGAGGACGTCATAGGCCGCGCAAACAACATTCTCGAGCTCGTCCCGTTTGGCCCTGATTACGTCGGACTGGATCTGATGAAATAGCGCCGCTGTGTCAGAGCTTCCAGCCATTCGCTCCGCGAGCTGGTCGGCAAGCTCGTTGAACCGTTGAAGCACTTCGGGATCGGCGATGATGGACTCGTCGGCGTCCGGTACTTGGCCAAGAAGGTCAAACCGATGGGCGAATCCCGTCTCGTCGGTTAGATCGGAACTTCTAAAGAAAGACCTGTCATCATTCGGCCGCACCGCCCAGCGGTTATCGCCCAGTGGGCGCCCAGCAGCCCGAGGTGTTGGACCAGGCCACGCGGATTTCCACCGAAGAGCTCATCGGAAAGTCGCAGCTCGACCTCAGAAATCGTGCTCATTCCTCGAACTTCCCGGCCGTGGTCTGTACCAGCTCGCCCAGCACGATTACAAGCCTATTCCGCCCAAACGGGCGAAGCTCGGCCCGGCCACCTGTCGGATATTGGGCAGCGCCCTAGCGGCGTGGGTCTCGCGGGGTAAGGGGCCACCCTATCTACTTGGCGTGCCGAGTATTCACTGGCTTAGGGTGAGCAGAAGTCGGACGAGTTCGGCTTGGCGGTGTGTGTCGGTTTTGTCGAATACGTGTTGTAAATGGGTGCGAACCGTCGTGTATGAAACTGACAACTCCCCTGAGATCTGCTTCGGGTCCGCGCCACGTCCGATGCGCAGAGCGACTTCGGCTTCGTTATTGGTGAGGCCGTAGAATCGCCGCAGTAGCGCTGCGGCAGGCTCAGATTCGTGCTCTGGGTCGATGATCAGTACTAAGGCCCTTGCCTCACTATAGGTCTCGTCAGTTCCGGCTTGGTGGAGTGGCAAAACGTGAATAACGTACGGCCGTTTGCCGGAGGGTCGTTCGCAGGTGAAGGAGCGTCCGCGGCGAACGTTCGAGCCGTCCTCCATCAGCGCATAGTGTATGGAGCAATACAGCTCCCGTTCCGCATGCATGCTTGTCGCCGTCACGCGGCCTGACCGGATATGCACGCCGTCATCGGCGCCAAGGATGGCCTCGGCAGCCGAGTTGAGATTTATCACCCAACCTCCCGATCCGATGATCAGACTGCCGTGCCGGACGGCTTCCAGTGCTCCCGCAACGGCAACGCTGCCGCGGGCCAGATCGGTGAGTTTGTTCTGTGTGCGCAGCGCCTGCTGCAGATGGACGACCAGGCCGCTCATTAACTTCACATGCTCAGACGTATCGAAGGACTCGGTGCGTCGCGCCGCCGTCACGAGAAAGCATGTAGGTCTCGGCCCGCCACTCAGCCGAACGAATAAGCCGTCCTCCAGTTCGTTGGGGTGCAGCCAGCCCGCGTAAAACTCGGACTTGCGGTATGGAGCAACCAGTTCCAGTTCCGTCCCCGTCCGCACGGCACCGACCGGACCTTTCTCGACTGCGGCAAGCACATGATCTAAGCGGCAGTAATGCTCCGCGTAGCTCTTGGCGGCTCCCGCGGGAAGGATCGAGTTATGTATGGACCAGACCGCACCGTCGGCCATCAACAGCGCGCCGCCTGTTCCGTCGAGCGCCCTGTGAATCTCGCGTATAGCCGCCTCCCAGTGCTGAGGGGTGACCGCCGCGGTGTAGATGCCGGATACTAGGCGTGAGAATTGCTCGACCGTGACCATCGCCGGGTCCCCAATTCGCCGATTCGCACCTGTATGGGCTCATATTCCTGTGAGCCTGTTGGAAGATTCCTGTGAGTCTTTGAGAGTATTTCTGTGAGTCTCTTGAAAAAGAGTAGTTCGATCTCCCTCGTTTGGATGAGGTATCGCGCATACGACGGTGCTTGTCTACAGGAATGTTCGACAGGTTAACGATGGCGTCGCCGCAGTCGGGACGGCCCGTGAACCGATGAGGGTGTGATGCCGCGTAACCGGCGAGAGGAACGACCATGGCCAACGCGAAATATGTCGGACGCGTCGGTGGTTTAGCGGTGGCCTTGGGGGTGGGGTTTGCTGTCGCGACAACGCCTGGTGTGGCGTTGGCTGCGCCTGCTGCCGGATCGACGTCCTCGTCTGATTCGTCGGGTTCGAAGTCCTCGTCTGATTCGTCCGGGTCGACGTCCACGTCGGGTTCGACGTCAGGCAGTAGCTCCGGGTCGACGTCCACGTCGGGTTCGACGTCAGGCAGTAGCTCCGGGTCGACGTCCACGTCGGGGTCGACGTCGAGCACGACATCCGGGTCGGCGGCAACAGGTGGGGATTCCTCGGCCGGCGATGACTCGGGCTCGGATCCCACCACCGCCTCGCCGACCGTAACCCCTGAGCCGACGACCACTCCCAAGAAGACGACTGCTCTAACGGAGACGACGCCGGTCAGCAAGTCCGGCACGGATTCCTCGTCGCCGACCCCCAAGAAGTCGAAGCGATCGTCGTTGAACACGACGGCTGCGCCGAGCGGCGTCGCCGACCAACCGTCGGCCGTGGAGAGTAACGCACCATCACGAACAGAAGCCCCACCGCCGACCCGGCCCGTCGTCACTGACGGCCGGTCAACTACGGGTCGGTCCAGCGCGCCGCGCCACCACCCGCGGCGGTGGCGGCAAGCACCGACTTGCCGCAACCGGCCTTTGCCCCGCAGGCGATGCCGGCTACGGCCAGCGCGCCGACGGCACCGGCGTCGGGGGTGACCGGAGCGGTGTCAAACGTGTTGGCATGGGTGGGTCTGGCCCCACTGGCCACCGACTCTCCGACCGCGCCACTGGAGTCGCCGGCGCTGTGGGCGGTGTGCGCGTGGTGCCGGCGCCAGAATGAGCAGGCGTCGCTCGGCGACACACCGACCATCAGCTCCACCCCCACCCAGAACGGCCAAACCATCGACGATCCGGTGACCGGTGATCTCACTGCCGCTGGTGATCAAGGTGATCAGCAGGCCCTTGCCGACCCATCGACCATGCAATTGTCGGCGCCGGTGACCGTAGACGTCGCCAGCGCCGCCACGACGTCGACGACGACCTTTGCGCAGGCGAGTGCGACGACACCGCAGACCCAACAATCGGGCCGCAGCCGCCCCGGTGGGGATACCACGGCACCCACGGTGAGCCTCACCGCTCCCGCCGCGGCGCGACCGTGTCGGGCACGGTGACCCTCACTGCCTCCGCCTCCGACAATGTCGGGGTGGCCGGGGTGCAGTTCCTGGTGGACGGCGCTCAATCTCGGCGCCGAGGACACCACCCGACCGCGCCCTACAGCGTGTCGTGGAACACCACCACGGTCACCAACGGCACCTACACGCTGACCGCCCGAGCCCGCGACGCCGCCGGCAACACCGCTACCTCGGCGCCGGTGAGCGTCACCGTCGCCAACCCGGATACCACGGCACCCACGGTGAGCGTCACCGCTCCCACCGCGGCGCGACCGTGTCGGGCACGGTGACCCTCACCGCCACCGCCTCCGACAATGTCGGGGTGGCCGGGGTGCAGTTCCTGGTGAACGGCGCTAACGCTGGGCGCCGAGGACACCACCCGGGACCCCCCTTGGCCTACAGCGTGTCGTGGAACACCGCCACGGTCACCAACGGCACCTACACGCTGACCGCCCGAGCCCGCGACGCCGCCGGCAACACTCGCTTGTCGGCGCCGGTGAGCGTCACCGTGGCCAACGCCCCACAGACGACCATCACGGTGGGAACCAGCCCGGTTGATGTGGCTGTCACCGGTGTCAGCGGCAGCCGGGCCTATGTCTCCAACTACTACGACAACACCGTCTCGGTGATCGATACCAACACCAACACCGTCATCAAGACGATTTCTGTCGGCGCGTCGCCGTATAACCTGACGGCCAGCCCTGACGGCACCCGCGTATATGTCGCGAATGTCAACGCGAACACCGTTTCGGTGATCGATACCAACAAGAACACGGTTGCCGATACGATCACGTTGCATGCGGTTTCGCGCGTGTGGGACGTAGCAGTCAGTCCCGACGGCAGCCGCGTCTACGTCACCGGATCTGGCGGCACCGTCTCGGTGATCAACACCACGACCCACACCGTCAGCGGACCCTATGCAGCCGGCCCAGCCGCAACCGGCATAGCGGTCAACCCGGACGGAACTCGGCTATATGTGGCAACCGAGTTGTGGAATTCCAACATCACGGTGATGGACACCGCCGCGATGACCGTGATCGGGACGGTCTTCGTCGGGGATTTGAGCTACCCAATCGACGGGGCGTTCACACCCGACGGAAAACGCCTCTACATGATCACAGGTGCACAAGGCAGCGAAACAGCCGACAACGCGGTGATGGTGATCGACACCGACCCCGCTAGCGACACGTATAACACCGTGATCGGGACACTCACCGGGTATGACCTCGGAATCGGCTTCCCGGCGGATGTGGTCTTCAGCCCGGACGGCGGCCGCGCCTACGTGAGTGACGCCGGCGGAAACACGGTCACCGTAATCGATACCAGCACCAACACGGTGATCGGAACAATCGCCACGAGCTTAAGTCCAGCCAGTGGTAGCCGGCACATCGCCATCAGTCCCGACGGCAACACGCTCTACATCACTGACTCGGCTGCCGACACTGTGGTAACTGTGTCGGTCGCATCCATGACACCAACAGCGCTCTAACCCGAACAGCCTTCAGGAAGACGGGCAGTGGCTTGGGTGGCTGCACGAACTCGGCCTCAGACAATGTCACTTCCGACCGGCGGAGGCCGGGCGAGGGTGAGAATGGCGGCCGCTACCCGACCAGTTCGCTTCGCCAAATGCTAAAGCTAAAGAGCGTTGTCGTGTGACCATGTCTCCGGCGACTAGGGTGTAACACTCATGCATTTCTCGGCACAAAAGTACTGCCGCTGAACTGCTCATTGGACTCGAAACCTAGACCTGTCCCACCCGACCCTTTGACCCCTGGCGGTCGCGTCTGCGGTGGTGTCGGCCAATGGTAAGACAGCGTGGGAGCGACTCGAAAAGACAGTGTTACTAGGCGAATTGGCGCTCGATGGGCGGGTTCGTCCGGTCAAGGGGGTGCTGCCGGCTGTGCTGGCCGCCAAACGCGAAGGCTGGCCGGCAGTGGTGGTCCCGGTTGACAACCTCGCCGAGGCCAGCCTGGTCGATCGTTTGGGGAGCACCCTGGAGCTGGTGCCCCATTTGGTGGGCAGTAACCGCTGGCCGACTGGTCAGCGCGGCGCGCTGCTTGGTTCCGCGCCGGCTCGAATGTTGTTGTGCCGCAGGCATTCCAGCTGTTTAACATCGCGACGACGGCCTAACAGACGACCGCGGCTAGATGCGGGCCGCGGGGAACGGCGCGGCGAGCTGACCTATCCGGCTGCGGCCTTGCGCTTCAGTTTCGCACCGCATTCCTCGCACGTGAAGTTCGTTTGACTCATCGGCACACGCTGAACTGTGGGCACGTAGAGCATTTGACATTCGTGCTCGGCTCCTCGGCTTGCGCTGCATCTGATGTGAACCGGTAGCCGCAGTGCTTGCATACCTTGGCGTCGGCCAGGATAGTTTCCGCGCAGTCTGGACACTTCTTTGTCGGCCTCGATGATGCCCAAGCCGTCTCCAATTCATCCGGTTCGGCGTCATTCTGGCGGAGCATCATCAGCAGGCCGACCAGGGCAAGCGCGGCTCCCGCACCAGCAACGTAGACGGCGATGCCCAAGGAAGTCACGGTGCCCTGTTGGCTCGCGTCGGGACTGCCGTCCGCACAGTAAACTTGTGAAGGCGTCGAGGTCAATTTCGCTGAACGATATCTAGCAATGCTTGCATCTGCAAGAATACGCAACAGGTTCGTTGCCAACGATGGGCTATTTATGGTGGTATTGCTGTGTCGGGTGGGCTCACAGTTGCGTCTTTCCCGGTGGCCTTGGTAGCCGGGAGAACCCCCACCCTTTTTCCGGCAACCTCGGTCGCCTTTGCCCGCCCGGGAGCAGCGGTGAGTTTTCCCGGTTGACCCCGAAACGGTTCGGCCCGCCGCCTGGTCGCCGCGACCCCGCCGGCCCGGGCCGTGTTCGCCGCCAGTCGCGTGCGGGTTAGATTGCGATTCGCGCATGCACCCCGGGCATTCCCTACACGCGAGGCTCTACGTGACCTGTGCCTGTCAGCTTGAGAAACAAGTAGCGTCTACTCATTCCGGCGACGCCGGAAAGGCGCACGATTCGTCTCGTCAATCCTTTCCGACGACGGGGGTTCGCATGGCCATGTTCCTTATTGCGGGCAGTTTCCGAGTTACCGGCGCGCAGCCCGATGGAGACTCGATCCGCCTCACACCCGATGATCCCGCCAAGTGGGACCTGATCACGGGCACTCGGGTCAAACGCAATGCCAGCGGGGCAGCACAGCTGAGACTGGATGCGATCGACGCGCTGGAGACCCACTACGGGACCCCGCGCACTCATCAACCGCTGGACTTGGCGCATGCCGCCGCGGCGGAGCTTCTTGACTGGTTGGGGTTCAGCAATGTGGTTCGCGGACAAGACGAAACGGTCACATCCAGCAGCCCCGACACGGTTGCCGGCTACATCCTGACGGGCTCGGCCGATCTGTACGGGCGCTGCATCGCCTTCGTCGGACGCGGCGCGCCACCGCAGGACGATGGATCGTCATTCTTCGTCGACGTCGACGCGTTAAGAACAACGGCCAACCATCACCTCATCAAGCAAGGGCTTGCCTACCCGACCTACTACCGGGCTCTGTTCCCCGATCTGCGCAACGAATTCACCGCCGTGGCCAAACAAGCCCGCGACGCCCGACTAGGCGTGTGGGCCAGTGACGCAATCACCACTGGCTTCGACGTCAGCGGGCTTGCGTCGCTCGAGGACGACATCGTGATCGTGCCGAAGCTCTTCCGCCGCCTCGTCGACTATCTGCATCTCGGGGACGACTCGATGGCCGGCTTCCCCGCCTTCCTAGATCAGGCTGCCGACAAGTTCTTCATTTTGTCCACCGGGCACTCGACATCTTCGACGAGAAATGACGGCGGCCGCCGTCGGGATCTAGCTGGTAGTCGAATTCCACAGCTCGTCGACCAGTTGATCGATCTGCCGGCACGATGGCTCACCACCATCTTGGCGGATCGACCAGCGAACCGCGGCAAGCACCCTCAGTTCGGAGTCAATGACGTCGGCGTCACGTATGCCGCTAAGCCTAGGGCCACGAGCAATGGCTGATCGCTTGACTCGCCCGCCCCGACGTCGGCCTGCATGCAAATCGAGGCTAAAGGGAGCCGGCAGCAACACTCAGCGGTCCGAGGTTGACCGTGACTCCACCACTGAATGGGAAGTCCATCATCAGCACCACGGCGAGAGACACGGCAGCGAGGAACGCCCAGGCATACATGAGGTAGGGCCGTTTCACCGTCAGCGCAGACATGCCTACCGTGGCCGCCAGCAGTGACCCGGACAAAAGGATGAGCGCAATCAGGATTGTCGGAAGCGATCGCTGCGCTACCGCAGTCACCTTACTCTGGGCGGCGGTCAACGATGCAGCCGCCGACACCATTCCGCTCGCCACCGGGTCCGTGTTCCCGTGCCCGGATGCCACTTGGTGCACGCTGTTCTGCAGCGTGTCGAATGTTTCGGCAGAGGGCAGCGCACTGAAGTTTCCATCCGCAAACGCTGGTCCATCCTTGTTCACGACTGTGTCCAGGTAGTTGCGTAGATTGCCGTTGACCTCGGCGGCACCGGCTTGGTCCTGGATCGCACTCGTAGCCCAAGAAAGTTGCTGCGCTGAGGATGCCTGGAGGTCGACCGCGTCCTGACCAGCGCTCACCGCCGACCAGGTGATCGTGACAGCAAAGCCGACTAGGAAAGCGAAAGTCGCCCCAAACACACCTAGCAGCTTGCCGGCGTAATCCTCGAGCTCAGCACTTCGTTCCGGCGAAGCCACCCTGCTGAAGGCAAACCGGCAACCGGCGCTGATGGCGGCGAAAAACAGGAATCCGATGGCGATCATCAGCCAGGGAGGTAGCGCAGAAAGGGTTTGCACACGTAAGTCCTTTCCCTCATCGGCATCCGGAAGGCCACGATCCCAACGGAGCACGTGTGTGTTCGACCTGTCTCCGCCAACAACGAGTGCGTGACTGTCCGACACGGTCAGCAGTCCATCTCGCCGTCGCGTAGCCGCTCGCGTCGAGCAGTGTGCCCTCCCTCCACCGTGTCGCCGCCGACAAGTTAGGCCAGGCGCTTATGGGGTTTGGTGACGGGCCGGGGTTGGGCAGTAATCGGTTCAGTCGGGGTGGCTGGAACACGTTGCTGATTTACGGCGCCTGCACCGTCGAACTTCCTCCGGTTGCGTGGCGTTTCGATTGCTTTTCCGACGAGTAAATAGGCCGCGACCAGCGCGACGACGATCACGGCTCCCCAGAAAAGCGTGGAGATTGGGAAACCGTAACCACCAGAAGTGTATCGCGCTGCATACATTTCCATTGCCCTGCCCCGCCGCAGTATGGCCGTGAGTATATCGAGCTCAGAGGCGGTTTTGGACGCGGTTTGCGATGATCTGAATTCTCTTGGCCGAGGAAATGTGCCGTGTCAGTGAACACCACGGCCGGTCTTCCCGTTGAAACTAACGTTGAGTTCAGAAACGCGACGCGACGCCCCGAATGGACGTGCCGCCACTTCATCGAGGAGACATCAATGAGCCTGCGCTACGTCGCGCCACTTGCCATGGCCGCAGCCGCGGCGGCGATCGGGTTTGCCCCGGTCGCCGGGGCCGCACCCACCGGGCCGATCGATCAGTGCACCGGCACCGCCAACTCGACCGTGTGCCAGCGGCCCGGCCACGTTGGTATCGTCAGCTCGCCGCCGGTGGTTTCCCGCCCGCTGTACCCGTCTCTCCCATATCCGGTGGGCCCCATGCTCTTCGGGAACGGCTGACTCCGGTAGCTTCCTAAGGGGCACTGTCAAGTTAATTGGTGGGCTTGGTGATTCGGGTCTATCGTTTGCGTGTTGTGCGTAGGTTCTGGTGGAACGCCCTGTCCCAGTTCACGCTCAGGCGGCGGTCGTGGCCACCGCGGTGATCTCGTTCCAGACGGTGAAGCGGTCGGCCATCACTTGTCGGTAGTCGGCCGCCGACAGCAGATGCCGACGGGGACGGAAATGTGGCGAGATGCCGCTGAACGCAGACAGGAACCGTTGCGCGTGCCCGGGCGAGGTGAACCGTTTCATCGCCCGCTCGCGTTGCCGGGTCGGTTGATGGGAGTTCTCGGCTCGATTGTTCAGATACTTCGATTGCCGGTGTTGCACCGAGGGCATCACCACGCGGTAAGCGGGCCCGTAGCTGGCAAGCTTGTCGGTCACCAACACCCGCGGCACGTACCGCAGTCCCTTGAGCAGTTTGCGGAAGAACTTCCTGGCGGCCAACGCGTTTCGGCGTGACTGGACCAGGATGTCGAGCACGTTGCCGTGCTGGTCGACCGCACGCCACAGGTAGTGGATCGTGCCGTTGATCTTCGATGAAGACTTCATCGAGATGCCATTTGTCGCCGGGGCGGGGGCGCCGCCGGCGCAGCTGGTTGGCGTGGGCCTGCCCGAACTTCGCGCACCAGGCCCGGATCGTCTCGTAGCTGACCACGACACCACGCGCAAGCATCATCTCCTCGACCTCGCGAAAGCTCAGCGGGAACCGGTGATAGAGCCACACGCAGTGGGCGATGATCTCCGGCGGGTACCGGTGTCCCTTGTACGACGACGATGCAGCGGTCACGCCCACCGATCTTGGCAGCGACCAGGCAACGCGCCAACTTGACAGTGCCCGCGTCGAGCCCTCGACGTCAGCCAAGAGCAACGTCACCGTTCCCATCGGCAAAAGGCCGTTCACAAGATGATCGCTCCAGTTCACCGCGTCGATTTCGCTCATGCTAGCCAGCATCGGTGAATCACATGCTGCAAAACATCAGCGCATACGCGTAGATCACGGCGCGAATTACGACCTCGACCCGTGCGGTCTACGCGTTCTGGCCGATGGTCTCGGACCCGAAGCATCGGATCCTCTATTCCAAACGAGCCAAGGAGACGCCATGAACACCGACAAGAAACTTGCCCATTTCGTTCTACAGACCGGCCAGCTCCCCGTGCTGAGGAACTGGTACCTGAAAGTCCTCGACGCCCATGTCGTCTACGAGAACCAATTCTTGTCGCTCATGACCTTCGACCAGGAGCATCATCGCCTCGGCATCGTCGAGTTGCCCCAGCCCGTCAAGCGCACCCCGATGACGGTGGGGCTAGCGCATTCGGCATACATCTTCCCCAGCCTGCAGAGCCTGCTCACCAAGTACGAAGATCTGAACACGGCGGACATTCAGCCGCACGTGCCCGTGCAGCACGGCCCCACGACCTCCATCTACTACCGCGATCCCGACGGCAACATGGTGGAATTGCAGATCGACAACTTCACTATTCCGGAGGAAGCGACCGAATACCTCCGCGGGGAGGAATTTCACGCCGACCCATTCGGGCCGTCGTTCGATCCCGACGCCATGCTCGCAGCGCTACGTGCCGGCGCGCCGGAATCCGAGCTACTCACCAGAGCCTGGGCCAGGACCTGCCCACAGCGCAACGTCCCCGAGCTGCTGCTGACTTGACACGAATTCAGCGCAGCGGCACCAAAATTCCTGATGTCCGTGTCTCACCGAAATGGCGGATCCGCCATCCGTCCGACATGAGCTGTGAGATTCCGCCACGAAACGTGAGACTCTACAGCTGCAAACGCAGCTGTCGAGTTGCAGCGAAGATTGACAGGAATCGCCAGGCTACTTTGACAAGACTCCGGCGTGTCGCAGAAGCTTGTCAATCTGCACTGCATGGGCCGCAGTAAAACAACACCGCACCTCGCCTTTGCCTGTGGATTCTCGAGCTTCGGTCATAGTGTTTTGAAACGATGCTGATTGGCTCCCGTCCCGGGGCCGCACCGATGTCACGCGATGATGCCAAGGTCGCGACCGCGGCGGACGGCTTGTCGTCGGTTGTCCACGTCCAGCTTGGTCAAGATGGACGATACGTGGTGATCGACGGTTCTCGCCGAAAGGTACAGGCGCGTTGCCATCTCGGTGTTGGTCAGGCCGTTCTCCATCAGCCGGAGCACCTCGACTTGTCGGTGGGTCAGACCTACCGGGTTCCCCAACGTCGAGCGGCGACGGCGGGCAGGAACAGTCCTCACACCAGACACGCGTAGGGCGAGGCGCACCTTGCTGGCAACGGCCGCCGCGCCGATTCGGTCGAGCATGTCCAAACCGCGACGGGCACAGACGTCGTCGCCAGTCTCGGTGAGCGCGAGGGCCGATTCGTACGGCGTGCCGAGCCGCTCGAATTCTGCGGCGGCGCCGCTGACGTCACCGTCGAGATACAGCCGATACGGCAAGGCGACGTCGTCGGCGGTGACCGTGGGATCGAGTCGACGCAGCCACATTGCGACCTCTCCCCGCGCCCATTCGAGCCCCGGAGCCGACGAATCGCGGAGCAGACTGCGCCACTCCGCTAGATCGTCGGCAGATTGCCCGCTGACCCACGCCTGCTCGGCCAGTGCGGCCACCGCTGGCAGAACGCGAATAGGTTCGCCATAGCCACGTGCCAGCGCCCACGCCTCGCTCAAGTCGTCGACTCCGACGCCGTTGCGCCGCAACCTAATCAGTCCACGAATCAAGTGCGGCCACGTCCGTGCAAGTGGTGCGCTTCGGCCATCGAGGACGGATGCGGCGTCGCTCAGCGCATCATCCCACTCGCCGGTGAGCAGGCTCAGCCGCCCCCGGGCACCGAGCTGCCAGACCCGGCAGATCGGGAGATCGCGCTCCACCGTCATCGGCAGGCTGACGTTCAACAGTTGCTCCGCGTCGCGTAGCCGGCGTTGCTCGACGTCCAGATATGTGAGGTTGCTGTACCCGCTGGAGTAGATCTCGTCGAGATGTCTTGGCGCGGAACGCATGATGGCCAAGACCGCGTCGCGCCCCGCGTCGTCGCCGCCGATCACCGCGCAGATTCCCTCGATGATCTCGACCCGTACTGTGAGCGCGTGATCCCCGGCCATGGAGGCGATCTCCTTCGCGCGGTCGAGCAACGACGTCGCATGACGTAGATCCGTGGACTGCATCGCCAGGTACGCCTGCATGGCGAAGGCATGCCCGAGGGACACCAACGTCGACGAGGGGGCCGACTCCACGACGTCGCACGCTACCGTGACTGCTCGCGCCGCATGGGTGTCCGCCCCGCTGCGATCAGCGTTGTACCACTCGTACACGGCAAGTGAGTGGTGATCCGCGCTGAGCTCAGCCGCGGCGTTCATCAGCTTTCGCGCGCCTAGGGCCCGCTCGCATGCGTCGATGGCCTCATCGAGCTGGTCCGTGAGGTAGTACTCCGCGGCAAGCAGCTCGAGCAGTTCGGCTTCGGCCTCCGCTGATAGGTCTCCCCCGAATTCCATTGCAATGCGGTAGAACTCGGCCGCCTGCTGGTGCGCTCCGGAGCGGGCCGCGGTTGACCCGGCAGCCATCGCCGACTGCCGGATCCGTTGCTGATCTCCTGCGTGGAGAGCGTGGTGCGTCATGACCGCCGAGTCGCTGCGACCGGACGCCTCGTAGGCGGCGAGCATCCGTAGGTGCAAATGCGGTTCGGCGCCGGGCGGCAGGACACTGGTCACCGCCAGCCGGCACAGGTCGTGCCGGAAGGCCACGCCGCGGCTGCTCCGACGAATCAGGTGCGCGTCGTGAAGCCGCCGCAGCGTCGGCAGCGTGACACCGAGATCGGGCAGCAGGAGGTCGGGAATCGCTTCGGGTGAGCAGCTCAGGAGGTTGAGCAGATCCCATGCTTCTGCGTCGAGCCCGACCGTGCGGCCGAGCACCGCGTCTCGCACCGTGGTGGGTAGGTCCCCAGTTGGATGGTCGAGCATCTCGGTGACGAAGAAGGCGTTACCACCAGTGATTCGGTGAAGCCACGCACTGTCGATCGTCTGTTCGCCCGCCAGCTCCCGTACGCCGTCGAGGGTGAGGGGCTCCAAACTCACCAGGTGCGCGCTCGCCGAACGAGCGACGTCGGCGAGCAACGTCCGCATCGGGTGCGCCGGGTGCACCTCCTCCTCGCGCGCGATGCCGACGACCAACAACGGGCAACGGTGTATCCGTCGCAGGACGAACCGCAACATGTCGATGGTTCCCTGATCGGCCCACTGCAGGTCGTCGATCACTAGCACGGTCGGTGTCGCGCCGAGATCGGCGAACACGGCGTCGAAGATGTCGAGGGCGTGTTCGGCGTCGCTGAGCATCCGCAGGGTTTCCTCGCCCACGCCGTCGGCGACGTCGCGAATGGGTCCGAGCGGCCGCGGCGTGGCGAGCGGATCGCACACAGCCGACAGTGTGCGAGCCCGTCCCCCCCGCTCGGCCAGGAACTGCTCCACGAATGCAGTCTTGCCAGCCCCCGATTCGCCGGCCACCACCACAAGTGCGCCTTCTCCGGTCAGGGCACGGTCGGCGCAGGCGGTCAAAACCGCCAGTTCCGCGTCACGTTCGACCAGCTTCACGCTGCAGATGGTAGCGGGTCACAGGGCGCTGAACAGCGCAAAGGACGAAACGCTTCCGACATAGGCACCGCAATGGGCACCCAGAACATAGGCAGCTTCTACCGATGTCTGGCGATGCAGCAAGCGGCGATTCTTTAGTCGGCCCGGCGGCGGCATCGCCACCGAAAACGAACGCTAACCCTCACACAAAGGAGAAGTTTCATGAAGCGATTCATCATCGAGCGCGAGATCGAAGGCGCGTACGATCTGTCCGCCGACCAGCTGGCTGAAATCGCACGCACGTCGAATGACGCCGCCGCGTCACTGGGCGTGCCGTACACCTGGGTGACCAGTTACGTCGCCGGCGACAAGGTGTTCTGCGTCCACGAGGCCGACGACGAGGAGACCGTCCGCGAGCATTCGCGCCGCGGCGGCTTTCCGGCCAACGTCGTCACCGAGGTGGCCGCCGAGTTCGGTCCGCAGACGGCGCCGGCGCGGTGAGCGAGGTGATCCGATGAGCACCTCCGTCGCGACCCGGCTCTGCCGTAGAACCACCTGCAATCTCCACCCGATCTCCACGAAACCTCCAAGCTCTCGCACCCGGTGCTCGCCGATCATTGATTCCTATCGGAGCTTCACATCAGAACACTCGAAAGGTACGACAATGAAAAGCTTCTTCGTCACCACACTCACCGCCGGGGCACTGGCATCCGCCGCGCTCGGACTGGCTGGAACCGTTAACGCCGCTCCGTCCGGCCCGTCGTCTGTGGACCAGACGGTCAGCCAGCTGCGGTCCCAGGGCTATCAGGTCGTAATGAACCGCGTCGGGACTGCTTCGCTTGGCCAGTGCACGATCAGCGGGGTCCGGCCTGGCCAGACGTTTTCACGCACAGACTCCGGCGCACCTGGCGCCGACGACGACATCGTCACGACGGTGACCAATGAAACCGTCTACGTCGATGTGGCTTGCTGACACCGCCAAATACGTTGTCCCGCATGGTTTTCAGTATCGCACCTATGCCCGACAAGCCTGGGTGCGACTCCAGGATCTCAACGACATAAGTGCGGTCGCTGACCGCTATCGGTTGCGGAAGGGGAAGAGGCGCCGGAACCTCTCTACGACCGCACGGTTTCTGGCGAGGCGGAGCTCAGCGCTGGGCGAGCGTGTCGTCGAGTCGGCGGTCGGTGCGTGCCGGGGAGAGCACGGTGGTCTGATCGGTGTCGAGTGTGGCGTCTGGACGGTCAGTCGAAGCGCCGGAGACCCACTCAGCTTCTCGATCAGGTAGCACTGCGCTCCGACGGCGGTGCGGGGCTCTCGGAGCGGGTACCCCAACCGATCAAGTCAGAGGGAACAGCTTTTGCTTCGTCACATGATGGAGCGGAAGGGTGTCCGACCGATGTAATACGCGGAAGACCGTTCAGAAATTGATCTGACTCGCTACCGGCGGAGTGCATACGGGATTCACTCCCGCGCCCGGGGTATCTCCTCGCGACGGATGCCGTCAGTCACGGGGTCTCCTTAGTACCAGAGCGGATCTGGTCCCTTCGCGTTGGAACCGAGGGCTATCGGCCTGACCGTGACGCTCGGGCTTCGAGCTGGTTCGGATGGGCATGGGCCAGACGTTGCGTAGGTCGGTGACGAAGGGTCGTCGCCGCTGTTCGCCTTGGCCCAGCACCAGGAAGCTTCGTCGGGAACGGCGAGCAGCAGCTCGCTTACTGCGCGTCGGTGTTCGGAGGCTCCTGATGCCGACCAACATTGCAAAGTAGGACAGGGTTATCGGCGGCTGCCTTGTGCAGCAACAGTTTCCACGGCACTGTCAAGTTAATTGGTGGGCTTGGTGATTCGGGTCTATCGTTTGCGTGTTGTGCGTAGGTTCTGGTGGAACGCCCTGTCCCAGTTCACGTTCAGGCGGCGGTCGTGGCCACCGCGGTGATCTCGTTCCAGACGGTGAAGCGGTCGGCCATCACTTGTCGGTAGTCGGCCGCAACAGCAGATGCCGACGGGGACGGAAATGTGGCGAGATGCCGCTGAACGCAGACAGGAACCGTTGCGCGTGCCCGGGCGAGGTGAACCGTTTCATCGCCCGCTCGCGTTGCCGGGTCGGTTGATGGGAGTTCTCGGCTCGATTGTTCAGATACTTCGATTGCCGGTGTTGCACCGAGGGCATCACCACGCGGTAAGCGGGCCCGTAGCTGGCAAGCTTGTCGGTCACCAACACCCGCGGCACGTACCGCAGTCCCTTGAGCAGTTTGCGGAAGAACTTCCTGGCGGCCAAGCCGTTTCGGCGTGACTGGACCAGGATGTCGAGCACGTTGCCGTGCTGGTCGACCGCACGCCACAGGTAGTGGATCGTGCCGTTGATCTTCGATGAAGACTTCATCGAGATGCCATTTGTCGCCGGGGCGGGGGCGCCGCCGGCGCAGCTGGTTGGCGTAGGCCTGCCCGAACTTCGCGCACCAGGCCCGGATCGTCTCGTAGCTGACCACGACACCACGCGCGAGCATCATCTCCTCGACCTCGCGAAAGCTCAGCGGGAACCGGTGATAGAGCCACACGCGTGGGCGATGATCTCCGACGGGTACCGGTGTCCCTTGGTGCGTCCAGAGAGTTGGAGGTTGATCATGTAAATGGTTGATGGCTGATTCGCAAGCTCGTCGTCGCTTGCCGGTGTAAGTCCGGTCCGGGTAGCTGTCAGGGGGCCCGGTAGCAGGCTGGCGGTGTCGTCTGGAAACGGGCGGTGTCGAAGCCCAGCGTCGAGCATCCCGTTTGGCGGGGTGTGCAACCGAGCGGTCCGTAACGTCAAGTGAAGCCTGCCGCGTCGTTAACCGGCCTGCCCGCTTGGGGGTGGGGCGAGGGAGTGCCGAGCCCGGCAAGGAAGGGCGAAGGCCATGGAAGCGGTGAAGATCCTGGAAGTGCAGCCGCGAAGGACTCCCCGGCGTAAGGGGCTCGGAACGTTCGGATAGTGGCGGCGGGAACTGGAGAGGCCCTCCCCGGCCCGGCAGACTGCGCAGTGCTGTTGGAGCGGGGCGACCTATAACCGGTGAGGAGCCGGGAAGTGGAAGCCAGCCGGGTGGGCGTCGGAGGTGGCCGTAGTACCGATCGAGCCGAGCGGACAACATAACCGCCGGCGAGGGAAGGGCCACTGCTTCGTCGATGCGTGCGATTGACTGTGGAGGTGCCCGGTGAGTGCCATCTGTGCTAACCCCGCCGACAATGGAACCGATGTCCTAGACAAGGTTCCGCTGGACAAGGTGCGTGCCCTGCAACACACGCTGTACCGGACGGCCAAGGCCGATCCCGGGCGACGGTTTCACGCGCTTCAGGACAAAGTCTTGCGTAGAGACGTCCTGTGGCGTGCGTGGGTCGCGGTGCGAACCAACAACGGCGCACCGGGTATCGACCGGACCACCTTGGACTGGATCGAAAAGGAGTACGGCATCAACCGGCTCCTGGATGAACTGTCCAGCGAACTGCGGGATGGGGCGTATCGGCCGCTTCCGGCGCGGCGGGTGTATATCCCCAAGCCAGAAACGACCGACAAGCGACCGTTATCGATTCCCGCTGTGCGTGACCGCATCGTGCAAGCTGCGCTGAAGATCGTGCTTGAGCCGATCTTTGAGGCGGACTTCGCCCCGTGCAGTTTCGGGTTTCGCCCGAAGCGGGGCCAGCACGACGCCCTGCAGGTACTCGTGGATGAGACCTGGCGGGGTCGGCGGTGGGTGGTGGAAACGGATGTCGCCGATTGCTTTTCGGCGATTCCGCATGACCGGCTGATACAAGCGGTCGAGGAACGGGTGTGTGATCAGTCGGTGCTCAAGCTGTTGCGCGCCATGCTGCGGGCAGGAGTGATGGAATCCGGCATTGTTCGCCACCCTGACACCGGCACCCCGCAAGGCGGGGTGATCAGTCCCTTGATGTGCAACGTGTACCTGCACCGGCTCGACCGGGATTGGGACACCCGCACATACGGGGTTCTGGTGAGATTCGCCGACTTATGTCGAATTCGACATAAGTCGGCTTATGCCGACCGGCGGATTATGCCGACCGCGCGTGAAGACCGGCGGATTATGCCGACCGTGGCGTGAGGAGGCTGGTCGGCGGGGTGGGAACGGCTGGTTGGTCGGCATAATCCGCGCCTTGTGATCGGGGCGGTTTCACGTCTGAGTGGATGAAGGAAGACCACTCGAGACGGGAGAAGATCATGAGCGTCGATGTGTCACCGGCTGCGTTGTTGGCCGGGTTCCGGTCGTGGCTGGCGGCCGAGCGGGGGCTGTCGCGGGAGACAGTGCGCTGCTACAGCAACCAGGCCGGCACGTTTCTGGCTTCGTTGCCGGATCCGGTGGAGTTCGCTGTGCGGCAACTGGATTCGGGACAGGTGACTTCGTTCATGGTCGGCTACTGCCGGGACCGCAACGTCGAATCGGCGAAGGCGATGGCGACGTCGCTGCGCGCGTTGCTGCGGTTTCTGCACGTGTCCGGACACACGCCGATAGGGCTGGCGGGGGCGGTTCCGGGGGTGGCGGGCTGGCGACTGGCCTCGCTGCCGCGGGGGGTGGATGCCGCGGTGGTGGCGCAGCTATTGGGGTCCTGCGACCAGGCCACGGTGGTCGGTCGGCGTGACTACGCGATCCTGATCATGTTGGTGCGGTTGGGATTGCGCGGCGCCGAGGTCGCCGACCTGCTGCTCGGCGACCTCGATTGGCGTGCCGGTGAGGTCACGGTGCGGGGCAAGGGCCACCGGATCGATCGGCTCCCGATGCCCAGCGATGTCGGGGAAGCGATCGTGGCATATCTGACCGATGGCCGGCCCGACTGCGAGACGCGGACGGTGTTCGCTACGGTGCGCAAGCCATATCGGCGGCTCACGGCGGCGGCGATCCGCGGCATCATGGGACAGGCGTGTCGGCGCGCGGGCCTGCCGCGGGTGGGTGCGCATCGGTTGCGACACACGCTGGCCACCGACATGCTGCGCGCCGGGGCGTCGCTGCCGCAGGTCGGGCAGGTGCTGCGGCATCGCAGCGACCTGTCCACCGCGATCTACGCCAAGGTGGACGAAAACGCGCTGCGACCGCTGGCGCGGCCGTGGCCAACTGCGGCGGTGTGGTCATGACCGGGCTGCGGCGGGCCGCCGAGGACTATCTGGCGATGCGGCGGGCCCTGGGGTTCAAGCTGACCACCCAAGGCAGGCAACTGATGTCGTTCGTCGACTACTGCGAGTCCCGCGGCAGCGACCGGATCGCCAGCGACCTGGCGCTGGAGTGGGCGACGACGACCCGCAGTGGCAGCAGCCACGACGGCTACCTGGCGCGGCGGCTGATGAGCGTGCGGATCTTCGCCCGCCACTACCAGACCCTCGACCCCGACAGCGAGATCCCGCCCGAGGACGCGTTGCCGCACCACAAGTGCCGGATCACGCCGTACCTGTATTCGCCGGGCGAGATCGCCGCGCTCATCGACGCCGCCGCCCAGTTGACCCCGCCGCTGCGGGCAGCGACCTGGCAGACGCTGATCGGGCTGCTCGCGGTCACCGGGATGCGCAAGTCCGAGGCGTGCCGACTCGACGACGACCATGTCGATCTCGACGCCGCGACACTTTTGGTTCTGGACTCGAAGTTCGGCAAGTCGCGGCGACTGTTCCTGCACCACTCCACGGTCAGCGCCCTGCGGGACTACCGCCGCCGCCGCGACCTGTGGTTCCCCGATCCCGATCGGGGAAGCTTCTTCGTCTGCACTCGCGGCACCCGAATCGACGTGCACAACCTCACTCGCACCTTCGCGGGCCTCCTCGATGATGCCGGGATCGCGCCGCCCGGTCGACGCCGCCCACGAATGCACGATCTGCGCCACGGCTTCACCGTCGCCACACTGTTGGACCTCTACCGCGACGGCGGTGATATCCAGGCCCGGCTGCCGGTGCTGTCGACCTGGCTCGGTCACGTCGACCCGAAGTCGACCTACTGGTACCTGCAGGCGATTCCGGAGCTGCTCGCCCTGGCGGCCGGTCGCCTCGAGTCCACCGCGTTCGGGGAGCTGTCATGAGCCCGCTGGCACCGATCCTGCAAGGATTCTTCACCGACAAGCTGATCCGTCAACGTCGAGCCGGACCCAACACCATCGCGGCCTACCGCGACACCTGCCGACTACTGATCGAGTTCGCCTCCCGGACAACAGGTGTCGAGCCCAGCACACTCGATTTCCAGGTCATCGACGCAGATCTGATCACCGCGTTCCTGCGGCACCTGGAAACCGAGCGCGCCAACACCACCGCCACCCGAAACGCCAGGTTGGCCGCGATCCGGTCCCTGTTCCGCTACGCCGCGTTGCACGCCCCCGAACACGCCGACCACATCAGCCGAGTGCTGGCGATCCCACCGAAACGCTGCGACCGGCCCGTAGTGTGCTTCCTGACCGCCGCCGAGATCGACGCGCTGCTGGCGGCGCCCGACCGTTCCACCCGGCTCGGTCGCCGTGACCACGCGATGCTGATTCTGGCGTGCCAAACCGGGCTCAGGGTCTCGGAACTGATCGGCCTACGTCGTGCCGACATCGACCTCGGCGCCGGCGCGCACTGCCGTTGCACCGGCAAGGGCCGCAAAGACCGAGCCACGCCCTTGACCAGACAAACCGTTGCCGCACTCCGTGTTTGGCTGGCCGACCACGACGGCGGGCCGGACGACGCACTGTTCACCACCAGCCGAGGCCAACCACTCTCGCGGGACGCGGTCGCCAAGATGATCACCAAACACGCTGCCCGCGCCGCGATCGACTGCCCGAGCGTCGCCACCAAGCACGTCACACCGCACACCCTGCGACATTCCGCGGCGATGGCGCTGCTGCACGCCGGGGTCGACACCTCGGTCATCGCGCTGTGGCTCGGCCACGAGGACCCCGGCTCCACCCAGGCCTATCTGCACGCCGACATGACCATCAAAGAGCAAGCCCTCTCCCGCGTCGCACCACCGAACACCAGCCCCGGACGCTACCGCGCCCCCGACGCTCTCCTCGCATTCCTCGACAACATCTGACCCCGCCGGCAACCCCCGGATTATGCCGACCAACCAGCCGTTCCCACCCCGCCGACCAGCCTCCTCACGCCACGGTCGGCATAATCCGCCGGTCGGCATAAGCCGACGATCTGCTGGTGATGTGCAAATCCCGGCAGCAAGCCCAGGCCGCGCTGACGCGGCTGCGCGAGCTGCTGGCCGACCTCGGCCTGGCGCCGAAAGAGGCCAAAACCCGCATCGTCGAATTGGCGGTGGGCGGAGAAGGTGTCGACTTTCTCGGCTTTCACCACCGGATGGTGCGCTCGCGGGGCACCCACGGCAGACGCGGTGTTGAGTTCCTGGCCCGCTGGCCCAGTGATCGGGCGATGCGACGTGCGCGCGACCGGATCACCGAACTGACGGTTCGGTCCCGGCTGCGGCTGCCGGTCGAGGAAGTGGTCAAAGACCTCAACAGGTTCCTACGGGGCTGGGCGGGCTATTTCCGCTACGGCAACTCCGCGGCCCGCTTCCGCAAGATCGAGCAGCATGCACGTCTTCGGCTCGCATTGTTCATCGGCCAGCGGCACAAACGCGGGCGCGGCTTCGGCTGGTCCGTGCTGGCCTACAAGTCGGCGGACCTCTGCGGGTTGCTGAGCCTGGATGGAACCGTGATCGCGCCCAGGGCTGCCAAGCCCTGGCGGGGGAAGCCGAATGCCGGCGGTGAACGGCGTCGGTAAGCCGTGTGCGGGAGAACCGCATGCACGGTTTGACGGGCGGGAGCTGGAAACGGCACACAGATCGCACCAGGGCCACGGAGATGAAGGACACCAGGGGAAACCTTGCGGTCACCAGCGGCTCCGAGACCTACCGTCGATGCGCGTTACCGCGCCAGCTCTCGACCCTCCTACCTCGCCGCAATCGCCACAAACGACCAATCCTCACAGCCACCAAACAAGGTCAACAACTTGACGATGCTCCAGCCAATCCCCATAGCCGGGGTCGCCTATCGGAATGTCGTGCCTGCCGTCAGCCCGTGCTGCCGTGCAGTTCTTATACGGCGGGGCAGTCTTAGACGGCGGGGCAGCGGTCGCTGCCGGAGCCGCACCAATTGCGGCGATGGCGATGGCGGCCGAGATGAAGAGGGCGCGAAGGATCACGTTCTTACTCCTGGATTTGATCTTGATATTTGACGTCCTCGTAAACGACGAACCGCCGAGGTTAACAAAAGATGACAAAGTTGAAAAATTGGCTTCGTTATCAGCAAAGATGCGGCTCGCCTTTGCGTCACTCGGCGAGGGCCACCCTAAACCAACCATCACCAGCACAAACCCGACAGCGACAGGCGAGCGACAGGCACACATCCCGCAACACACCACACACTCGAAAACCCACACGCCACCAACACATCTCGGCGTCCCGATCGCGCCCAGAATGTTGACGCATTCTCCGCAACCACACTGGTATTCGATCGTTACGCCGTCGCGTCCGATGAATTGACAACGGCGGGAAATAATTTGGTAGGCGATCCGGCACCATGGCCGGCCTCCGCCTGGACACACAGGCCGGTGAAAGGTTTTCGAATGCTGAGATTCGCCCGCGCCGCGGCGGCTATTGTCGTTTTCGCCGGTGCACTCACGTTCGCACAATTGCCTACTTCCGTTGCAGCTCCGTTTGATTCGTTCATTGTCGTGTACAAGGACAGTGTCGACGAACCGGCGAAAACGACGGACCTCAAACGACGCCTTGGCTTCAAGAGCGACTTCCAATACCAGCACGTGATCAAGGGTTTCGCGGCAATACTTCCGCCGCAGGTCCGCGAAATGATTGCAAAGGACCCCGACGTCGCATTCATCAGCCCGGACGGCGAAGCCAAAGCGATCGCGGCCACCGAGGCCGTCGCCGCCAACGAAACCATGCCGACCGGCGCACCCAGGATCGAAAGCGCCACAGCGACAACTGTTCACAAGCCGAGTGGCGTCAATGTCGCCGTGATCGACACCGGCGTCGACCTCACCCATCCTGATCTGAACGTGGTCGCTGGAACAAGTTGCATCAAAGGGCTCCCCTGGGGCCTTTGGGGCAAGAAGGCCAACGATGACAATGGCCACGGCACGCACGTCGCCGGCACCATCGCCGCTAAGAACAACGGCGGCGGAGTCATCGGTGTCGCGCCGGGAACAAAAATATACGCGGTCAAGGTCCTCGACCGAAATGGAAGTGGTACTTGGTCGCAGGTCATCTGCGGAATCGATTGGGTCACCGCGAATTCCGCATCGCTGAACATCAAGGTCGCAAACCTCAGCCTCGGCGGCACGGGTGGGGTTACCACGTGTGACAACGACGCTTTGCATCGTGCGATTTGTCGGTCCGTGGCCAGTGGCGTGACCTACTCGGTCGCGGCGGGCAACAGCGGCACTGACATAGCTGGTGCTATTCCGGCGAATTTCCCGGAGGTTTTGACGGTTACCGCCATGTCCGACAACGACGGCAAAGCTGGCGGCACCGGAGGCGCCCCCACGTGCATGTCCGGTGAGTCCGACGACAAGTACGCGACGTTCTCGAACTATGCAACGTCGGCTGCAGACCAGAACCACACCATCGCCGCGCCCGGTGTCTGCATCCGTTCAGACTGGAAGGGCGGTGGCTACAACACAATTTCGGGAACGAGCATGGCAGCACCACATGTGGCCGCCGCTGTTGCATTGTGCATCAACAGCGGCGGTGTCGGCGGTTCGTGTGCAGGCCTCGCGCCCGCTCAGATCGTGCAACGGCTCCGCTCGGATGCTGCGGAGCGCGCGGCCGACTACGGCTTCGCGGGAGACCCACGCTCACCCGTCGCCGGTCGCTACTACGGATATCTGGTGAGCGACGGAAGGTACTGACTCCCCACCACGACGATCCCTGCGCAGGACTTGACACACCAAAAGTCAACGCGCACAACATGATTCGCTACAAGCAGCAGGCGAGAAGCCAGCAACACCACAGATGCAGCTAACACAGTGACAGTTACGACAATGCGCTGAGCTGTATAAATAAGCCATTGGGGGAATAACCCGCAAACGCGATTGGAGCCGCGACCGGGACGGTCTCGTTTCCGGTCCGAGCACTGCACCCGAAACCCTAGTGCGGCAACGCTTTTCGGTGCAGCTATACCCGCATAATCGCAGGCCAGGGGCATTTTGGGAGTCTGCGTGAATCACGTTGTGTAGCAACGTAAGTCAGCGTGTGTAACCCCTAGTCTACCAATGGTTTTCGGGTGGTGGGAGTTCTACAATCGGCGTTATGGCTGCTAGACGTTCTGCGGGTGTGAGGTTGCGGGCGAAGATGAACGCGGCTTTGCGTGCGACGGGGGTGGTGGGCGCGGAGTTCGATGAGTACGAGTTGGAGGCTCTGGACGCGGCGTGTGCGGCGGCTGATCGGGGTGAGCAGTTGCAGCGGGTGTATGACGGGGAGCTTTCGGGTCAGGCGCGACCGACGACGTTGGCGCGGTTGAGCGCGGAGATTCGCCATTGTGAGCGGCAGTCGTTGCAGAGGCACTGTCAAGTTGGTGAGTGGCCCTGTCGCTGCCAAGATCGGTGGTCGTGGCCGCTGCATCGTCGTTGTACAAGGGACACCGGTACCCGCCGGAGATCATCGCCCACTGCGTGTGGCTGTATCACCGGTTCCCGCTGAGCTTTCGTGAGGTCGAGGAGTTGATGCTGCAACGCGGCGTCGTGGTCAGCTACGAAACCATCCGGCAGTGGTGCGCGAAGTTCGGGCAGGTCTACGCCAACCGGCTGCGCCGGCGCCGGGCCCGGCCTGGCGACAAATGGCATCTCGATGAAGTCTTCATCCGGATCAACGGCACGATCCACTACCTGTGGCGCGCGGTCGACCAGCACGGCAACGTGCTCGACGTCCTGGTCCAGTCACGCCGACACGCGTTGGCCGCCAGGAAGTTCTTCCGCCGACTGCTCAAGGGACTGCGGTACGTGGCGCGGGTGCTCGTCACCGACAAGCTCGCCAGCTACGGGCCGGCTCACCGCGTGGTGATGCCCTCGGTGGAACACCGGCAATCGAAGTATCTGAACAATCGGGCCGAGAACTCGCATCAACCGACCCGGCAACGCGAGCGGGCGGTGAAACGGTTCACCTCGCCCCGGCATGCGCAACGGTTCCTGTCGGCGTTCAGCCGCATCTCGCCACATTTCCGTCCGCGTCGGCATCTGCTGTCGGCCACCGGATGGCGGCACGAGATGGCCGACCGCTTCACCGTCTGGAACCAGATCACCGGGGTTACCACGACCGCCGCCTGAACGTGAACTGGGACAGGGCTTTCCACCAGAACCTACGCACAACACAACACGCGGACGATAAGCCCACCAACCAACTTGACAGTGCCGTGCGGCTGGTGCGCTCACCCTGGCCAGCCCCCTCTTTGCCCTTCCAAAATCGTTCGATATCGGGATTCGTTCCGAATCATGCAACCGGCGTGGGTGGCCAGCTCTGGGGTGTCACGTTCTCCGGTTTCGTCAACAAGTCATCGTCCCAATCGAACGTCGGTGCAGGCCGATCGGATCGACGCGACCCGGCAGGCGGCCCGGAGTCTCATGCTCCTGCTCGAGGCCATCGAGCGCGGTGAATTCACTGCTACGCCGGTTTGAGATCGCGTGGCTTCAGGCGGCGGTGGAGGCCCTCGGCCATCTCAGCGCTTGGCCCGAAGCTTTGCCAACGACATCCGGACCAGATACGCCGGAGTTGGTGGTAGCCAGCCGAGTTGCTTGGCCTGCCCCAAATCGTCGCGGACCGCCCAGTGCTCGATGACCTTGCCGCCCTGTATTCGAAACCAATGTGTCTGGGCCATTGCGAAGCTCTTGCCGGTGGGGGAAAGGCGGCGTCAACTTCACCGTCGTCGCGGTAGAGCACGAACTGTGCGACGTGGCGCCCGTTCATCGTGGAGTTCACGGCGACTAGATCTCCGTCGGTGAGCGCGTGATGAATTTCGTAGTGCAATCCGGCGAAGGCCGCACGCAACCATAGTGCGGTCGAGTGGAAGCCTGCCGGTCCGGGTACGCGCGATGAGGGCGGTTGGACTTTGTTCTCCCGGTTGACTGCGTCGGGGTGAAATACGGCGTCGAAGTCGGACCGACCGCCGGTGGCCATTGCGTGGAGGCCGCGTATCGCAACGGCGACGGGATCGCGAGGAACTGTCGGCGATGACCGACCAGGAACTTTTCGCCTATGAACGCGAGCACCACGGCGACCCCTACATGACCCTCGCGAAGGCGAAAGAGATGCAGCGGGTAGCCCTGCGGTTCTGGCATGTTGGGGCGGCCGGAAGAAGGCGAACAGAGAGGCCTGGGCGGAGGCGCGGCGTCGCCTGCATCAGAAGTTGTTTCCGTCCGACACCGCTGCTGTCCTTAAGTCAAAGAGATGGAGCAGACCGGAAAAGCGCCATGACGGTGCTGGTTCCCGTTGTCGGCGTCGTCTGAAAACTGACCCCGTGTCGACGCCGTCGTAAAGGGGTCAATTTTCGGCCGCCGTTGACACCCGTGACCTCGCCGACTAGGCGGACCAGTACTCCGACATCGGCTCGTGCTCACCACGGTCGAACCCTCGGTGATGATTAGCCCGGCGGGGGACAACGAGTACTGCACGCCGTTATCCCGACGGTCTTTACGAACTAGTCCTTAAGCGGTAGACGCCCGGCGCATAAGGGGCCTAAGCTGCGCGCTCCGACGCTAGGTACCGATATAGCGTCGCCCGGCTGACCCCGAGATACTTCGCAAAGTCCTTGCCGGTATGGCCGTCAGCCTGGATTGAGAACTTCCCGCCCTGAGTGCACAGTCGTTCTCAGTGCCGTCCGGCCCCGCTCCTGCTCCCGAAGTGGTGGAATAACAGGGCGCCCATATCCCCGCCGAATGGTTGCTGCAACTGGGCGGCCTGTTGCGCAGCCGCGCCGGGCTCAGCGGTGATCTGGGCATTGCCCGTGGTCTGGTGCACGGTTGACCCGGTCGCGTTTGTGGTGCCGGTGGGCGCGGCCGCGGCCATCGGTGCGGCGGCGATCGCGAACGCGGCAGCGCCCGCGGCCAGCAGGGTTGTGATGTAGGAGTTGATTCGCATGGTGGTTCTCCCTCGATGGATTAGTCTTAATCTGGACTGAGTCCAGAATCATCCATCGGGGAACCTTCGTCGCCCCTGCTGACACCCAACCTGGATTCCTGCCAGCTAGAAGGTTTGCCTACCCTTAGCAGCAGTGGTGGCAGTACTCGCTAGGCGACGGACTGGTTATCCGTGAAATCTGGCTGCTGCGGTTGCGCGCACTGTTGGCACGAGCCCGTGGCCCCGCCCCTTCAGGTGGTTCGCCGGTATCGGAGGGACGATGGGTCCGTGATGAAAAGGTCGCCACGATGATCGACATGAGACGTCGTTGATGGTGCGGCTGACTTCAACCCAGCTGCGTAAGCCGTCCGGATCAGCATCCCTGTGTTGAAATACGCACTGTCGCAGGACCATTCGCCGTCGTGGAGTGAGTGTTGCGCGGCGGGCCGTACACCGTCGCATCAAGTGGGCGCTATCCGGTTTCCACGGATATCATGATGCCCGCCTGGGTGTAGCGAGCGTCCTCTTACAGGATGGTTTCGCCGAGGTGCTGAACAAGGCGACGGATCTCCGTTTTCGGAGAACGCCGACTCCCTCTGATCTCAGACGTCGGAAACCTACGACTGTTCGCGGGCTCTGCGGACCTTGAGGTCCACACGTCCGCTGCGGCGGAGACAGCACTGCTACTCGGACTCGTCGCCATCATCGCGGCACCTTTCTCGGTGATGCATGGCGCCGTCCAGTTTTTAGTGCATGGTCAGGCGAGGTCGGGCGGAAGCGCCCATGCCACGGAGAACCCGTCCCGATCGACCTTCGGTTCCAGCTTCACCAGGCCACCCATCTGGAAGCCGAGCACCTGGGCCTGCTCGTCGCCTACGACCAGCAACGAGGCAAGCCTGCCGAGGAAAGGCATGTGGCCGACGAGCGCAAGCGACTGGTGCTCGGTCTCCGCTCGAAGCCACTGCGCGACCGGTACCACCGGGTCATTCGGCGCAAGACCCGGTCGAGCCTCGACGCTCGGCTCCACGCCGATCTCCCTCACAAGCAGCTGCGCAGTCTGCGCTGCGCGCAGCTTTCCGCTGTGCAGGCAGCCGCTGATCCGGACGCCAGCAGCCCGGGCTCTTTGAGCGACACGCTGCACCGCTGCTCGACCGGCATCCGTGAGGGGTCGCTCGGGATCCTCTGTTTCGGTCGTCGCCTGACCGTGCTGCATCAAGTACAGGTCCATGTCGGTCACCTCCGATGGTTCCACCATCATCCCGCGGACGCCTAGTCGTGAAGAGTGCGAAGCATCGGGTGTTGCGCACCGAAGACCGTGGTCTGCGACACCCGCGACTTCGGCATCGGCCGGCGGGTCACCACGGCATAAACCCAAACTTGGTCTGACCGTGAACGTCACCCCGACCAAGCAAAGCTACGCCGCGTCCGGGACTTCGCCCGGAAGCGGTGGCCCTTCGGGCAGTTTCACCTTATGTGGGCGGGGTGGTTACTAGGTTGAGCGGGTGTCCAAAGACGAGTTCAGCCTTCGGTATTCGGATCTGGTGACCGGCAGCTACGACTGCGTGGATCGGATCGTGCTCAACGCGTTCTTTCCGCTCGGGCACAACCCCGGCGGGTTCCGCGTGTGGTGGCGACGCTGGCACGACGACTGCGACGCGGAGCTGGACAACACGCATCTGATGCGGATGGCGGGTCGGTTCGCGCGGCGGGTCAAGGCGTGGGGCGCCGCGAACGGGGTGCCGGTGATCTTCTGTAAGGCCGGCGAACGCAAGCACCGCATCGCCGAGGAGTACCTGGCCACCCATGAGGTCGGGACCGGGGTGTTCCTGGTGCTGGCGGCCAAGGCGCCGGCGCCGGTGTGGAAGGTGCAACGCTCGCCCACCACGGGCACCATCGTCAACCTGGAAAAGAGGATCGAACACGTCAACCACTACTCGTTCCACATCATGGATCCGGTGTGGGGACACGTCACGATCAAGATGTCGGGGCACCCGCCGTTCGGCGCGCAGATCATCCTCAACGGCCACGAGTACGTGGCCCGCCAAGCCGAGGCGGCGGGGATAGCATTCACCAAGGTCGGCAACTGCTTCACCACGGTCGCCGACCCGGCGGGCCTGGCTCGGATCGCAGATGCCTTGTCGCAGCATGCGGCTGTAGGGCGGCTGAGCCAGGTCTGCAAATCCTGGATCTATTCGGCGTGCCTGTGCTTCGGGCTCGACCTCGACGAGCAGCAACGCAGCGGGTTCGGTTACGCGTTGTCTGTCTACCAGGTTGAGTACAGCCGCAACCTGGTCTTCGCCGACGGTCGTCGGATGCAGCGGGTGTTCGACACGGTGGTGGATCGGACCCGGTCCCGGCTCGACGTGCCGAAGATCCGCACCGTCTTCGGCGCCGCGCAGCGTCCCCGCCGCACCCGCAAACACTCCTCGATGATCGAGGCCGCGATCGAGACACCTACTATGACCTGACGGTGTTCAAGCTGCACTTCGGGCGGCTGACCGGAAAGGCGTACACCCAATGTTGGCCCCACCCTCGTTCAGATCGTTCCTGTCGCCCGCCGTCCCCGACGGTCGTCAGGGAGGTCGGTCAGGATGCGGTCACGCGTGGAACTGTTCGAGAAGATCAGGAGAGATCGGCGCCTCGATGACCTGTCGATCCGTGAGTTGGCGGATCGTCATGGCGTGCATCGTCGGACGGTGCGCCAAGCCCTCGATGACGCGGTCCCGCCGCCGCGGAAGGTGTATCCGGTGCGTCCCCGCCCGGCGATCGATGAGTGGGCGACAGTGATCGACGCCTGGCTGATGGCCGACGAGGACGCACCGCGCAAGCAGCGCCATACCGCCCGGCGGATCTGGCAGCGTCTGGTCGCCGAGCACCAGGCCACGTGCTCGGAGGTGACTGTGTCGCGTTACGTCGCGCGTCGTCGGGTGGAACTCGGGCTGGAGACCCGGGAGGTGTCGATCCCGCAGACGCATCTGGCCGGAGCCGAGTCCGAGGTCGACTTCGGCGAGTTCTACGCCACGATCGCCGGGCTGGTCGTGAAGTGCTGGATGTTCGTGATGCGACTGTCGCACTCGGGCAAAGCGTTTCACATCGCGTTCGCCACCCAGGCCCAAGAAGCGTTCCTGGAGGGCCACGTGCTGGCCTTCGCCTACTTCGGCGGTGTGCCCGGCCGGATCCGGTACGACAACCTCAAACCCGCCGTGATCCGGGTCCTCAAGGGCCGCGATCGCACCGAGTCCGAACGGTTCACCGCGCTGCGCAGCCACTACGGGTTCGACTCGTTCTTCTGCCGCCCCGGCATCGAGGGTGCCCACGAGAAGGGCGGTGTGGAGGGCGAGATCGGCCGCTTCCGCCGACGCCACCTCGTCCCGGTCCCGGCGCCAGCCTCGCTGGCAGAGCTCAACGATCTGATCGCCGCTGCCGACCGACTCGACGACGGCCGGGTGATCACCGGTCGCCCGATCACCATCGGCGCCGCATTCGCACTGGAGGCCAGCATGTTGATGGGCTTGCCGGCCGAGGCGTTCGACTGCGCCCGGCTACTGAGCGCCCGGGTCGACAACCGGGCCAGAGTGTCTGTGCGGCAATGCTTCTACTCCGTCCCGGCCCGCTACGCCGGGCGACGCCTACCCGTGCGCCTGGCAGCACGGACCGTCGAAATATATGACGGGCCCCGGCTGGTGGCCCACCACGAACGGGCCGTCGGACGCTACGTCGAGGTGCTGTGCCTAGATCACTACCTCGAGGTCCTCACGACCAAACCCGGCGGCCTACCCGGCGCGACCGCCCTGGCACAGGCCAAGACCCGCGGCGTGTTCACCGCCAGCCATCAGGCCTACTGGGATGCCGCCCGAGCGGCCCGCGGCGACGACGCCAAGGGGACCCGCGCTCTGATCGCCATCCTGTTGGCGCACCGCACCATGCCCGCCACCGCGCTGATCGCCGCGATGGACCGGGCTGTGGCCTCGGGATGTCTGGACCCCGAGACGGTGCTCATCGACGCCCGCTGCCACACCAGTGCCCTCGTGGCCGCGGTCCCGATCGGTGCGCTGGCCCGCTACGACCGACCACCACCAACTCTGACCGATTACGACGACCTGCTCACCGGAAGCCAATCATGACCACCACGACCAGTAAGCCGACGACCAACAAGGGCACGACCGTTGATGCCGCCGCGCAAGCCTCCAAAGGCGAACGCGTGCTTCGGTTCGAGGCGATCGCGCACAACACCGCCGAGCTGCGCTGTGGGCGCATGATCGACAAGTTCCCCGACATCGTGACCGAACTGGCCGGCATCGCCGAGCGATTCGCCACCGCCTTGGACTGCGTGGACACCGGATTCATCGGCGACGGCGTCCTCGACCAACTGCCCACCGGATCGACACTCGGCCACGCCCGCGTCGGCGGCGTCGACCTGAACAAACCGCGGATGCGGAACGCGCTCAAGGCCGTGCTCGCCCTCGCGCCGGCACCGAACGGGTTCACCGTCGCCGAGTTCACCGCCAAGCTCCACGCGATGACTGGCACATCCAGCGCCGCCTACAGCATCCGCCAGGCCGCCTACGACCTGCGCAAGATCCGCGGCAAACAGCTGCTCGACAAACCCGCACGGTCTCGCCGCTACCACGTCCCACCCCAGGCTGCACGCACCATCGCCGCCCTGCTCACCCTCCGCGACCAGGTCATCGCCCCGATCCTGGCCGCGGTGCGCAGCCCGCGCATGGGACGCAAACCCGCGCACTGGACACGCGTCGACCGTGACTACGAACGACTCCGCACCGACATGCAAACGCTCTTCAACGATCTCGCCATCGACACGCCGCTAGCCGCATGAGGATTCGGCACAAGCCAGTCATTCCACATCACCAACAAATTGTCGGAAGTCGATCCTCAAGTGGCTAGATACAGAACTGCTTGTCGGCGTCGTCTGAAAACTAACCCCGTGTCGTCGTAAAGGGGTCAATTTTCGGGCATTGTCAACTTGAGTCAACCTAATTGGCCGATGTGATGATTCGGGGTGATGAGCCGTGGCTTGGACGAAACGTCCTGTCCCAGTCGCTGATTCAGGCGGCGGCCCTGGTCGTCGCGCCGGTGATCTCGTTCCAGACCGCGAAGCGGTCGGCCATCGCCTGGCGGTAGTCGGCCGCCGACAGCAGGTGCCGACGGGGCCGAAAGTGCGGCGAGATGCCGCCAGCATCCTCGACCGGCTCCTGCATCACGCCAGCGTCGTCATCACCTCCGGCGAGTCACACCGCATGCGCCACGCCAAACACAAGCGAGGTGACCGCCCCTGAACTAACCTCACCCCAGCAAGGTGGTGGGGACTTTTCCTGGCCACCAGCGGCGACTTCAACTTGGCCATGGACAGATCTGGTGTCCTACAACGAAAACACAACGAGGCCAACAAAGAAGGCAACCGCGACGGGGAAAGCCAAAACCGTTCCTGGGACTGCAGTGCGGAAGGACCGACCGACGATCCGGAGATCAACGCGTTACGGGCCCGGCAGCAACGCAATCTCCTTGCCACGCTTCTGCTTCGTGCTCGATGGTCGCGTAAATCGCCGCAGCCAGATCACCGCGCGGCACGCTGGTGAGGTCGCCGCCGGCGGCGCGTCGGAATGCGTCGACGCCCAGGCTCGCCTGGATCTGGCCCTCGCCGCCGACGGAGCGGATTGATTGCACCTGGTAGCCGGCACCGCTGATCGCGATTTTCATGCCGCCCACCCGTCGGACCGCGGTCGCCGGGATCGCGCGGTAGCGCGGCGGCGGCGGTGTGCGGTCTTGCTAGTCCGTTGGGCACGTCCTGTCCCTACCGTTCGTCCTCGATGTCCCGCCCACGAGCAATCCGGTGCGACTATTTCAATTTTCAATAGAAAGGGTTCAATAGAAAGGGAACCCGTCGCGCTGCGCCTCGAACCGCCTCATCCGCCCCCCACCTTCGCCGCCTGCACGCCGGCACGGGGTAGTGCGCCCGCGTCTGGATCGCGCCGAGCGGGTGGATCGCCCGGTAGTGGGATGCCTGGCACGACCGGGGTGCCCAGTCGGCCGGCCAACCACGGCAGCGCAGTGCTGAACGCCTGCGCGGCGAACGGCCAGTCATGCCGGCCAGGTAGCCGCAGCACCGTGCAAGCGATGCCATGTGCAGAGCCCACGCTGCATAGCGTCTGGGCAGCACGATCTTGGCCTTCAGGGTTCGAGATGTCCGAATCGCCCGGGCCGTCCACTTTGCTCGGGGCGGCCACCGCGAAAACCCCTGACACCCCGCTGTACTGGCCGTGACGGGTGATTACCGTGGTCGGGTCGAACGCGGCCCATGCGTCGGGGTTGCCTCCGAACAAACGGGCGATGGTCTGCGTCTTGGTGCCGGTGTTGGGGGCCACATCCCCGGCGATATCGACGAAGGCGCTGAACAACTCCGGTCGACGTACGGTGAGGTCGACGGCGCATGTGCCGCCCATTGACCAACCGAGAACGCCCCAATGACTTTGATCCGCGCTTACCCCGAAGTTGGAGACCATGTAGGGGACAACGTCTTTGGTGAGGTGATAAGAAGCATTTCCGCGGCTGCCGTTGACGCATTCGGTGTCGTTGTCGAATGCTCCGGTGGCGTCCACGAATACGAAGACGGGCGCGTTGCCGCCGTGCGCGGTCGCGAAGCCGTCTATGGTCTGCACCGCGCCTCCAGCGCGCAGCCAATCGGCAGGCGTGTTGAGCTGCGCGCCGATCATCATCACCACCGGCAGGCGCGGGGGCGGGTTGGCGGCGAACCATGCCGGTGGCAGGTAGACCAGTTCGTCGCGATGCCGGAACTTCGATGCTGTAGCGCTGATCGTGACAGGCACAACCACGCCCCGGCTCGGTCGGGCGCCGCTCAGCTGCATCGCGGTGACCGTCATTCGGTCCGTCTGGTCGGGAAGCGGACCCACCATCAACTGATTCCAGGCCGCATGCACGGTGGGGAAGTAGCCAACCCACTGGTTGACGACCAAGGCCGCGCACACCGCGCACGCCGGCACCGACGCGACCGTTAAACCGCGCCGCCACCATCGAGCACTACGCCAACCCGTGAAGACCACGACGATGGCGAATCCGGTCAGCGCGACCCACCCCAGCAGCCGCTGGGGCGCGGGGTCTCCGGCCACTCCGATCGAACCGATGTAGGCATCGACTGCCGCCGCGAAGGCACCACCGAGAACCGCGGCCGACGGCAGCCACACCATGCGCCACCGACGCGACCGCCAACCCACGGCCGCCGCGACGCCCGCAAGGGTGGCTAGTTGAACGACTATCGGCATCCAGCCAGACGTCAGCGACTGCTGACCGATCAGATGGCGCACGAGGATCAGACCTCGCAGGCCCCGTCGTGCGGCCCAGGCGGCTTGAGCCGCGACTGTCCCGCCGTTGGTCGGCCAAAGCATTCCCCATGCTGACGTGTCGACGTCACAGCCACTCCTTTACAACACGGATACGCAGACAAGTACAACACGGATACGCAGACAAGTTATGTGCGAAACGCAGGCCATGCAAACCGCACATGACGCCGTGCGCGATGATACGGATCCTGTGCTTCATCAGTGCCCATTGCGGTCGCCACCACCGTCGCCGCGGCGTCGCCGCGCGCGTTCGGCCACCTGCTGCTGAATTGCCGTGAACGCCTGCGTGCCCCGAATTAAGGCCGAGCGGTCGGCGGCGGTCATCTGCTCGGTCACCTCGCCGAACGCGCGGACCCGCAGCGCGACGAGTTCATCGAGGACTGCTCGGCCGTCATCGGTGAGTTCTAGTAAGGTGGCCCGCCGATTGGTTGGGGAGACTCGCCGGGTGATGTAGCCTGCTTCAGCCAGCCGGTCACTGAGCCTGCTGGCTGTAGAAGACAGCAGGTTGAGGTCATCGCCGAGTTCGGTGACCAGGCTCGGGCCGAGTCTTGCCAGCGACTGCAGTGCGCGCAGCGGTGTCAGGCCAATCCGCTTTTCCAGCTGCTCGAGCACCGAGACGTTGAGGGCCAATAGGCCTCGAGTGGCGCGTTCCAACTGCTCGAGAAATTCATCACCGCTACCGGACTTTGCGGGCGTGCTGCGCTTATTGGCTGACGCCATGCCGTCCCTCCTTTCTGGCGGGAGGATACCGCCGCGGGCAGCGTATCCGCATAATCATGCATATTGCATGACCTTGGTTTCGCACATGATGTGGACATCGCGAGATTCGGTGCGGGAAGAGGTGGCTTCAAATCCGGCGGAACAGTTAGGTCCCACATCCGTCGCTGAAAGTTCTGTCGCGCCGCGGGTGTCGAATACGCCGAGGAGTCCACGACCAATCGTGCACCGCTGGATAATTCGACCTCGGATGGCTCGACCGCCTTCGAACTGGAGCCGCTTGTTACGTTCCGCGCGCAGGGCCCTCGTTTTTGGGTGCGGCATCAGATGGCGGCAGGCCGTGCAGAGCGGCCAGGCGCGCGTTGTATGCGTCGAGTGCGGCCGCGTCGTCGTCGACGTCGATCTCGGTATTCGTGCCCAATAGTGTCTGCTGTCTGATGTGTTCCAGCCATTTCCCGAGGCCGCCGCGGCTATCGGGTGCTGAGGACACCCACTGAGCTGCAACGACGAGCATGAGGATCATCATGATCCCGTCGCCGCCCCACCACATGATGGCACCCGCGGCGGATTGGTCGGCCAGGGCGCTGGGCCCCCAGTTCCGGTGAGCGGCGTAGGCAGGTGCCACCGGAGAACCTGTCAGCATCAGCACGACCCCGACCAGCGTGTCGGGACCCATGCACAGCGCCAGGATGACGAACCGCAACATGGGTGGCACGGCCAAGGCGATGAGCTCGCCGCCGATGATCGGTAGCAGCAGCAGGTAGCCGGTGAGCAGGTAGACCACGAGCTCGAGGCTGTGCAGCCACATGTGCTGCAGCATCGCTTGTTGGAAACCGGTCAAGTGTGTGCCGACGAGGACGACGGTGTACATCGGCACGGTGATCCACGGGATGATCAACCAGCGCGAGATCCGCCCTACCCCAGATCACTTGGCGACGCGCCTGGTCCGAGAGCTCGCGACGCTGTGCAGCAGTCTGATCGGCTGGGCCCACACCGCGAACGCGGGCACCACCATGATCATGAGCAGGTGCACGATCATGTGCACCCACAGCAGATTTCGGCCGTACACCGCGAGTGCGCTGTTGATACAGGCGGCTACCAGCGCGGCGCCCATCAGCCAGCACGCCGTGCGCAAGATCGGCCAGGGGCAACCGTGACTGTGGCGATAGACCGGGCCGCGACGAGGTAGCCGACGACCGCGAACGCGATGAGCAGGTCGGCGACCGGAGATGGCGTCCAGGTCTTCAGTACATCGGCCAGGCCCGACGGCGCAGCGCCCATGGTCAAGGGGAGTCCCTGGGGCGTGCGCCGACGCCGGGACACAGTCGGGGAAGAACGGTTTCGTAGGTGATCCAGCCGACGACCGCATCGCCGGCGTCGTTGAGCACGGGAAGCCCCGCACCGCCCCGGCCGGCCAGCGCTGCCACAATGTCATCGGCCGCCGTGTCCGGTCGTACGGTCGGTGGTGTCTCGAGCAGCTCGGCAATTGTCGCCGGGGGATCGGGATCATTGAGGGCCTCGACAAGGTCCTGCTTGGAGAGACAGCCGGCGTAACGCCCAGTCCTGTCCACGCACGGAGTCATCGGCACCGACGATGAACCGAGAATCGTTGCGGCCGTGTGAAGGTCGGTGTCCGCTGGCAATGGTCGCGGTGCGGGCCCGGCGATCTCCGCGGCGGTGAAGGGGGGCAGCCCCGAACGGTCGAGGTCGACTCCGCGCCGCCACAGCTTCGCGGTGTAGATAGTGGTTTTCGACAGCAGCCGTCCGGTACCGGCGGCCATCGCCACCGCCGCCATCAACGGCAGAATGATGGAGTACTCGCCGGTCAGCTCGAAAAGAATGACCACCGCGGTGATCGGTGCTCTGGTCGCGGCGCCGAGCGCGGCGCCCATCCCGATCAGACCGTAGGCCCCGGGAGATTCGGTGAGTGCCGGCCACCACTGATGGACGACGGTGCCGAATGCGGTGCCGGCCATGGCGCCGATGAACAAGGTGGGCGCGAAGACGCCGCCGGAACCGCCGATGCCGATCGTGAGGCTGGTCGCGACCATCTTGCCGACCATCAGCAGCACCAGCATCCCGAGCAGGTAATGCCCCGAGATCGCCGATTCCAGCACCGGATACCCGACTCCATACATCTGCGGGAGCGCGATCAGCAATGCACCCAGCACAATTCCACCGCAGGCAGGCCGCGCCCACTCCGGTCCCCGCCACAGCCAGTCGCACAGGTCCTCGACGAGGTAGAGGACCTTGGAAAAGGTCGACACCGACCACACCCGCGGCCACTCCGAGAATGGCGTAGAGCAGGTATTCGATCGGGTTGCGCACAGCGAATGCCGGCAGGGCCAGAAATGGATGATCGCCGAGCAGCGCCCGTCCTACCACGGCGGCCGTCACGCTGGACAACACGACGGCGCCGAAGGCCTCGGCCGCGACGGTCCGCAGGATCAGCTCGATGGCGAAGAATGCACCGGCCAATGGTGTGTTGAAGGTGGCCGAGATGCCGCCCGCGGCTCCGCAGGCGACCAGCAGACGCACCCGGTCGGTGTTCAGGCGCAGTAGTTGCGCCAGCGCCGACCCGGTCGCCGAACCGATCTGGACGATGGGGCCCTCGCGGCCGACCGAGCCGCCGCCGCCGATGCACAACGCCGACGCGAGCGCTTTGACGACCGTGACCTGGGGCGCGATGCGGCCGCCGCGGCGCGCGACGGCGTACATCACCTCGGGAACTCCGTGCCCACGTGCTTCCGGGGCGAAATGATGCACGATCGGTCCGTACACAGCGCCGGCGACGACGGGCGTCACCAACAGAAACCAGAAACCCAGTACCGGCCAATGAGTACTGGCCACCCGGCCGAGGGCCGAGTAGTCGTCGTAGCCGGTGAACATTCGGGTGAACGCGGTGATCAGGTATCGGAAGGCCACCGCGCCCAAACCGGTTATCGCGCCGACGACGATTGCCATCGGGACAAGCGTGATCGGATGGGTACGCAACCAATCCGCCTGTTTCATGATGCGCGGCAACGGTATTGGTCGCCGATCTGATATCGGCGCCCTCATGGGGTGAGGTTGGCCGCCAGTCTGAGGTAGACCGCTGTCTTGGTGAGCGGCGCGTCGCCGTTGACGAGACGCGGCGATTCGCCGTGTCAACCATTGCCCTCGTCGTCGGATGATCGACACCGCATCGGGCGCGTCCTTCATGCCCGATGCACCGATGGCAGCAGTGCCCGCCCGCGGGGAGCACCGCGAGAACGCCGAGAGCGATCCGGTCGACAAGACGCTGATGGCTTGGCGGCGGTGTCGCTGCATGAGTCAGGTCGTGGGAACCGGCGACGGCCCACGTTGCCCCAGATCAGTGACCGTTCTTCGCAGTGACGACCCCACGCGAACCTCTCGGTCGGTGTCACACAGAAGCTGCTATCCCCGCCGGTGAGGGTCGCGAAAACGGCGTCGTCGTACCAGCGCGGCGCGCACAACCAAGCGATGTCGACACCGGGACCGATGCGTGCGCCGCGATGGCCGTCGGCGAGAACGGAGTACTCCCGCAGTCCGTGGGTGCGGAACGCAAACGGGTAGTGCCTCTTTCGTTTCAACGCCCTTCCCCGTCGGCGGCAGGAATGGGCACAGGTCAGCGCCCAGCTCGGCTTTTCTAGCCCTCAACTGACCACGGTACCCTGGATCGATGCAAATCGCATGACATGCACGCCCAACACCTCACCGACGGCCAAAGCCGTGTTGAACGGCCTGTCGGCCTCGGACGTGGTGGCCGCTATCGCCTCGGCGGGTCTGCCGACGCCCAACGCCCACGACGTAACAGCAGTGAAATGCTCGAAACTAGGGTGTCGGCGCCATCGATTCCGACACCGTCTCGATTCTCGAGTTCGACGGCACGGGACCCGCGGAGCTCTACGCCGGCTCCATCTCGAACATCTATCAGGTGGAGGATCTGGTGGCTCGGGATGATCCCGCTGCCTTCGAAGTGGCACATCGAATTCGGCCCACCCATACCAACTCACGGGTTCGGTGACGGGGCCGCCGAGGACCCCATGCTCGTCTTCGAGCTGGCCGACCAGGTGCGCCAGCAGATCCAGCAGACGCTGTATCGGCCACTGGCACAGCGGCGCAACATGTTTCTCGGCTGACACGTCGTCATCTGTGCCCAACCATGCCGCGCAAGCAATCGATTCACCAAGACGCTGACCCCGATGCACGTTCCCGGCGAGCTGCGGCTGGGATAGCGCCGTCACGTGACGGAACCTTCCGAACGAGTTTGGTCCGCGTCGCTCAGCGATTGGATATGTCGCAAAGGGATAGGTAACGGCGTTCCGAAGAAATGACACGAGTTTGAGACAGATGCTCGATGACATCGCCTGAGACAACTCGCATCATCGCAGGTCATAGGTTCTCGCGGTGTGACACGGGATTTGATAAGCTACACGGCGGCTAAGTTCAGCAGCCGTTCTTTTCTACTGGCAGTTCACTGCTGCGAGTTGCATTGTTGCCCAGGGTATTTCGTTACAGGACCATTTGTACGGTTGCCCCTTCTCAATCTATCTGCAACCATGTCCGCGCGGTATACGGGGTCCCCTTAGTAACGGAGCGAATTTGGTTCCTTCGCCGGGTGCCCGGGAACTCAGGCGGCTGGTGAGCGGAGCGGGCGACGTCCTTCGCGTTGGGGTGCTGTTTCGACGTCGAAGGAGTAGGTGCCGTAGAAGTTGATGTGGTCGTGCTGTGCGGGTGTTAGGTGCGCCGCGGTCTCGTCGGCGACGTGGTAGCCGTCGGCGCGCAGCGCGTCGAGCGCATCGCCCAGATATGTCGTCGTCCACAGCACTGTGGCATTGGTGACCAGGGTGAGGCAGAGTGCCTGGTCGACCTGATCGTCGAGGTGACGGCGACGCACATGGCCTTGATCGCGGCGCAGAGCGTGCAGGCTCTCGCCCTTGTTCAACTGCCTGCGGACTGGGCGGCGGAATGAGGACCGTGTCATCCGCCGCAACTCGCGATCATCGGCGCTGGTAATGAACGTGCCACCAGGGGCGTTTTCCCGCATGAGGCCGCGGCCAGGTGCAACAATGACGCGCCAAGGACCGTCGGCGGCTGACGGGAGGCTGGCATGGCAAAGCAGATCACAGTGTGCCCGGTTGCCGACCTGCCCCCGGGTGCGGTGACCGGTGCCGGACCGTATGCCATCGGAAACATCGACGGCAAATAATTCGCGGTCACGCGGCGGTGTCGACATCTGCGCGCGGACCTGGCGGGCGGATCGATCGAGGACGGGCGACTGGTCTGCCCGTGGCACCAATCCGCTTACGACGTCGAGAACGGACAGATGGTCCGCGGACCCCAACAGATCTTCGCGAAGATCGATCCCCGGACTCGGAACAACGTTCAAGATGCTGACGAAAGTATGGCCCCTTGGACGCGGCACCGTATCGGTGTCCGGCAACGACATCGTCGTCGAATAACCGGCGCGCCTGCGCGATTCGCCTGCCCGTTTTGGAACGCTCAGTGGAGCACAGCGCATACCGGCGGTGACGAGCTCGATGGCCGCTCTGATTCTCGGAGTGTCCCAGCCCTAGATCCAGCGTCAGGTGCGCCAGCAGCGTGCCGACATCGACGCGCTCTACGAGCTGGTCGAGCGTGTCGATCAGAAAGTCGACGCTCTGGACATCAAGCTCGATCGCCGATTCGATGAGATCGGTGGCCAGCTCTCCGACGTTCTACCTCAGCTCGGCGGTCGATAGCCGTACTTCCGGCTTCCATGTGTCACTCAGGGATCGTGATGCGGCGCACCACCGGTCGCGATGACGGCGGCGGGTCGTCATCGGGCGGCTCGGGCTCGCGACCCTGAGATATGATGGAAGACAACGCGATCCCGCAAGGAAGAGTCAGGTCCGGGCGGCAGTCAATGCCGAGATAGTCCGGCCTGCCACCCAGGCAGGATGACAAGCCGATCTCGGGGAGCACGTATCAGACGGTTACGGTGGTCGCTTGGTTCCGCCGTTCAACTGCGTCAGCAGCCACGGCGGGAGCCTTCGCCGTGCAGGGTTTGCTTCGCCCCCAATAGACGACCTCACGGCTCCGCGCTCGCGCGGACTTGGTAGTCAGGGCCCCCGACCGTGACAACTGCACCATCATATTCGTTCACTGGATCGTAAGTTGGCAGTTTCGCATTGTGTGTAGATCCATTGCGACGCGACGCTCATCGAGCAATTCGTCGACCGGCCGGCTCGATGGCGACGCCGTGCCCGCGTATCGACCACGCGGCCATGTGGGTACCCCGCAGCGCAACCGCGGACTGGCCCGCCGACGACTGCATCGGGATCAGTGTGCTCGACTGCCTGCAATGCGACGGCACCGGCACGGTGCGCATCGATCCGGGACGCGGCAATCGTCCGACGAGATCCGGCCGGTAACTCCGCGCGGGCCTGGGTGCTCCGTAAGACGATCCCTTCACGCACCCGGAAGGCCCGGCCGCCACCCCAACTGGCGGGTGTGCCCCGCCTTCGGTGGCCGGGCGCGTCCGGGGCTTCCTTCAGTTCACCCAGGCGCTCGGGCCACCACCCCCCATCTTTTTCTTGCAGCCGAATTCCGTTGCGCGACCAGGCTAGACGCGGGCGGTTACCTGGCGTCATGCCCGCCGTCGGCGAGCTGGTCCGCTGCACCGACGGCGCCTAGGTGGTCCGGTCACCGCAGCACTGCCCGCGCGGTCACCGGCTGGCCGCTGGCGTTGGCCCGGCGACCGGGCTGAACTGTGCGCCTGACGCAATATCTACGCCTAGCGTGTGCTGGGTTCAAAGTTCCCTGACTGGCGCGCCGGGCATGGCGACGCCCCCGTCGGCCCGACCATGAAAAGGTCTCCACGTCCGCGGTTCGCCTCCGATACGGCTGCGGGCGCCCCGGTCGCGTACGTTTCGCGTACGTGAAGGCGTTAGCTAGCACGGCCGGGGCGTAACCTGCACAGAGGAGTGTTGATGATGGCTGATCGCGTCATGAGGGGCAGCCGGCTTGGGGCCGTGAGCTACGAGGCCGACCGTAATCATGACCTGGCGCCGCGTCAGATCGCGCGGTATCGCACGGAGAACGGTGAGGAGTTCGAGGTCCCGTTCGCCGATGACGCCGAGATCCCAGGCACCTGGCTGTGCCGCAACGGCATGGAGGGCACCCTGATCGAGGGTGGTGACCTGGCCGAACCCAAGAAGAAGGTCAAGGTGCCGCGCACACCCTGGGACATGCTGCGGGAACGCCGCTCGATCGAGGAACTCGAGGAACTACTCAAGGAACGCCTCGAGATCATCAAGTCACGCCGCCGCGGCAGCTAGCTTAGCTACCGGCCGGGGTCACGAACCTCTGACCAGTACCGGGACCTCTGACCTGAAAGATCTGATCTGATGACTCAGAAGATTTGCTTTGATTGCTTCCATAAGTTGTTCCCTGACAAGCCAATTCGGAAGGTTACGTTGGGTCGGCAATGCGTTGTGTGCAAAGCGCAAACGGATCGAACGGAACAGATGATTCCTGTTGAGGCAGAGGACATTCCGCTGGTTAAGCAAATAGCTCAAGTGCGGCGGCGAGTACTACACCGAATTGAACGGCGATGCCGACCAGTGTGTCGCTGTTCGTGTGGCTGCCCGAGGAGCGGGTCGAGTGGGTCGAGATGCGGGCCAAGCGGGACCGCGCGATCCGCGCCATGTTCGGGCAATGAGCGCCGATCTCGAAAAGGCTCAAGCCGAGGGCTGGTTGGCGTACACGTTTTGGCGTACGGAGCCATTTCTTACCGACGACAGGCGATCCCCAGATTTTCCGAAACCGCTCCTGACCTGCGTCGAACCCTGTCAGCCCGACACAGGTCAGAAGCCATTTTCGGACTAAACTGTGGTCCCTAATAGGACCGCGTACGCCAACGCGGACGCCAACCGGATTCGGCACTATCCAGGGCGTTCCCGCGGACCTGCTAACCCACGTTCCCGCGGACCTGCTTACCGAAGGGAAGTCAAATGCCCGACTACACGATTACTTTCTTTTCGAGCCTCCGTCAGGAGGACGATGGCCTGGTCCACGTCCGGGTAGAGGTCGAGCTCCCTGTGCATCCGCGTTATCTCACTGATGCTGCTTCCGGTCAGACGCTCGCCAAGGATGTCGGCCTGGACGTCACCGCCAAATTGATGGAGAAGTTCGAGCAGCTGGCGGCTGGACCAGAAGCCCCAGCTTAGGACCGACGTTGAGAAGCGAGGTCTCTCCATTGGGAATTCACAGCCCGAGCCGTCCCGCGAGGCCGTCGACCGCCGCGCGTGCCGTGTCGTCGCTGGTGTGGGCCCACTGCCCGCGGATCGACGCGAAGGACAGGCCGGTGCTGCCCTCTGCGTGGCTGGCGAAGGCCTCGAGGACCACCACTTTCAGACCCCGCTGGGCAAGGTGGAAGGCGCAGCTGGCGCCCACGATGCCAGCGCCGATAACGGCGACGCCGAATTGTGTAGTGTTCATGAGCAGCATCTCCCGTGGCCGGTGTTTGCCGTATTCGCAGCACGCCCGGATGACCGAAAAGTGTTGCGCTGCTGAGTGACAAGCGATCTTGATGATTCAGCGGATGTGCTGATCGTATGGTTCGCCGCCGCACCGGGTCATCAAACAGTTGTCCGACGATGTCGGGTTGGTTTCGGACAGCATGACGACGCGCCCAGATCACCTCGGCTGTGTCCCGCCCGGTTTATCCTGCTCACATAGCCGACGACCTTCGACCGCCGACGCTCGGTGAGCTGATCCGGCGGCAGCGAGAGTTGGCGGCACTGCCGCTGCGTCAGGTGGCGGCCGCGGTGGGCATCTCCAACGCGTACCTCTCGCAGATCGAACCCAATCTTCGTGAACCCAGTGAGCGGGTCCTCGGGGCGATCGCCGACCAGCTGGGCCTGTCGCTGGACATCCTGATCGCCGAGGCAACCGAGCCCGCTCGTCCGACGGTCTTACCGAGCCGGCGTCAGTTCGGTGCTATCCTTTGGCGACGAGTGAGCAGTACCCAGTTCATCATCCACTCGATCCGAGTCTGGCGGGCGTCACCATGGCTCAGCTGTCTGTTCCCGCCCATTCACCAGCGAACCACCGCCGCAACGCGGTCACCATGTCCACCGGACAGTCAAGCTGGGACAACCCGAACAGCTTCATCGGCTGCATCGACCGGTCACCCTGCGGCACAGAGACATCGGCCCGGCGGGCGACGATGTATGCGCGCGGTGAGCTCGGCATCGGTGAGGACTTCCGGCACGAGAGTGTCACCGGCACAGTGTTCGCCGGCCGGATTCTGGACACGGTGAAACTCGGTGATGTAGACGCTCTTGCCCCAGATCGCCGGCCATGGCTGGATCACCTTATTTGCGAACTACGTTCTGGATCCGACCGATCGTTTCCCGACCGGTCTCACGGTCGCCGACATTTGGTGCGGTTGAATGGTAGGTGTTGCAGTCACAGCTGATGCCTAGTCGGATTCGCCTGGCATCTCGACGACCGTGATACCTGGCCCTCCCGGCTTGGAGAATTGCGGCAGCAGTTCACATACGTCTTCGAGTCCGACGCGCCGCGTCACCAACCGATCGGGCCGCAGCGATCCTGCGGTCACAGCTGCGAGCATCGCCGGATAGATATGAGCCGACATCCCGTGGCTACCGATGATCTCCAACTCCCACCCCATTACTCGGTGCATCGGATAGGGCGGCACGCCCTGAACAGGCGGAAGCACCCCTACCTGCACATGGCGACCTCGACGCGTCAGCGAGTACACCGATGCCGCCGACGTCACCAGGCTTCCGAAGGCATCCAGTGACAACGCGACGCCGCCGAGCGTCATCTCGCGCACTGCGTCACCGATTCTGACTGCGTCCCCTTCGAACTCGGACGAATTTGAGACACCGGGCGGCGCCGAGTTCGGCAGCCAACGTCACCGCATCATCGGAAATGTCAACAGCGACAACACATCAGTCGCTCCGCGAAAGCGCCGCCGTGCGTGAAACCCGGCTGCGTCTGCCGTTCACAGACCTGTTGATCTCCCTTGGCGCACCACTCACATGACCCGCAGCCACAGACGAACGGTGTGCGGTGACACGTTCACCGCCACGCCATCTACCGACGTTGTCCCCAACCCGGACCACGACTCCGGCCCACTCATGGCCAGGAATCTGAGGCGGAAGGATATCGGGGTCATTTTGCTGCCACCCATGCCAGTCGCTGCGGCACATTCCCGCGGCCCGGACGCCGATGATCGCGCCGTGCGGAGGCAGAACTGGTTCTGGCGCGTCAATCACGCTCAGCGGACCGCCGAATTCCTCGTACTGCACTGCCTTCACGACTGGGACCACTCCTTATCACGTTGCAGAGTAAGCAGATCAGCCGACAACGTCGACGAGAACGGCCTGGACTCGACGCAGTCCTCCTCGAGACTGTCGAGGTCGGTGGCGAACGAGATGCGGAAATGTCCTTCACCGGACGGCCCGTACTCGCGCCCGGACCGCACCAGCACACCGCCGTCGGCCATCCGCGCAGTCAACTCGTCGGAACTGATGTCCATCGCGACCTACGGGAACGCATAGAACGCTCCTGACAGCTGTTGTTAGGACGGGAGGATCGCCTTGAGGTCCCACGCCTTTGCGTGATCCGCCGGGAGGCGCAACAAGACGCCGGTGCTGGTGCGTTCGGCGGCGAACCTCTTCCCGCGCTCTTCGCCGAGGTAACGCGCAGCGATATCTTGCCGGGCCTGCTGCGCGCCGTCCCGGGTCAGGATCGGCTGTCTTGATCGGACGCGGATACCACGGAACGGCGGCACCGTTTCGAAGACCAAGAGTTCGCACTCCGGGCGGGCGGCTAGGTGGCGGAGCTTCATGTCGTTTTCGGCGATGACGACCTCGAAGGTGTTGTCTCGGAATCGGAACCAGACCGGGGACGCCGCGGCCGTTCCGTCCTTGCGGTAGGTCGTCAGCACGGCGGCCGACGGCGCTTGGAACAGAGTCGCGAACTCACGCATGGGTAGGAGCCTAAAGCGTGTCGAACAACCTCTGTTAAGTGTTCGGCCCGCCCTTCTCGGGCGTCGTGGGTTCAGGCTGCTAGTGCGGTGTGAACTGTGGTGCGGGCGGGGGTCGAACCCCCGGACGAACGTGATGTCCAAACCGTAAGTCCTGACAGCTCCAGTTGTGGCTCGGAGAGGCGCCTCAACACGCGTGACGGGTTCGGATCCGCATGGCCGCGTTCTCGTTGAACACGATGCTCGGGACAGCGACACCGCAGGTCGGCATCGGTCGGCGGTCCCGGCTGCGGGGCATCGGCATCTAGGGGCAGTACCCTAAATCTCGACGGAAAGTGGACGGCGAGATGAGCAAGGATCTTCCCGAGCGCGCGTCGGTGGTGGTTATCGGCGGCGGCGTGATCGGCGCCAGCGTCGCGTTCCACCTCGCCGAGTCCGGTGTCACCGATGTCGTTCTGGTCGAGAGGGATGAACTTGCGTGCGGATCGACGTGTAAGGCCGCCGGTGGTGTGCGGGCCTCGTTCAGCAACGCCGCTAACATCGCCATCGGCCTGCGGGGCCTGGAGGTGTATTCGCGTTTCGTGCAGGATTACGGCCAGGAGATCGACTTCACCCGCGACGGCTATCTGTACCTGCTGTCCGATCAGACCAACGTCGAGGTCTTCACCGAATCGGTTGCCCTGCAGAACAGTCTCGGTGTGCCGAGCCGGATGGTCACGCCGGATGAGGCGAAGAAGATTTCCCCGCTGATTAGCACCGAGGGTATGTTGGCCGCCTGCTGGTCCCCGCAGGACGGCAAGGCCACCCCCGAGGCGGTCGTGATGGGCTACGCCGCCGCGGCCCGCCGGCACGGTGCCCGCATCATCCGGCACTGCGCGGTCACCGACATCGAGAGCAGCGGCGGCGCGATCACCGCCGTGGTGACCGTACACGGCCGCATCGCCACCGACACGGTGGTGTGTGCGGCCGGCGCCTGGTCGCGCGGCATCGGCGAGATGGTCGGGGTGCACATCCCCGTCACCGCGGTGCGGCGGCAGGTCGCTTTCACCGAGCCGCTCACCGAATTGCCCGCGTCCTCGCCGTCGCTGACCATCGACTTTCCCTCCAGCTTCTACTTCCACCCCGAGGGCAAGGGTCTGCTGCTGGGTTGGTCTAACCCGAACGAGCCGGCGGGCTTCAACCTCAGGTTCGAACTCGAGGACTGGCTGCTGGGCCTGGGTGAGATCGCCGCGACCCGCGCCCCGGCCGTGCTGGACTACGGCATCAGCACGGGCTGGGCGGGGCTATACGAGATGACGCCCGACTGCAACCAGATCATCGACCGTTCCACCGAAGTCGAAGGACTGCTGATCGCCACCGGCTACTCCGGCCATGGCTTCCTGATGGGCCCGGCCACCGGGGAGATCGTGCGCGACCTCTATCACGGGAAGCAACCCGGCTACGACATCGGGTCGTTCGCTCTCGACCGGTTCGCGCGCACCGACATCGCCGCTGGCGAAACCAACATCGTCTGATCGACGCCAGACCATGTGTCATGTGCTTTGGGATAATGACGGACTTGCACTGCCGAACCGCGGGCTCGTGCCGCGCGGATCATCGTCTTACACGCCTCGGAAACCTCACGAGCCGTACGGTTTTCGCCCTTCGCGACCCGAACCTGACCGTAGAGCCGGTGATTGATTCATCAGATGAAAGTCAGCAGTTCGTACTTGATATCCAAAGTTATGCACCGTCTCCCTCCACGCAGAACCGGCCGATCATCACGTGACATAACAGCGCCGGTGCATCTACGCTCCATGGGCTGCATGACATCGGCCAGAGTGGGCTGGCTCGGGAAGTCGAAGAAATGACACAAATTTGGGACGAATGCTTGATGACATGAACTGAGACGACTTAAATCGTCGCAGGTCAGGGGGTCCCAAAGACGACACGCAGTCTGGGAACCTACACGGCTGTCGCCGCGCCGCGTCGCCGTCGGTCGTCGTCGTCGTGTAAAGTCTCAAATCCAGTGTCATAGTCTCACTTTCGTGTCACCTGACTTGTCACTTCGACCTATAGACTGCCTCGACCTGCACCGTTGAACGAGGGCGCATGGCGTGTTTCCCGTGAATGAGTCCGGCTGGTTTTAGAGTCCTGTGGCCCGATGTCGGGCTGGAAGAGACGATGAAACTTATGGCTGGTCGGAAGCGGCATTCCGCGGAGGACATCGTGCGCAAGCTGCGTCGCGCGGACGAGCTGAGCGCGGCGGGCAAGACCGGCGAGGAGATCGCCGCGGAGTTGATAGCGTCGGCGGCGACGCTGTACAACTGGCGGCGCACCTATGGCGGGATGGACACCGACGCGGCCAAGGCGCTCAAGGAGCTGCGTGAGCAGAATTCACGGTTGAAGCGGCTGCTGGCCGAGGCTGAACTGGAGAAGGACGCGCTGCGGGAGGTGGCCAAGGGAAAATTCTGAGCCCGGCTGCCAAGCGCCGCGCCGTGGACATGCTCACCACCACCAGGGGCATGTCGCAACGGTTGGCGTGCAAGGCCGTTGGGCTGGCCCGCTCGATCTACCGTCGTCTGCCTGCGGCGCAGACTCCTGCTGATCCGGATGCCGAGATGCGGGCCTGGCTGCGCGCCTATGCCACCAAGCACCCGTGTCATGGGTTCCGGCGTGCGTGGGCGGCGTTGCGCTTCGACGAGCGCCGTGAGGTCAACAAGAAGAAGGTTCACCGGCTGTGGCGCGAAGAGGGCTGCAGGTCCGTGTGCACAGTCCGCGCAAGCGTGGGTACGCCACTGCGCGGTCGCCGACGCGTGGGGACGTGAGCAGAGGGCGATCGCCGCGCGCTCCGACCAACAGCACGCCTGGGCGCTGGCCGGCGACCCGCGCGGCACCTACGGCGCCGATTTCATCGCAGGGAACCAGACGGAAGCCCAAGCCGTCTGACCTATTGCTCCCTTCGGCCCTGTTCATCCACCTGGGTGGGCGGGGGCGGGGCCGGTCACTTGATCCGGCAATTCAACGCCCTCCAAGGCGAGCAGCCGGCCCTCGATGGCGAGCAGCCAGCCCTCGATATGGGTCACGGCCCACGAGAGCGTAACTGCGTCGCGGGTAAGGGTACTGGGCCGAATAGCGCTGACAGGTCCCGATAGGCTGTGGGCCGACCGCGACCAAAGGGGGCGTCGTATGACGATGGAGGACTTCCTCCGCATACCCGTGCCGGAGGATGACTTCTCGGTCACCAACAAGATGCGCGAACTAGCGCGCGAGACTGTGAGCAATTTCGATGAGGAACCCGGGGACAGCCCCCTCGTCGGACTGTTGGCGGGAAGCGTCTACACCTTGGAGAACGAAGTCGTCAAACTCCGCAAGCGAGTGCTGGACCTCGAGCAGCGGATTAAGGACGCAGGCGTCTCCCTTGGGCCACCGAGTGAAGATGACTGAGAACACACTCACTGCCGTTGTCGCGCCGTGAAATAGGCTTGGGCACCCAGATCCCCACGGTAGCGGGCCGACTGAGTGTCGATAGGAAATAGAAAACGAGTAGACCGTTGCATCAGCCAGCCCGAGAAATGTACGACTAATACACCCTTGTCGATCTCGCACAAGGTGGCCGCTCGGACGAAGGCATCAGCAGCGAATCAGGATCACCGCCAGCACCCCGGAGGCCAGCGTCCATTTCCACAGGTCGGGCTACAGCCTTGGCGGCTCGCGCACAGTCATGGCCGCGCGACGCCGGAGCCGAGCGCCACCGCGTTGGCCCGGGCGTAGACAGCGTCAAGGGACGCGGCCTCGGCCTCCTCAATTGCACCCTGCGCGAACGAGATCGCGTCCAAGGCGTAGCCCTCAGCGTCGTCGGCGTCCCGCGCTGCGGCCTTCGCATCGTGTTCGTCTTTCTTCGCTTCGAGGTTTGAGCGCACCTTGGCGAGGTGGGCCTTCCATTTCCCGCTGATCTCATCCCACTGAGACGAGGCCCTAGCGGAGGCGTCGACCACCTTCTCCTCGAACTGGTCCGCGGTCGCGGTGGCACGCTCGCGCGCTGCGGCGGCGTCGGCTTTCAGTTGATCCTTCTCGCGTCCCGCGGAGGCCTTGAGCTTGTTCGCCGATTCCTTCGCCTTATCCGACAGCGCATCGAATTTCTCGCTGAGGCGGTTGTCAGCCATTTTGATGCTCCTCGATGGTAGGTCTGCTCCAACAACGGGGGCCACGTACAGGGGCAAGCGTGTCACTGGGTGGTCAGATGTCAATTGTGGTCAGCGACAACGCGAAGGCGCAGTTTGAGTTCACGATGACAGCGTGAGGTCTGTTCGTTGTGCGTACCGTGAGGCGACCAGGTGGTGCGCGGGCAACGATGCGCTGATCGATGGGGACGGAGGGCGCGGATGGTGCTGGTATCGGCGCAGGACGTGCAGCTGGGGGCGGGCTGCGCCGGTCGCCGGCCGAGATGGCACCCCGTACGGCGACCCGGGGCGGCGGTCAGGGCCGGCCACGGCTCCCGGCACGAGTTCGCATGATCCCGTACTCCGATGGCATTGCGCCCCGCCGGTTCCCGGTCGTCAATATCGCGCTGATCGTCGCCAACTTCGCGGTCTTTTTGTTCTACGAATTGCCCAACGGGGAGGCGGCGGTCAACCAGGCGTCGTTTTACCCGTGTGATGTCACCAACTCCTGCCACCTGGGCGTCCCGTGGGGTGTCGGATGGATCACGGCGATGTTTATGCATGCCGGCTGGGAGCACATCCTGGGCAACATGCTGTTTCTGGCGATCTTCGGCAAAAACGTCGAGGACGCGTTCGGGCGGCTGGGCTATCTGCTCTTTTACTTTGCCGGCGGATTCGCCGCGATGATGCTGCAGACCGCGATGACCCTGCTCTTCGGCACCGCGGCCGACGCGCAGATACCCAACCTGGGCGCCAGCGGCGCGATCGCCGCCGTGCTGGGCGCCTATTTCGTGCTCTATCCCAACTCACGCATCCGCACGCTGCTGGGGTGGTTCCCGATCAACATCCCGGCCTGGTTCTTCCTGGGCGGCTGGTTTCTGTACCAGTTCTTCGAGAGCAACTACGCGCTGATCCACCCCTCGAACACCGGTGACAGTGGGGTCGCGTTCTTCGCCCATGTCGGTGGATTCATCTTCGGTGCAGTGGTGGCCAGAATTCTCCTCAGCACCGGGCGAATCACCGCCCAGGCGGTGTGACGGGCAGAAACATAGGGCTTCAGGCGACCGGTACGCCGCGTGGTGTCGAGCGAACAGGTCGGCGATCGTCGTCGCCAACACCGCCGACCGGTTCGCATCACGACCGGGCGCCGACTACCGGATCGGCCGCGCTGATCCACGCCCGCAATATTCTTGTCGTTCTTGTCCGGCACCTCTCGCGCCTCGGGCGAGAACTGCATTGCATCGTCTCTTCCCCAAGGCGGGCTTTGCTCTGTGGAGCCTCAGCTGGAAAGGCCCGACGACTTCTCGGCTGTCATGCTGCACTGGCTGGAGACCACATGAACCCGATCGCCCGCTGGACGGCTCGGCAACCGGATAGCACACGTCTTTGGGGGTAGTTCGTTGAAGCAACTTAGCGGCTTAGATGCGAGTTTCCTGTTGCTGGAGCGGCCCAACTCGGCCGCCACGTCGGCGCAATCTGCATGTTGGACCCCTCCGAGTTGTCGGCGCCGCTAGACCTGGGGGCGCTGACAGAGCTAGTGAACGAACGCGCCCCGCTGATACCGCTGCTGCGCCAGAAGCTGCGCACGGTTCCTCTCGGTCTCGACCAACCTCACTGGGTTGACGATGACTCGTTCGACGTCGAATACCATGTGCGCGAATTCTCTCTTCCGACACCAGGTTCGGATGCTCAGCTCGCTGAGCAGATCAGTCGGATTCACGCCCGGCCTGTTGACCGAAGCAAACCGCTGTGGGAGGTCTACTTGGTGTCGGGTCTGTCCGATGGCAGGCAGGCGATGTACACGAAGATTCATCACGCCGCCATCGACGGGGTATCGGGCACCGAGTTGATGGGCCTACTCTTGGACCTCAGCCCCGAGGGCCGAGACCGAGCGTCCCCTGAACCGTTCAGACCGGAACCTGCGCCCGGAACTGCCACTCTGCTCGGTTGGGGAGCGCGCTCGCTGGCGATGCGGCCCGTTAGCGTTATGCGCATCGTTGCCGAAGCCGCCCGCACCGTAACTGGGTTTGTTCGCATGCTTGCCGCCTTCCCGCTAGCGCTAGCACATTCGGGCTGACCTGGCCGACCACATCGAGGCCCACGTAGCCAAAGACGCCGCGGCACTGCTCTTTCCACCAGCACGCGCGGGCTGTCACCTGAACGATAGGGTGATGCGCGACTAGCTGGTACCCGCGCTGAAAGCCATTGGTCGCGAAGGTGTTCGGATTCACGACCTGCGGCACTTCGCGGGGACACAGACAGCCCGCATCGGCAATCTGGTGGAGACCATCCCCAGGATCAGCGTCACGGAGGAATCCTGGCTTCTGGCTCGGTGGCTGGCCACCGGGTACGTGTTCTGGTCATGTGCCGAACCTGCCAGGCTGGCGGGACCGGCTGAAGGATGCTAACCGCGTGTCGGGGCATGGCGTTATACAGACTCGACAACCCCGGTCGGCGCGATCCAAACGATGGTGCCCGCGACGGCCGGCACGGCGCTAAGCGGGTGGCCCCTCCGCGATGGCCGAGGCGTCCCGTGTTTAAGGGACTAAATGTGTGCGACGATCGTCGCGATGGCCGTCCAGATAACCAAAACCCAAATCGCAACCGCGATGGCCGCGGAGATCAGCGACATCGTGTCCAGTTTCACTTTCATGATTCTCCTCCGCAGTACGGTTCGAAGACAACCCCAACCGCTTGTGGCGCTGTGGCGACGCGCTCCGAGGACGGATCAGTAGGGCGGTGCGACCCCGTGGGCTACCGACCGCCGAACTCGTCGACAACGAGTCCGACGGGGCGACGAGTTTCGTCCGCGCTTGAACGCCGCGTATTTCCAAGCTTATTCGACATATGGACTCCGCCCACGTCACGAGGAATTGATATCCGCATTCTTCTCGAGGAGATCGGCCGCGGTCTTTGTCACCGCATACAACGTGAGCGCATCCGCAAAATGTACGGTCGTACACCGCCGGATGCGTTGGCGGTCGGTAATATCTGGTGCAAGACCGTCGTGGCGGCGATGTTGCTGCTATAGACAACAACCATTGTTCGACCCGGCCCGCCGATGTCTAATTGGAGCGTCAACCGATTGTCGGGAGCTGAAATGAGCGAAATCCGCGAAACCCCTTCGAAACCACAAGGCCTCTTTCATGATGCGCTGGACGATGTCGTCACGACGAGCAAGAACTGGTGGCTGCGTCTTATCACCGGCATCAACGTGACAAGCCAAGCGGCCCAGCGAGTTCCGATAGTGTCGGCAACACCTTCTCCGGTCTGCCGTACACAAGGATCGCGACATGGTTGGCGCCGGCGCTCAGATACTCGCCCAACCGCTCGGCGATGCCTTCAGGCGTGCCGTGGGCGACCACGGCGTCGATGAGTTTGTTGCTGCCGGGCCGGGTGACGTCGGCGTCGGCGAAACCCAGCCGCTGCCAATTGCTCACGTAGTTCGTCATGTTGAAGTAGTGGTCCAGAGCCGTGCGGGCGATCGCGCGCGCCTCCTCGGCGTCGGCGGTCAGCACCACGTTATGCACGGGCGGAGCAGCGCGTTCGGCCCGATGATCGCGCGGGCCCGTGCGGCGTGTTCCGGCGTGGCGTTGGCCGGGTGTGCCCCGGCGGTGCGCTCGGCCGACAGCCTCAGCACGCGTGGACCGAGCGCCGCGAGCACACGCCGATTGGCCGGTACACCGTATTCGTCGAGCTCGTCGAGGTACGACACCAGCGCTTCGTACGGCTTGCGGTATTGCGCGTGGGACTCGGGATGGCCAACCCCGACACCGAGCACGAAGCGACCCGGGTAGGTGGCGTTGATGCGGTGGAACGACTCGGCAACGGCCTTGGCGGCCGCCGTCCAGATGTTGACGATGCCGGTAGCCACTTTGAGCGTGGTAGTCGACTCCAAAAGTGGCTCGACGAACGACAAATCAGCCGGCGGCGAACCGCCGATCCAAATCGTGCCGTAGCCCAGCCGTTCGATTTCCTGAGCCTGGTCGGGGGTGGCGCCACGCCCGAAGAAGCCGAATCGGCCGAGGCCGAGGTCGATTGTCGCTGTTTCCGGTGCAGTCACTGCCACTGCAACCCTCGCATCCCGCGCATCTATTCCACTGCTGGCGAAACTTCTGCAGGCCGATCCGCCCCCTGGGAGTGCGCATGGCTGTAATCAGCAACCACCGAGATGCCGGCTCACAGTGCAACGTCGAATAGCGTTCGCGGAAACCCGTGTGTTGGAACGGATTGCGTCCATTGATAGTGTCGGCGATGCCTACGATAATGCTTTGGCGGAGAACACGATCAGGTTGTACAAGACGGAAGCCGTCGGCCGTGGTAGCCCATCTCTGACCGGTCCGATGCGCACGATCGACGACGTGGAGTACGCCACGCTGGAGTGGGTCGACTGGTTCAACAACCGCCGACAGCGTGGATCTGGAACCATTCCTGTTCCAACGGCACATCGGCCAGCACATCGACGTGATGACCACAGGAGGTATCGCCGAAAAGCTACGCCACCTCCGCCAGGCGATCGCCCTGACCGATCCGCGCTCGGATCGTGGTGCCTCGATGGCCCAGTACTCAGGCGTGGACGGGACGCCGACAGACACGCACACCGTGCACCTCGGCAGGCTCGCCGAGGGCGGAGCCGGCCTGGTTATCCAGGAAGGCACGGCGGTGGATCGCAAGGGCCGGGGAACATACGCAGACCTCGGCATCTGGGACGACAGCCTGGTTCCTCACTACGCGCGGCTGGTCGATCTGATCAGGTCCAGCGGCGCCGTGCCAGGGATTCAGCTGTCAAACCCCCTTATATGTACGAAATTACCGTACCGGCGCCGTACCACAATGCCGTACAAGCCCGTACGAGCGTACTGTTCGATTTCCGATGAGAATGCCCCAGATCTAGACAGTGATGCCGCAACGACTGGAGGTACTGCCGCAAGGGGCATTGCCACTTGATTGAAACGGGGCAGCGGGGGTTGTGGTGACCCCGCCGACAATCGAGCGCCGGGCGAAACCTATGTGCCAGAGAGAATCCTGACGTTCCATCCCGGTCATACTCCACGTCCGAGGACTTGTTCACGCGGCCCTTCGGCAGCCCCAGTTGCCGGGCGCTGGCGTTCACCGCGGCGCCAAGACGCCCGGCCTGGGTCGCGCATTGTGGTTCGGCACCGGGCGCCGCCTGGCAGCCGGTAGCTCTCGCTTGTATCGCTTTAGTGGTACAGACTCGCCGGATCCGGTTGCTGTCGAGGGTGGTTGGCGTCGGGTGTCACTTCGTCGACATTCGTGTACCACTCGTTGCTAGCTGTCAGAGCAGCAAGATGGTGTCGGCCGAAGAGTCCGCCGGCCTCGGACTGTATCTGTGTTCTGGTCTCACGGAGACGTTCTACGGCCAGGTGATACCGCTGTCGGGCGGCTCCTATCGATGACCGCGGTCCTAAGGTGACACGTCGGCCGGCCGAACTACTCACATATACCGGCCACCCACCGCTAGCTGCTAGGTCGCCGACGGTGCGGCGGTCAAGATTGACAGGCTCGAGCGACACGCCGAGGTCTCGTCAAAGTAGACCGGCGATTCCTGTCAATCTTCGCTGCAACTCGACAGGCGCCTCTATTGGCAGTTCACTGCTGCGAGTTGCATTGTTGCCCGGGGTATTTCGTTACAGGACCATTTGTACGTTTGCCCCTTCTCAATCTAGCTGCAACCATGTCTGCGCGGTATACGCCGAGAGCCACGCCGTTGAGCAGCAAGGGAATTGCCTCGGCGTCGAGCGACGCCCACGGCTCGTGAATCTGGAACAGAATGACTCCAGATCGCACTGGATGAGAATCGCGCGTCAAAGTGGTCCTGCGCACCCTTGACGGTGCGTGATCTGTGCGCCGGGTGCGTAGTTTCGAGTCGCGTTGTTGACTACGGACTTCCAAGGGTTCGATGGGCGCCCGTCGACGCGATGCTGGATTCACCAGCCAGCCCATCCGGGGCCGCGCCCAGTGAGTAAGGACTCGACATGACTCATCGAACGGCGAGTCGCTGCTGCGTGGTTGTAGAAGCCGCGCGCTGCGGCCGGCGCCAACCCTGCAGTGACCACAAACGGTAAGGGAGGAAGCCCTGATGAGCTTGGACAACACCTCACACCCCGGTGGACCGGGGCCCGACGAGTTGGTTCCGTCGCGTTACGCGCTGCGGGTCGGCGACATTGACGTGCTGGTGATCAGCGATGGGGTGCTACCGATTCCAGCCCCGACGTTGGCCACCAACGCCGATTCGGCCGACCTGGCGTCCTGGCTGGACGACATGTTCCTGCCGGATGTGCTCGACTGGCCGCTGAACGTGGTCGTGGTGCGTAGCGGCGGCCGGACCGTACTCATCGACGCTGGGCTAGGGGTGGGCTAGGGGTGGAGTTCCCGACTTCCCGCGGGCCGGGATGTTGGCCTTGCGACTGGAGGCCGCCGGCATCGACCCCGCATCCGTGACCGACGTGGTGCTTACTCACTTGCACATGGACCACGTTGGCGGCCTGCTCGGCGACGGGCTGAAGGGCCGGTTGCGGCCGGACCTGCGGGTCCACGTGGCGGCCGCCGAGGCCGAGTTCTGGGAGTCGCCCGATTTCTCCCGCACGTCCATGCCGCCGGGGGTACCGGACGCGCTTCGGTCGGTCGCCTCGCGGTTCTTGGACGAGTACCGCAGCCAGCTGCGGCCGTTCGAGGCGGAGTACGAGGTGGCGCCGGGGGTGGTCGTTTGTCGCACCGGCGGCCACACCCCCGGGCACAGCGTCGTCCGCCTGGCGTCCGGCGGCGACCGGCTGACGTTCGCCGGCGACGCCGTGTTCCAGGTCGCGTTCGACCGCCCCGAGTGGTTCAACGGCTTCGAACACGACCCCGAGGAGGCGGCCCGCGTCCGGGTCCGCCTTTTGCGGGAGCTGGTGGCGACCGGCGAGCCGCTGGTGGCCACTCACCTGTCGTTCCCGTCCGTCTGCCGGGCGGCGGTCGCCGGCGACGTCTTTCGTTGCGTACCGGCCGTCTGGGATTACTGACCTGCGGCCGCTGAACGCGGCAAGTGGGACGGAGCCGCGCTGGAAGTCGATCCGCGCCGGTGGGATGAGAAACAGTGAACGCCGCCGCCATCGCCGGGGCCGCCGGGTCAGCGGAAGCGGACGTCCAACGTCGCCAGGCCGAAGATCTTCCGGCCACCGGACTTAGCGGTGACGATGACGACACCGGTGCGCGTCGCCGGGTCCAATGACTTGATCCGGCCGCTGAACTCGATGTCTGCGCCCTCGGTGGCCGACACGATCGCGGGCGCAGACAGCCGCACCGCGTAGTGAGTGACCGCACCGGGGTCGCCCGACCATGCGGAGGCGAATCCGGCACCCAAACCCATGGTGAGCATCCCGTGGGCGATCACATCGGGCAGCCCGGCCAGCTTGGCGATGCTCTCGTCCCAGTGAATCGGGTTGGCGTCGCCGGCCACGCCGGAATAGTTCACGAGGTCGCCGCGGGAGAGTCGGGCGTGGTGCACCGGTAGCTCGTCGCCAACTTTCACATCATCGAAGTTCGGCGTCCCCGGCGTGCGGGTCGTGCCTCCCTCGGCGATCCGAACCTCGCCCTCGGGGCGCACCGTTTTCTCGTAGGCGGCATCGGATTCGCCGACTGCGAGGATGTTCACGTCGTGCATCATCGCGTTCTGCACGGCCGTCTTGATCGCCGGATCGAGATCCTCGGCGGTGACGCCGACGACGGTGGTATGCAGGGTGTGCACCCGCTCGCCGGCCGTGTCGGTGAAGGTGTTAGTCACGGTGATCAGATCTCTGCCGGCGATACTGCGCACAGACGTCAGTTCGACGTCGATGTGCAGTTCGTCGCCGGCCACGATCGGGCGGTGCTGCTCGAAGACCTCTTCGGTCTGTAGGTAGGTGTCGTAACCGACGACCACCGATTCGAACATGCGGCGATTGCAGGCCATGGCCGGGGTCGACGTGAACGTCAGTGGTGCCACCAGCCCCGAGTAGCCCAGCTCCGCGGCGGCGACGACATCCCAGTGTGCTGGGTGGTAGTCCTGCACTGCACGGGCGTACTCGCGTACCTTCTCGCGGCCCACCACGTAGGTGTCGTCCGCCTGGTAGTAGTGGCCGACCCGCGATTCGATCGCCGACGCTTCTGCTGCTGCGGTCATGAATTCTGCTCAACATTTCTATCGGCCTGTTCGCTGAGGCCGACCAAAGCACACTAACGCGCGGACACCGCAGCAATTCAGACGCGCTGTTGCCGTCCTCACACCGGTCAGGCCGTCGTACGCTCACGGCGATGACCGAAAAGTCCGAGATTCGCTTCTTACCTCGGCGCCCGTCGCTGGCCTACGAGGTGCGCGGGGACGGACCACCGCTGTCGCTCCGGCGTGGTGGGTGAGCACCTCGAACTCGACTGGCAGAGTCCGGACGTCCGGCGATTCTGGGAGGGGTCGCAAAAGACCCACACTGATCCGCTACGACCGGCTCGGCGTCGGCATGTCAGACCGCACCGTGCGAGATTTCGATCTGACGCTCGACGGCGAGGTCGCGACGCTGCGCACGCTGCTCGATGAGCTCGACCTCGATCGCGTGACGCTGATCGGCGGCTCATCTGGGACCTGCATCGCCATCGCATTTGCCGCGTCGTTCCCGGAGCGCGTTGAGCGCTTGGTGCTGTACGGCTCTTACCCCCATGGCGATGCGCTGACGCCGCCCGGGGTCGCGGACGCGATCGTGGCGGCGGTCCGCGTCCATTGGGGACTCGGCTCGCACCTGCTCAGTGACATCTTCCTCGGTGGTGCAGACGCCGCGGCACAGGAACGCTTCGCACGGTTGCAGCGCGAGTCGGCGACGGCAGAAACGGCAGCCGCGTTGTTGAGCCTCGTCTATCGGCTCGACGTTCGCGCCCACCTTCCACTCGTCCGCCAGCCGGCGACGGTCGTACACCGTCGCGACGACCGTGCGGTGCCGTACCGGCTCGGGCGTGAGGTAGCAGCCGCGATTCCCGGCGCGACATTCATTCCGCTGCAAGGCAGTTCGCACTACCCGTGGCACGGTGACGTCGATTCCGTCGTTCGCGCGTGCCGCCAAGCGCTGACACAACAGCAATCGCGGCCAACCGATGCGGGCGAGCTCGAGCCGGCCCTGCTGTCAGATCGCGAGCGCCAAATCCTGACCTGCGTCGCGGAGCAGCTCGTGTTGAGCCCGCATACCGTGCACCGCCAGGTCGCGAACATACGCCGCAAGCTCGGTCGCCCGTCTCGGACGGCCGCCGTCGCCGAGGCCGCGCGTCTCGGGCTCTTGTGAGGTAGCCAAAAACGGCCATCCGCGAAAGATGGCCGTATTGAGCGATGCTCCCACTACCGGGCTGCTCGTAGGTTCGGGGCGTGACCGAGCTTGCCTCCAACGAACCGACCACTGGACCCCAGGCCAAGTCGCCGTATGCGGCGTGGCTGCGGATTATGGCCGTGCTGTACGACCCGTTTCTTTGGCTGGGCGAGGTCGCAGGCATGCGGCGCCGGCGGCGCACGCTACTGGCTGAAGCGTACGGGCGCGTCGTCGAAATCGGTGCCGGGACCGGGCTCAACGTCGCACACTATCCCGACGCGGTCCACGAACTCGTGCTCACCGAACCCGAACTTGGAATGCGCCGGAAACTCGCTCGGCGCCTCGACCGGCATGCACGCACCGCGCGGATCCTTGACGCGCCCGCCGAGCGCCTGCCGTTGCCCGACGCGTCCGTGGACACCGTCGTATCGACGCTCGTCCTGTGCACCGTCGACGACCCTGAAAGTGCGCTTCGCGAAGTCGCACGCGTGCTCCGTCCCAATGGGCGGCTGCTATTCATCGAACACGTCCGCGCGAAGTCGTGGTTTCTGGCGGCGTGCCAGGACAAACTCCTCCAATCATGGCGCGTCTTCGCCGGCGGGTGCGTATGCAACCGGCCGACCTTGGAGTTGATGCGCGCCTGCGGCTTCGCCGTCGAGGCCGACGATGTCGTGTGGCACGGGATGCCGGCGATCGTCCATCCGCTCGCAGTGGGGTGCGCGGCTCGGCTATCTGTGGGTCACGCGTCCCGGTGAATCCAGTGCGCGGCCGTCGTTCGCGCGTTGCATCGGTAGCGTCGTCATTGGTCGTTCGACCGTGAACACGAGATCGAGGCGCAATGACAGACACCCCGGCAGAAGTAGTCGAATCCGCGGAACCACGGCGGTCGCCGCGGCACTGGCGCCGCATGACCATCATCCTCGCCGTCACGCTGCTGCTGTTCGGCGTGCCGTGGTGGACGCTGCTGACGCCGAGCGCGGCCTGGCCGACCGCCGTCTTTGTCACCGGCACGCTATTGTTCGCCGCCGCCTTCGCCGCAATGCCCGCCTTGATGGTCTTCGGCCACGGCCGCAGACATCTCGACTGGGCCGCCGCGACCGGAGACACTCTGCTGGGTGCGGCGTGGGTGATGTTCGTGTGGTCGATGCTGGGCCAGCTCGTCAAAGTGGTCCTGCTGATCGCGGGAGTCGAGGATCCGACGCGCTCCCGCGTGGTCGCCGTAGCCGTCCTCGGGTCCGTGGTGGTGCTTCTCATGTGGGGCTATCTCGAAGCGATGCGCATTCCGCGGGTGAAGAACGTCGACGTCGTCATCCCCCGACTCGGGCCCGGCACGGATGGTCTGCGGGTCGCGGTGATCACCGATACGCACTACGGGGCGATCAATCGCGCGCGGTGGTCGGCCGGCGTGGCGGCGCGGGTGAACGAGCTCGGCGCCGACGTCGTTTGCCACGTCGGCGACATCGCTGACGGCGCGGTCGACGTACGCGAACCGCAAGCACGGCCATTGGCTTCGGTAGAAGCCACGTCGTTCCGCGTCTACGTCACCGGCAACCATGAGTACTTCAGCGAGGCACATGGCTGGCTGGATTACATGGAGAGCATCGGCTGGGCCGTTCTTCATAACCAGCACGTGATCGTCGAACGAGGTGGTGACCGGCTCGTCGTCGCCGGCGTGGATGATGCCACCGCACATGCGGCGGGTGTCCGCGGACACGGAGCGAATCTAGAGGCCGCCCTCGCAGAAGCCGACCGGACGTTGCCGGTCCTTCTCCTCGCACATCAGCCCAAGCATGTCGCGCACGCGATGCGCGCGGGCGTCGACCTTCAAATTTCGGGTCATACTCACGGTGGCCAGATCTGGCCGTTCAATCTCCTTGTCCGGCTGGAGCAACCAGTGGTGCATGGTTTGAGTCGACACGGTGATCGGACCCAGCTCTACACCAGCCGCGGCACGGGATTCTGGGGCCCGCCCTTTCGGGTTTTCGCGCCGAGCGAGATCACCGTGCTGACCCTCCGACGACCGGACTGAGTAGTCGAGACGGTCAGCCTTCGAGCGAACTAGTCGTCCGCGTATGGCAGTCCCTCGGGCGGTGGTGTCGAATACGCGGGGCTCGCTGGCGCCACTTCAGCTAATGAATCCTGTCTGCGACTGCTCGGTCCACCGGGAACGTGTCAGCCGGCTCGAGGTCGTGTTCGCGGGCATGAATCTCGCCAGTCTTCAGGGAAAGCAACTGAACCTGCCCGCCCGCGCCTTCGACTGCCGCGCGCGGTCGTTCGAGTTCGACCTTCCCGACCCCGTCGGCGGCGAAGATGGCGACCTTGCGGCCTTGCAGTTGGTTTGACATCTGTGATCCTTCCTTCGACGCATGGAAGTACCCCCATCGGCGGCCGCGAATCACCGATCGCGCCATCCCCCTGTCGCCGGTGATTGGCGCTTATTGGGTTGCCGCACTATCTTCCCCGGGGTGATGTCTTCAGCTGCTAGCGCAGCCGCGCGGTGGATCGCTCCCTTCCTGACTGTTGCAGCCGTTGCCTGCGTGGGTCTTTTTGCCGACCCGGTGCATGTCGGTCCCGCCCCGGCCGTGCGCCTGGCCGCCGATGAGGCAAACCCGTTGGCCGGAGCGCCGTTCTACGTCAATCCCACGTCAGCGGCCATGCGCGCCGCGCAGAGCGCCAATCCGCCGAGCCCCGGGTTGACCGCCATCGCGAACACACCGCAGGCGTACTGGATCGTCCCGGGCTCTTCCGCAGCCACGGTCGCGAAGTACACCGGTGAGGCGCAGGCTGCTGGCGCCATGCCGGTTCTGGCACTCTATGGAATCCCACACCGCGACTGAATCTGACCGGCCAGTGCGTTCCTCGGTGCCGAGCAGCCCCCGCGCTGTCAGGACAAGGCGGCGGGATGTCGTGCCGTAGGAACGAAGGAGCAAACGTGATGAGCAGCAGCGATCACACCAGTAACGGCGTCGAGGCGCTTCAGCGCTTCTATCAGGCCGAGTCGGAGTACGTGCAGACTGGCGGTGAGGACTTTGGGCCCGTGGCCGCGACGCTTCATCCGCAGATCGTGATGATCCAGGCCGATTCGCTGCCGTTCGGCGGGCAGTGGCACGGCCGCAAGGGCTTCGAGAGGTGGATGCAGGCCTACGGCGAGGCGTGGAGCTCGGCCAGTGCCACAGATCTGCGGTTCTTCGAGCACCACGACACCGTTGTGGTGGTCGCCCAGATGGAGGCCACGGCGCGCGCCAGTGGACAGTCTTTCCGCGCGCCGATCTGCCACGTCGTCCGTATCCGCGACGGCCTGTTGATGGAGTTCCGGATGTTCTACTGGGACACGGTGGCGACGAACCGCGCGCTAGCGCGCGATCAGCACTTCGTGAAGGTGATGCCGCGCGACTTCGTCGGCTAGCGCCTAAGTGGGACCGGCGGACTACCCGGATGAGTGAAACGTCGGAATACTCATATGAACTCTGTGGTCGCGATCCGACCGAAGACTTGTACTGGTTGCGGCAGAGGGGCCGACCGGTGATCCGACGCTGTTCTGGCGGGCGGCTGCCCGGCTCGGAATCGGCACCGACGCCGCAGTCCCCCAGCGAGGGAGCGGCGCGCGCATGGCGGCAACGTAGGGCCCCGAAGTCAGTCCTGGATTGTCCACGCTCCGCACGTCCAGGAGCAGCAGCTGATTTACCTGGTGAAGCTTTCGCGGCGCGCCGACATACTAACGCGGGCGAGGCGGAAACCGGTTAAGACACCACATGAAGCAATCTACGATCGATTATTGGTGTTTAAAGGAGTACGCACGAAAGCGGTTGGGACTCACTACAGTTGAGAACCTTGAGAATTTCGCTGGATATCGGCGGTATGAACTCAGGTTGAACTCTTCACTCGCCGTTGGGTTCCCGTGCTTATCGGATGGGTTGTCTCAGCGCGGAGTAGGTGGCCATGGGTAGTGCGGCGCGGGCGGCGTGGATGTTCATAACCTTGGTTGAGTAGCCAAGAAGGTCGGCGAGTGAGCCGGGGTCGATCTCCTTGGTGAGATCGTGTAGTGCCCCGTTTCGGTGGCTTGAATGTCGATTCCAGGCCGCGTAGCCGATGCATGAGTGATTATCTGAGATATGTTGTCCGGAGCAGGTTCCGGGGGAAGAGCCAGGGGCAGTGGTGGTTCATGGTGGAAACAAGCTGCGACACGTCCAAATCCGCCACGGTCTGAGCGTTGACGACATCGCCGTACCCTGCGGCGTCGACGGTGGCGGTGCGTACAGCGCCGTTCCGGTACGGATTCCGGAGGCAGCGGCGAGCCGCCTACGCGTGGTTCTGGCAGAGGACGATCTCCTGCTGCGCGAGGGTCTGGCGAGCCTCTTGGAGCGCTCAGCCTCGACGTGGTCGGGCAGGCCCGCGACGGCAGCCAACTCCTTGCCATCGTCCGCGAGTTGGCGCCCGACTTGGTGGTGACCGACATTCGAATGCCGCCGTCCCATTCCTCAGAGGGTCTTGATGCTGCCCGCATCATCCGCGAAGAGTTACCCGACACGGCCGTCGTCGTGCTGTCGGCCCACGTCGACGTCGAGCACGCGATGGAGTTGCTGGCCGGCGGGCGCAGCATCGGCTATCTGCTCAAGAGTCGGGTAACCGACGTCGCGGACTTCATCGAGACGTTGCAGCGTGTCGCCAAGGGCGCGTCGGTCGTGGATCCTGCGCTCGTGCAGGAGTTGGTGTCGGCTCGTCGGCGCGACGACCCGCTCGCGGTGCTCACGGCGCGGGAACAGGAGGTGCTGGCGCTGATGGCGGAGGATCGATCGAATGCCGGTATCGCACATCGGCTTTGGGTCACCGAGGGCACCGTTGAAAAGCACGTGCGTAGCATCTTGCCCAACTCAACCTGCCGGAGACCGGCGATGATCATCGCCGGGTCCTGCGGTGATCGCCTTCCTGGAGGCGCACTGAGTTGGCTGCGGCATGTACCCCCCGCCCACCTCACCGACCCACCCGGCTCAGCGGCCCCACCGTGCTCGGCCAGCGGCCGATAGATGCTGGTTAGACGACGAGACCGTTCAACTGACGGAGCGTCTGCGCAGGATCGTCTTGCACTCGCCCACTCTTCGGTTACCGGGTTGGTAACGCCGCCGTCGTAGCGCAGCCAGAGCGGTGAGGCATCGTTGCACCGCTCCATGAATTTCTGAAGCCCCACCCGATACTCCCCGAAACCCAGCGTATCGGTCCTGTATTCGGGGAACGCGATACCGATCCCGAATAGCCCGGGCGCAAGAATACCGTTGTGGGCGTTGTACTCCAGCGGCCCCCATTGTGGGGTCAGGGGAAGTTGCCTGCGTTCGAATCCGACGGTGTAGACAACGTGGTCACACGCCTGCAGCATGTCGTGGAATTGCGGGCTGCGCACCGAGCATCTCTCGAGCCGTTCCGGATATACCCCGTCGATGTTCTCCCGCGCCCAGCACGCGGCCTTACCCTTCAGACCGGTGTCATCGAACAAAATCCAACCCTCGAGATACACGGCGTACCTGAGCGGGCTTTGGTAGAAATTGATGACTTTCGTCACCGGATTAGCCAGTAGGTTCGGCAATGCAATCATCGCTGAGTGAGATGAACCGAAGACGGCAACCGTGGCCCCCTGCAGCGGTTGCTGTGCGAGCTTCTGGGGATCGAGAGTGACTTCGAGGGAAATCTCATCCAGACCGGTATAGGCGAGCTTCTTGGGAACCGAGCCGACCGCGAGAATCACATTCTTCGACGTGATGTCCCCTCGCTCGGTGTCCACGGTCCAGTGCCCGTTCTGCAGTGAGAGTTCCGTCGCGATCGTTCGACAGACCGCTACCCGCTCACAGAGACGCTGCGAGATCCACACCAGGGGATCAGCGACCAAGCCGAGCGGGCACGTCTCCGCCGGATCGATGTCGTTGAGCTCGAAATGAGGTGCCTCCGCGAAGCGAAACGATGGTGAGGCCGTCAAGTAGTCCAGAAACGACGCGACATGTGTGTTGCCGGGGACGGCACGCCATTTTCCACCAAGATCTCCTGCACTGAACTCCGGGTCGATCCAGGCAATTTCTCCAGGCGCAATGCCATAGTCGAGCAGTCTGCCCACCGCAGCGATTCCCGCGGGTCCTGCTCCGATCACCGTCCAGGTGTACTGAGTCATTTCATGTCCTCTCAAGAAGTGGGGGTAGCGTGGCCGGCCCAGCCGAGGTAACTCATGCTCCGGGTCGATTCGTCAGCCGCTGCTGCTTCCCGGGCTCGCGGAATCGCCGCCCGTGTACGACAGGGCTCCGGTGCCTGCAAGGCTGGCTCAGCTGTGAACTTCGGGATCGTAGATGTCGCTTTGGGCCGGATGGTCATGTCTGTGATACTTCGGCCCCGCAAGAGCCGACGGTAGGGGTGTTGTCGTTGTGAGGTCACAAGGCGGGCTTGTGAGCCTCGGGCCACCGATGCCTTGAATCCGATGGGTGCGCCAGCTCAATGTCGAGGCTCCGCAAGGCGTTGAATGTCATGATACCCGCGGCATCTGGTGAGCGAATGATGCCGCGCACCAATTCTTTTCACGCATCACCGTGTCGACTGGACTCAACTTTTGCCCTTGAGCGGCCACAAGAGCAGCTTGTGCGGTCACAGCAATAGCGCCTCTACCCGCGGCTCGTTGGCCGGCGAACGATCAAGACACACCCGCCGAACTCAGGAGCGGGAACAACCCAAGGGGAACATCATGAAAACAACGATCAAGTACATCGCGCCGTGGCTGGCCGCAGCCGCGATCGGTGGAGCGATTGCGCTCGCACCCATTGCCAGTGCCGACACCAATCCTGCCGTGCCCTATGGCACCGATCCCCACATCCCATCGTTGGGGTACCAGGTATCGAACCACGACGAAGCCAACACCACGAACGGCTTCATCGACGTGCCGTTCTGATACACCACACGCCCAGGCGGTGCCGCCGAGCAAGCCGCAGCCGTCGGGCCGGCCCTGGCCCGTAGGTGACGGCGCCGAACTCATGCGGGACATTCGGCGCTAACGAATGCGGGCCGGTCGTCGAGGAGACTGCACCCCCGGTAGGCGCGGGACCGTAGGTGAGCGCGCCGCAGGCGCTGCGTAGGTGATGTGAAAGCACATCTGATCGACATCGAGGCCGTCCGGTACCTGGGCTGCCGAGTGCGCGACGTTGATGTCACCCGGGGCCAACTCCAACGCGGTGCTGGGCAGCCCGCCCACTGCGCTAGCGTGGCCGGCCCGCAAGCTCGTGATGTTCGGGCTTTGAGCGCAGTCCGTGCACACGTCGGCGGTTGTGATGCCTCTCGGCTCACGCCTTGCTGAATTGCCTTACGACACGGCCACTTTGAAGGCCTTGGCGTGCGATTGGGGTCGATCTGCCCCTGATCGAATGAACCTCTCCCGGCCCGCTGCTCCCCACGGACCGAGATTTGTGTGACTCTGCAACCGAGGAAGCGGTAAACACCGGGCAATTTCGGCGCCCTGAGCATCCAGGCGTGTCGAGCAGCCGCACCCCCGCGTCACCGCACGCTGCTGATATGAGCGAGTAGGTCGCGCACCGCGCCAGCCGGCGGGATCCGGCCGCCGACCCAGATCGCTCGCAGGTCGCGCCGCAGGTCCAAGTCGGGGATGGCAATCGTGCGAAGGCGACCGACCCTGAGGTCGTCCTGCACCGCGAGCGTGCTCGTCACCGCGGGTCCCGCTCCGGCCAGCACCGCGGCCCGGACGGCGGTCGCCGAATTCAGTTCGAGCACCGGGGGCGCCTGCTCGGCCCCCTCGCCAAGCACCTGGCGCAACGCGGCGCCGAGTGAATCCCGTGTTCCTGACCCGGATTCGCGCATTACCAGCGGTGTGCGACTAAGTTCCAGCGCGGTCACCGGTGTTGAGCGGCGAGCCCACTTGTGGTGCGGGGGCACGACGACCACGAGCTCGTCGCGGCCCACGACCCGGCTGCGCAGCTGGCGCGGGAGGCTCGGGCACTCGACGAACCCGAGATCCGCCTCGCCATTGAGCACCGCTGTGATCGCGTGGTCACTGTTGATGGCAGTGAAGATAATTTGCGGCGCGGCAACGCCGTGTCGGTTCCCGGCTGTCTGGAGCGAGACGAGCCAGCGCGGCATCAGCTGTTCGGCGATTGTCAGGCTCGCAACCACTTTTACCCGGTTTCGGCTTTCCGAGCGCAGCGAGGCAAGGCCGGCGTCGACGTACTGTGCCACGCTGAGCAATTGGTCAGCCCACTCGGCGACAACAATCCCGGCCTGGGTGAGCTGGGAGCCCCGTGTCGTGCGGGCCACGAGCTGCACCCCAGCCTGGGCTTCGATCGAGGTAAGTCGTGAGGAGACGGCTTGTTGGGTCAACCCGACTTCGCGTCCCGCCGCGCTGAGGCTTCCAGTCCTGGCGATCGCCAATAGGACTTCGAACGCGGACAGTTCGGGCATACGGGCGCTGAGCGCCATGCTTCATGCTATCCAGCGCAAGGCCAATTTTTGGCCGTGGGTGTAGATGACAGCGGGCAGGACCCGACCGCATGGGCCGGCCGGTACACCGTCAAGGCTCGGACGTTGTTGTGGCCGGTCAGCGCGGTTCTGGAGGCGATTCATTCACGACCGTACGCTTCTAGAACCGGGTGATTAGTGTTGTGGCCGGTCGAGTTCGGCCGCGAAAAAAGCCGACGCGGTCTTCAAAATGCATTGGCCCTTCGCAATTCGTTGACCTCACGCCTCAGGTTCTTCAGCTCCGAGGACTCCTCGCTGGTCGTGCCCGGTCGTGAGCCGGCATCGACCTGGGCCTGGCGCACCCACTTGCGCACGGTCTCGGCACAGCCAACCCCGAGTAGCCGCGCCACCTCACTGATCGCCGCCCACTCCGACTCGTGCTGACCGCTGATCTCCGCGACCATCCGCACCGCCCGCTCACGCAACTCCGGCGGATACCTCCTCGACGAACCACCTGCCATGACTCCAACCCTCCCAAGAAGTGGAGTCTCCGGACATCCCGGGTCGCTTCAACTAGACATCGAAGTCTGATGGTTTCTGGCCGCGCCGACTGCTCCGATTATTGGCGTCCGGCCAGATCAGCCGGTGCGAGGTGAATCGTTCGACTCATTGTGTGAGGCCGGGTCGCGGCAGCGGTTGGCATCACGGCCGGGCGGCTGCTGCAGCCTGTCCAGACAATCAGGCTCTCACGGGCCGACGGTCACCGTCGCCCGTTGCCCGTTGGCTGCGGCGGCGCTGTTGCCGCTACCCGCGAAGTAGGTTGCGCCGCAGAGACATCACCGCTGACGCGGTTGACGTCATTGACCGAGGTGTATCTGAACGCCGCGGACCCGAAGTTGTTCGAAGGTATAGCTGAACTCGCCGCGGTGTCCGACGGAAACGACATAGCGATCCTGGCCTTCGGTGACTGGCAAGCTGAAGGAGAATGTGCAGTTGGCGGTGCTGCCCTTCCCCTGCCCAAGCGTCGTGGTGGCAAGGACCTCGCCCTTGCCGTTCTTAACCGCGACGGCGGTGTCATGGCCGATGTCGGAGTATCCGTCGGCTCCCTCGCAGGATGCCCCGTCTGATGTGATCGCGTCCACGCCAGCGCTGTCAATCAGGACGAAAGTCCCCGACACCGTCACTGTCTCGAGCAGATGGAAGCCTTGGACGAATTGCGGGCAAAACGCGTCGACGGCGATCTTGTCGGCCAGCAGGCCTTGTTGAGGCCCGCCATCTTCCAGCTCTCGACACACCTGCCTGCCGTGGGCGACGGCATTGGCATCAGAGTTGAACTGGGTTGCCACCCCGGCATCCTTCAGCGCTGCGAGGTACCCGGGTTCCGGCGCCGGCGCTGACCGACGACCTGACAACACCAGTACCCACACCACCGCCGCGACCATAACGATGATCGCGGTCACCGCGCCCGTTGCGAGCCACGTCGAGCGAATGCTCGACCGGGCCATCGGCATCTCGACGTAGTCCGGAAGCATCTGCCCGCCGACCGGGTCCGTCGATTCGGCCTTGCCGCTGCGCACACGATTGGTCGGATGTCCGGCGACGTAATACCGGCCCTCGTATCGCGCCGTGGGATCCGGGCGCCACCCCGTCAACGCGGCGGATGACTGTACAGAGCCGCAACGATCACAGGTGCCGCTGTCATCGATATCGGAGCCGCAGTACGGACAGGTCATCGGCGGCGATCCCCGCCCAGCGGTCCACAATTGCTCCGACGCATCACCGTTGGCCTTCTGAACAATGCCAGCTCAACCATCGAGCCGAAGCGGTCAGCCGACGACCGCGACGCTGCGCCGATGTCTCCGCTTCCCCATCATCACCGTTATAGGTCGTCCGCCGTCACCACACAGCCCGCAGACCAAATTGACAGGCTCAGGGAGAAGAGTGGATCCCCGTCAAACTAACCCAGTATTTCCCGTCAATCTTCCCTGCAACTCGACAAGGGCGTCTCGGCATTAGGTTCCCACTTTCCGTGTCACTTTCCACTCGCCGGGTCATCCCGATGGCACATACGACATGAAAGCGGAAGAACGCACGTGACCAAGAGCTTAGTCGCCGCAGAGCGCAGGAGCGAGTTCGTGCTCTGCCATCCCCGCGGCCCAGAGGTGTCGGCTCCGCTGTTTCACGGTTATTCGTTCGAGACCGTCAGCGGCAATTCGTAAGGTACTGCCACATCGTCAGTTCGCCCGGCGGGCCAGAGTCAGCGCCGAAACCCTCGCCAGGATCACGTTCCGGCACGATCAGAAACGTCTCGACCCATTTGCGGCAGCAGGTTCTCGCCGATGCCAGAAGCCGTTCTCTGGTCGTCGGAATCCTCAATGCCGTCATGCCAAGGCTGAAAGCTATTAGGAACGATCAGGACTGGCGTCCGGTGTGTGCAACGACCGCGGCTGCAACGCTGCCCTCGAAGTGTCCGAGCGGCCGGTTCGCGGTGCATCCGCACGATTCCTAGGCTTGCGTTGTCTTCGTCAGCAGTCTCGACGATGCCTTTCCAGGTTCGCACCGCTTCGACAACCGCCTTTCCCGCCGGAAACCCGGCCTCGACCGCCACGATGTCCCATGGGCGGCGGTCTGCTCGCGGCTCGTCGTACCTCGGTGGCCTGGTCGGCGTCGAAGTGCTTGGCGTCGGTCGGTGTGAATCCCACATCGGCGGGCTGCCAGACGCAACGACAGTGCGTGCTTGCGCTTGGGCGGCAGCTCGGCCGCGGCCTGCGCGATCGCGGACGCGGCGTTTCGGTCCGTCGTAGGCGAAGACTACCGGGCCGGCGGAGCCTGCCGTGACACGCTGGTTCGGTGTCGTGATGGCCGGGGCGTGCTCGGCCGCGGCCACCGGGGGCGCAGGTGGCTTCCGGATACGTGCCAGTAGTGGTGGGGGATTACCAGGCCGGGGATTCGCCGTCGAGGAACCGGTCCAGGTCGGGGCGCTGCGGTTGCTGGCTCCGCTGAGCGCATAGACGGTCACACCAAACGCAGCGCCGCCGATTGCGAGCCCGAAGCCGATCCACAGCGCATCGCCGGTACCTTCGGTGAGATCCGCCGCCGCCGTGGCCGCGAAGTGGGCCAGGATGGGCGCAACCATGAACGCGGCCGCCGCCAGCAAGAGCTCGATGATCGCGAACACGCGCTGAAGGCTGTTGGACTGCAATGAGAAGCCGGCGACGAACAGCGCGGGTGCGACGGTGGCGCCCAGCGCAAGCCCCGTCAGTGCCGCGCCGAGCAGGGCAAGTGGCTGGTTGGCGGGTATGGCGATCCGGAACACCACGATCCCGGCCGCGAGCAATGCCATGCCGACGAGGGGGAGGTAATGCGTCGCGCGCCTGGTGATGACGATCCCGAACACGACCGCCAT
>CAVYPI010000076.1:0-18500 GCA_963770125.1 uncultured Actinomycetota bacterium | reverse complement strand
GCTCGATCAGCCCGTCGTCGGCCTCGCCCCATGACAGCGCGTCGACGACCACCACGCCCGCAGCCCACGACGCGGGCCGCCAGTACGGCGTGATGTCAGTGATACCAGGCGCTGCGGTGCCTGCGAAAAGCACTGTGCCGTAAAGATCGCCGTGCACCAGCTGGTTGGGGCTCTTGGTCGGTCGGCGCAACGCCGCCAGCTGGTTGATGAGCTCGACCGAGCGCTGCCCGTCCGCCGAACCCGGCGACACCCTCGCCCCCGGCGGCAGGGAGTGCAGCGGCCGCTCCTCCCACGCGGCGCGGTCGGCGGCGATGAACACGTCGACGTCCGCCCACGGCGCGACCGGCGGCTGGGTCAAGAAGCGGGGCCGCTCCAGCTTGGCTGTCGCCTCGTGCAGCCGCACGGCCGCCGAGACCACCTCGTCATGGCGCGGTTCGGGCGTTCCCGCGACGAACGTGTCGGCCCGCCAACCCGCCACCACGTAGCGGCCGTCGGTCGACCGGGGATGGGCCGGGCGAGCCGCACACCGTCGACGAACAACGTCTCGCGAACCTTGGCCGACCACGCGGCGCGGGCATGGTCGGCCACCATCGACAGCACGACCTCGCCGCAGCGCCAGCCGCCCTCCCAGCTCGAGCCGAGCGGAACCGGCCGCACACCAGTCAGCCCGAACGCCGCCAACACATGATCAGGCGGTGGTTCGACAGTCACAAAGTGAGCCTAAGGCGAGTTACGGCAAGCTAGCTGTTAGTACATCACCATGTCGGGTTCGAGTTGCTTGCCCCACGCGACGATTCCGCCCTGCACGTGCACCGCGTCGGAGAAGCCGGCCTTCTTCACGATGGCGAGCACCTCGGCCGAGCGAACCCCCGTCTTGCAGTAGAACACCGGGGTGCGGTCGACCTGCAATTTGGCTAACGCCTCGCCCGATTCGAACGCGGACTTCGGGATCAGCTTTGCGCCCTCGATGTGGTTGATGTCCCACTCGACCGGCTCACGAACGTCGATCAGCGCCAGCGGCTTGCCGGAGTCCAGCAGCTCACGTAGCTCGCGAGGAGTGATCGTCGAATCGGCCGCGGCTTCGGCGGCCGATTCTGACACCACGCCGCAGAATTCCTCGTAGTCGATCAGCTCGGTGATCTTCGGCGTGGACGGATCCTTGCGGATCTTGATGATGCGTACGTCATGTCCAGCGCGTCGTAGACCATCAACCGGCCGAGCAGCGACTCGCCGATGCCGGTGATCAGCTTGATGGCCTCCGTGCCCATCACTGAGGCGATCGACGCGCACAGGATGCCCAGCACGCCGCCCTCTGCGCACGACGGCACCATGCCGGGTGGCGGCGGCTCCGGGTACAGGTCGCGGTAGTTCAGGCCGAGCCCGTTGGGCGCGTCCTCCCAGAACACCGACACCTGGCCCTCGAAGCGGTAGATCGACCCCCACACGTAGGGCCTGCCGGCCAGCACGGCGGCGTCGTTGACGAGGTAGCGAGTCGCGAAGTTGTCGGTGCCGTCGAGGATCAGGTCGTACTGCTTGAACAGGTTGACGGCGTTGTCCGGCTCGAGCCGCAGCTCGTGCAGCCGAACCTCGACAAGGGGATTGACCTCGCGGATCGAGTCACGGGCGCTCTGCGCCTTGGACCGGCCGATGTCGGATTGGCCGTGGATGATCTGGCGCTGCAGGTTGGACTCGTCGACCACGTCGAACTCGACGATGCCGATGGTGCCCACCCCCGCGGCGGCCAGGTACAGCAGCGTCGGCGAACCCAGCCCGCCAGCGCCGATGACGAGCACCTTGGCGTTCTTGAGCCGTTTCTGCCCGTCGACCCCCAGGTCCGGGATGATGAGGTGACGGCTGTAGCGCGCAACCTCCTCGCGCGTCAGTTCGGCCGCCGGTTCTACCAGCGGTGGCAACGGTGTCGACACCGAAATCTCCTTGATTGACGTCTAGTGACCATCACAGCAGGTACTGCAGTCAACAGCAACGAGCCTGGTCTGCTTCCGCACGGACGGCCCATGCGCGAGCGGGGGTGGTTCCCGCGGCGAAGCTCAGGCGATCGGGTACGGCCAGGGGTTGAATCGGCAAGTCTTGCCGTCGGGTTTGACCGAATCCGGGTCGAATCGGGCGGCGTCGTTGTTGTTGGTCGAGAACGTCTGCTGCATCATCACCGGCGCTAGCTCACCGTTGTCACCACATGGCTCGTGGCGGGGATAGCCGATCGCGTGGCCGACCTCGTGGTTGACCACGTACTGCCGGTAGGAGCCGACGTCGCCCTGGAACGGCACCGCGCCGCGCACCCAGCGGGCCTCATTGATGAACACGCGCGGCTGGTTGTCGGCGTAGGCGGGGTTGTAGCAGGACGCCTCGAGCTGGATGTCGTAGCCGCAGCCCTCTCGCACGGTCATCGGCGAGGTCAGCGAGATCCGGAAGTCCGGTGCACCGCTGTCGACGCGGGTGAACCCGAACTGCGGGTTGTGGGTCCAGCTCTTGGGATTGGCCAGCGTTTCGCTGACCATCCGGGCGAATCCGTCGTCGCCGCCGAACGTCGTGGTGTCGACGCCGTCCTCGACCTCGACGGTGTAGGTGAACACCTTGGCGGTGCCCTCGCCGACCTTGGGTGTGGTGCCCGGGACGATGTGCCACGTTTTCGCGCCACCCCCGGTGAACGGTCCGCCGTCGGGCAGGATCCCGGTGGGCAGGTTCACATCGAACTGCGTGAGCCCCTTTGGTGGCGCACCGATGATCTGCGTGCCGGCCACGCCGATGGTCGGCGGTCCCTGCACCGGTCCCTCGATCGCCTTGGGTGCGGGCGCGCTGGTTCCGGTGATGGTCTGGTACACCACGACGCCCGTCAGCGCGATCAACGCGGGCAATGCGTAGGCCCGCCAGCCGTAGGAGGAGATGAAGCGGCCCAGCCACGACTGCTTGCGCACGCGCCGATGTTCGTCTCGATTGGACCTGACCCGGCCGGAGTCCTCGGCCAGCGGGTCGCGCTGCGCGCGCAACGGCTCTCGCCAGTCTTCACGCAGCACGGGTACGAGACCGCCCCCGCGACGCCCCGGGTCGTAGGTCACCGAAACAGGATGGCACAGTCTGCTGCGCTTGCAGTTCCGGCGCGCCACCGTCACGGCACGATGGCATGCGTCCGCCTCGCCGCGGCAACGGTAGTAGTGTCGTTTGCGAACCGAAGCCAGATGAAGGACACAATGAGCGATCTCGCCAACACCGCAGCGCGGAGAGGTGCGCAACCGGCCAAAGACGGCCCGCTGACCGGCGTCGGCTCCGGCGCGGGCCGGCGCGGGAACAGGCTGCCCCGTGACGAACGCCGCGGGCAGTTACTCGCTGCTGCCAGCGAGGTTTTCGTCGACCGCGGCTACCACGCCGCAGGAATGGACGAGATCGCCGACCGCGCGGGCGTGAGCAAACCCGTTCTCTACCAACACTTTACGTCCAAACTCGAGCTTTACCTGGCGGTGCTGCAGCGGCATGTCGACAATCTCGTCTCGGGTGTGCGCCAGGCCTTGCGCACCACCACAGACAACCGCCAGCGGGTGCGGGCCGCGGTGCACGCGTTCTTCGACTTCATCGAGCACGACGGCCAGGGCTACCGGCTGATCTTCGAGAACGATTACGTGACCGAACCTCAGGTGTCCGCGCAGGTCAAGGTGGCCACGGAGGCGTGCACCGACGCCGTGTTCGACCTGATCAGCCATGACTCCGGGCTGGAACCGCACCGGGCCCGGATGATCGCGGTCGGGCTGGTGAGCATCAGCGTCGACTCAGCACGGTACTGGCTCAACAACGACCGGCCGATCTCCAAAGACGATGCCGTCGAGGGCACGGTGCAGTTCATCTGGCGCGGCCTGTCCCACGTGCCGCTTACCCGGTCTTAGCGGTCTCCGCGCCGACGCCGAAGCCGACCCGCCGCACGTCGGCGGCGCCGATCTCGACGTAGGCGATCTTCGCCGACTGCACCAGGAACCGGCGGCCCTTCTCGTCGGTCAGGGTCAGCACGCCCGAATCCTTACTCAGCGCGTCGGTGATCAACTTCTCCACCTCGCTGGGCGTCTGCGCGCTGTTGAAGATCAGCTCGCGCGGGCTGTCGGTGATACCGATCTTGACCTCCACGCTGGACCCTTTCCGTTCGTGTGTTCCTCGCCAAGAAGGCTAGTGGACGCCTGCGGTGCGATGCCGCGCCGGCCACTTCGCGGCTAGCGAACCGATAATCCAGTGCGAGCAGCGAAACCGCGAAGCGGGGCGCCCGGCGAAGGCATGCGCGGATTCTCGACCGAACCGAGTCCGGACCGTGATCAAAGCCCCAGCGCGTCAACCTCATTCGTCACATCTGTCTCTATAGCATCGACCCCGGCATTGGATGAAACGACTGGGATAGCTGCATGAACAGGTCATACACCGCACATTCACCGTATTCCTCGAGCCCGACCGAACGGATTCCCAGCCACGGGGACGACGGCGGCGAAACCGTCGACCTCGACCGCGGGCGCTACGAGGACGTCGAGGACTACGAGGACCTCGAGGACTACGGGGATTACGAGGATTACGACGACTATCAGCCGATCGATCGCCGGTGGATCTGGATCGCCGGCGTTGCCGGCGCGATTCTGCTCGTCGCAGTGATGTGCACAGTGGTCATCCTCGGTGGCGGCGACAGCGGCTCAGTGTCCACCACCGTCGCGCCGCCGACCACCTCGCAACCAGCCGCCACCACGTCGGCACCGAGGGTCGCCACCACAACGGTGGCGCCCCCGCCCGCGGCGCCGTTGCCGCCCGAAACGGTCACCACCGTGACGCCGACCGCGAGCGCCACGCCGACCGCGAGCGCCCCGCCCAGCGCCCCGCCGACCGATGCGGCTCCCGCGCCCGCGCCGAACACGATCACCTACCGGGTGACCGGCAACCGCAATCTCATCGACCTGGTGACAGTCATCTACACCGATGCGCAAGGAGCGCTGCAGACCGACATCAACGTGGCGCTGCCGTGGTCGAAAACCGTGGTGCTCGACCCGGGCGTGACCCTCAGTTCCGTCACTGCGACGAGCGTGACCGGTCAGTTGAACTGCAGCATCACCGACGCGTCGGGCACCGCAATCGCCGTGCAGAACAACAACACGATGATCGCGAACTGCACGAAGTAGCTCAGGCCAGGCCCAGCTCGTGCATGCGGGTGCTGTGCGTGTGTTGGAGTCGATCGAAGAACTCAGTCATCTGGGTAAGGCCCTCGCCGCTGCTCATCACCAGGTCGACGAGCTCGTCACGGTCCGCGAGCACATACTGGGCCTGAGTGATGGCCTCGCCGAGCAGCCGGCGCGACCACAGCGCCAGGCGGTGGCGCTGCTTCTCGCTGGCCGTCACCGCGGCCTGCACCTCGGCCACCACGAACTGTGAGTGTCCGGTTTCGGCCAGCACCGCGCGCACCACGTTGCCCACCTCGTTGGGCAGCGAGTCGGCGATCTCCAGGTAGAAGTCGGCCGCCAGCGCGTCGCCGACATAGGTCTTTACCAGCGCTTCCAGCCAGGTGCTGGGTGTGGTCAGCCGGTGGTAGTTCTCAAGCGCCGAGGCGTACTTCGTCATCGCGGGCACCACGTCGACTCCCCTGCGCTCCAACGCATCCCGGAGCACCTCGTAGTGATTCATCTCCGCGGCGGCCATGCTGGCCATGTTGATTCGGCCCCGCAGGTTCGGCGCCATCCGCGCCTCGTCGGTGAGCCGGTAGAACGCCGCCACCTCGCCGTAGGCCAGCAGCGCGAAGAGCTCGGTGACGCCGGGATGATCGGCCCACACGCCCGACGAGGTCTGCTCAGGAGAGGGCGCGGGCGGCGTCGAATTCATGTTCCCAACTGTAGACGGCGATGGGCGTACCGACCGCGCGGCAAACCCGGCCAGCTATCATGGGTCTAGGCAGTGGCATTGGAAGCACTCAGCAGTGATTCCGAATAATGCGCCGCTACCTAGGAAATGTGCGTGCACGCAGTCGGCCCGCGACGTCAACGCAGGGCCCCGGCCGTAGCTTCGTCGAACTCGTGCGCGCGTGGACGCTACGAGAAATGACACTGAAAGGCTACGTCTACCAAGCATGACGCATCTCAATCCAAAGTTTGCCGAACTCGGAGTTCGCGACGAAATAGTGCGCGCATTGGCCGAAGACGGCAAGGAACATCCCTTTGCTATCCAAGAGCTGACGCTGCCGATGGCACTTGCCGGCGATGACCTCATCGGCCAGGCGCGCACCGGCATGGGCAAGACCCTGGCCTTCGGGGTGCCTTTGCTGCAGCGCATCACCACCGACGAGGAGCGCCCGCTGAGCGGTATCCCCCGTGCGCTCGTCGTGGTTCCCACCCGCGAACTCTGCCTACAGGTGTCGGGTGATCTCGCCGTGGCGGCGAAGTACCTCACCACCGGAGGCGCGCCGGCGCCGACATCGGACACAGCTGAGCGCAAGCTGACCGTGACGTCGATCTACGGTGGTCGGCCCTACGAGCCGCAGATCGAGGCGCTGCAGAAGGGCGTCGACGTCGTCGTCGGCACGCCAGGGCGCCTGCTCGACCTCGCGCAGCAGGGCCACCTGCAACTCGGCGGGCTGTCGATGCTGGTGCTCGACGAGGCCGACGAAATGCTCGACCTCGGCTTCCTGCCCGACATCGAGCGGATTCTGAAGCAGATCCCCGACGAACGGCAGGCCATGCTGTTCTCGGCGACCATGCCGGACCCGATCATCACACTGGCCCGCACGTTCATGAACCAGCCCACCCACATCCGGGCGGAGGCACCGCATTCGGCGGCCATCCACGACACCACCGAACAGTTCGTCTACCGCGCCCACGCGCTGGACAAGGTCGAACTGGTCAGCCGGATACTTCAGGCCAAGGGCCGCGGCGCCACGATGATTTTCACCCGCACCAAGCGCACCGCCCAGAAGGTCGCCGACGAACTGGCCGAACGCGGCTTCAAGGTCGGTGCCGTCCACGGCGACCTGGGACAGGCTGCCCGCGAGAAGTCGCTCAAGGCGTTCCGCACAGGTGATATCGACGTGCTCGTCGCCACCGATGTCGCCGCCCGCGGCATCGACATCGAGGACGTCACCCACGTCATCAACTACCAGATCCCCGAGGACGAGCAGGCCTACGTGCACCGCATCGGCCGCACCGGCCGGGCCGGGCGCACCGGCATCGCCGTCACGCTGGTGGACTGGGACGAGCTCGCCCGCTGGGAGATGATCGACAAGGCGCTGGGCCTGGCTTGCCTCGACCCCGCCGAGACCTACTCCAGCTCACCGCATCTTTACGAAGAGCTTGACATCCCGACCGATGCCAAGGGCACGGTTGGCGAGCGGCGCAAGCCGCAGGCCAAGCGCGCGCCAGCGGACAAGCCCGCCGAGCGGCCCGCCCGCAACCGCACCCGCAATCGCAGGCGCACCCGCGGCGGCGAGCAGGTCACCGGGCATCCCGCGGCGACGGCCGAGCAGAGCGCACCCGCCGAGGACGAGGCGACCGCCGACGACTCGGAGGCGTCCCACTCCGGCCGGCGCCGTCGTCGCCGTCGCCCGCGCAAGGCCGCGGCCGCGAACGCCGGCTAACCGAGGTTCACCTCCGACGGATGGTCAAACCCGAACGCCGCACCAAGGGCGACGTGGTGGCGGCCGCGGCGATCGCGGCAGTGGTCGCCGTCGTCGCCGCTCTGATCTGGTGGACCAGCGACGCCAGGGCCACCATCAGCCGGCCCGCCGCGACGCCCGCGCGGACCCTGACGCCCGCCAAGGCGGTGCCTGGCTCACTGCGGCAGCTGTGGACGGCGCCGAGCCCGAAGACCACAACGCCGTTGGTGGTGGCAGGCAGTGTCGTCACCGGCGACGGCCGCGAGGTCGACGGCCGCGACCCTGCCACCGGAGACACGCTGTGGAGCTACGCGCGTGACCTCGAGCTCTGCGGCGTCACGTATGTCTACAACTTCGCCGTCGCGGTATATCCCGACGTCCGCGGCTGCGGGCAGGTCAGCACCATCGACGCCAAGACCGGCAGGCGCGGGCCCAGCCGCACCGCATACGCCGACCCCGAGGTGACGCTGTCGTCCGATGGCACCACCGTGCTGTCGGCCGGCGACAGTCGCCTGGAGATGTGGCGCTCGGACATGGTCCGGATGCTGTCCTACGGCGCGCTCGACGCGCGGATCAAGCCGGGCACGCCCGCCTCGCCGATCTGCCGGCTTGTGGATGCGCAAGCCAGTTCCACGGCGGTGTCAGTTCTGGAGGCGTGCCCCAAGCAGACCGACCTGCGGCTGACGCTGCTGCGGCCCGCCGACGAAGAAGACACGCCCAACCTGAAATACGTGCCACAGCCCGGCGTGGTCGACGACTCGGGCGCCCGCGTCGTCGCGGTGTCCGACACCACGACGGCCGTCTACGTGCCCACCCCGGAGCCGACGGTCAACATCGTCGACGAGACCGGCGCGACCGTCGTCAGCACCCCGATGCCCAAGCCGCCGTCACCGGGCGCGACGATGTCGCGGGCCGGTGATCTGATCACGTGGTGGACCGGTGATTCCGTAATGGTGTTCTCCGCCAACGGACTTCGCTACAGGTACACGATCAGCGCGTCGGGCAGCAACAGTCCGCTGGGGCCCGCGACGATGATGGCCGGGCGGTTGCTGGTTCCCGTCACCGGCGGGTATGACGTGTTCGATCCGGCCAGCGGCAACGGCGTCGAACACATTCCGGTGCTGGGGGCACCAAGCTGGGGGACGGCCGCCGAGTTCCGCTGCGGTGGTTCCTGCGGTTGCGGGTTCGACGATCCTCGAGCAGCGCGGCGACGAACTCGTCGCGCTGGGCCAACCCCGGTCGCTAACCCGAGTTCGCTTGCGACTTGGCCCGTTCGGCGACTGCGAGCGCCGCGTACTGGCGCTCGAGTGCCTTGGCCGGACCGCTGCGCCAGCCTTGCGCCATCGATCCTGACATTGCGTCGGGGAAGATGTCCTCTTCCCCGTTCTCCACTCCGTCGAAGATGGCTCGCGCGACGGACTCCGGAGACGCCTTCGGCGCGTCCAGGTCTTTCGTCATGTCGGTATCCACGATGCCGGTCAGCACGGCGTGAACGGTCACGCCCCGCCCGGCCAGGAGACTGCGCAGCGACTGCGTCAGGGAGAACGCCGCGGCCTTCGAAATCGAATACGCCGGGATAATCGGCAAGGGAGCAAGGGCGTTCACCGACAGGTTGTTGACTGACGGCACCCCTGGAACCACTCAGCAATGGCAGGAAGGCCTGGATGACGCTGTACGTGCCGAACAAGTTGACGGCGAGGTGGCGTTCGAGCGTGGCACGATCGGTCAAGTCGTCGTAGAGCGCTATGCCAGCATTGTTGATCAGGACGTCGAGAGCTTCGACGTCACCGGCGGCCCGCCGGATCTGGGCTTCGTTCGTCACGTCGAGAGGCAGAGGTGTGACGCGTGCGTCCGAGTCGGCCACAGGCTTGCGGGTACCGACATATACCCGTTTCGCGCCTCTGCTCAGGGCTTCTCCGACCAGCGCCCGTCCGATGCCGCGATTGCCTCCGGTAACCAGAACTGATTTGTCAGCGATTGTCGCCATGGTGACGCTCTCATTTCGTCTCAAGTGATGGTTCCGGCCGTGACTGGCCGGCGCGACTGGATGTCCGCGTTTCAATCAGATACGCGGCACCCCCGAGATTCATCGGCGGCCGAACCGCCGTTCGCGGGTTAGATCTCCGGCGTGAAGGTGGCCAACCCTTTGCCGTTCTTCCAATACTTCAGCAACGCGCTGGCCAATTCGCGATAGGCGTGGGCACCCTTGTTTTTCCGGCCCGCCAGCACCGACGCCCCTGATGCGCTGGCCTCGGCGAACCGCACGGTCCGCGGGATCGGCGGCGCCAACACCGGCAGGTCGTAGCGGTCGGCGACGTCGAGCAGCACGTCGCGGCTGTGGGTGGTGCGCGAGTCGTACAGCGTCGGCAGCGCGCCCAGCAGCTTCAAGTCCGAGTTGGTGATCTGCTGCACGTCGGTGATCGTGCGCAGGAACTGGCCGACGCCGCGGTGCGCCAGCATCTCGCACTGCAACGGCACGATCACGTCGTCGGCGGCGGTCAGCCCGTTGAGGGTCAGCACCCCCAGCGACGGCGGGCAGTCGATGATCACCACGTCGTAGCTGCCGCCGACCTTGGCCAGCGCCCGCTTGAGCGCATACTCGCGGCCTGCCCGCATCAACAACATCGCCTCGGCGCCTGCCAGGTCGATGTTGGCGGGCATCAGCGTCATTCCCTCCGGCGTGTCGACCAGTACCGCGTCGGGCTCCACCTCACCGAGCAGCACCTCGTGGATCGACACGGCCAGCTTGTCGGGATCCTGGCCCAGCGAGAACGTCAAACATCCCTGGGGATCCAGGTCGACGAGCAGCACCCGCCTGCCCTGCTCCTCCATCGCCGCACCCAACGACGCGACCGTCGTCGTCTTGGCAACCCCACCCTTTTGATTGGCGACCGCAAGTACCCGCGTCACGGTGTTCATCGTTGCACGGGTACCCACGCACGACAGCGCGTGCGGCAGAATCAGTCTCCGTGAGCGTTCTGCAGCACCGACTGGTTCTCCTTCGGCACGGCGAGACGGAGTGGTCGAAGTCCGGCCAGCACACCGGTCGGACCGAACTCGATCTGACCGAGACGGGGCGAGAGCAGGCCAAGTTGGCCGCCGATGCGCTCTCGGTGCTCAGTCTCGACAATCCGTTTGTTGTGTCGAGCCCGCGGCGGCGTGCGGAGGTCACCGCCGAACTGGCCGGCTTGGAAGTCGACGAGGTGTCTCCCCTTCTCGCGGAATGGGATTACGGCGACTACGAGGGCCTGACCACCCAGGAGATCCGGCAGAAGGTGCCCGACTGGCTGGTGTGGACGCACGGTTGCCCGGGCGGTGAAAGCGTGCAGCAGGTCAGTGACCGGGCCGACCGGGCGATCGCGTACGCATTGGAGCACATGGAGTCCCGCGATGTGCTGTTCGTCGGGCACGGACACTTCTCCCGCGCGGTGCTGACGCGCTGGGTCGAACTGGAGATGTCCGAGGGGATCAGGTTCGCGATGGTCGCCGCGTCGATCGCGGTGTGCGGGTTCGAACACGGGGTGCGCCAGATCATCGCGCTGGGATTGACGGGTCACCGCCACCCGTGCCTGCCGACGTGACGCGCGAACCCGTCTTCGTGCTCGCCGGGCGCACCGGCGCGGTGGTCGCCGACGGTGTGCACACCGCCTTCCCCCGGCTGGCCGACGCACGCGCCGCGCTGGCATCGCACAGCGCGCCACTCATCTTGGGCGCCTTGCCTTTTGACCTATCCAGGCCGGCGGCGCTGATCCGTCCGCAGGCGGTGCAGTTCACGGAGACGCTGCCGGACTGGCCGCTTCGCGAGCTGCCCACGGTGCGGATCACGCAGACGATTCCCGATCCCGAAGAGCACCGCGCGCGCATCGGCGCGGCTTTGCGCCGGCTGCAGGATCCGGGCAGCGGCCTGCACAAGGTGGTGCTTGCCCGGGCGTTGCGATTGGTTGCCGAGGGGCCACTTGATGCCCGCACCATCGTCCATCGACTCATCGCCAACGACGCCGCGGCCAACGCGTACCTCGCCGACCTCACGGCGGCAGGCGGCGGGTATTCCGGCGCCGCACTGGTCGGCGCGAGCCCCGAACTGCTCGTCGCGCGGCGCGGCGATCAGGTGACCTGCCGCCCCTTTGCGGGATCCGCGCCGCGGTTCGCGGACCCCGACGCCGACGAGGCCAGCGGAGCCGCGCTCGCCGCTTCGGCCAAGAACCGCCACGAACACCAGTTGGTTGTCGACGCGATGGCCGAGGCGCTGGGCCCGTTGTGTGTCGAGCTCCAGATCGCGCAGGAGCCGCGGCTGAGCAAGACGGGGGCGGTGTGGCACCTGTACACGCCCATTACCGGCACGCTACGTGAAAAGTCCACCACCGCATTGGATTTGGCGGTCGCGATGCACCCGACTCCTGCGGTGGGCGGCGTTCCCGCGACGGCCGCGGCGGAATTGATCAACGAGCTGGAGGGCGACCGCGGTTTCTACGCAGGCGCGGTCGGCTGGTGCGACCAGCGTGGTGACGGCCGGTGGGTGGTGTCGATTCGCTGCGCCCAGCTGTCGGCCGATCGCCGCACCGCAGACGCGCACTCGGGTGGGGGCATTGTCGCCGAATCCGATCCCGACGACGAAGTCGCGGAAACCACAACGAAATTCAACACGATCCTGTCGGCCCTCGGAGTGCAGCCGTGACCGAGATCATCCGCCCCGTCCAGCCGGGCGATGAGGCCGAACTGACCGCGATGATCCACGAACTGGCCGAGTTCGAGCGGGCCAGCGCGGACTGCACCGTCACCGAAAGTCAGTTGTGCGAGGCGCTTTTCGGCGACCACCCAACCGTGCACGGGCACATCGCCGAGGTGGACGGCCGGGCCGCCGCGGGCGCGCTGTGGTTCCGCAACTTCTCCACCTGGGACGGTGTGGCGGGCATCTACCTTGAGGACCTCTACGTGCGCCCGCAGTTCCGCCGCCGCGGACTTGCTCGCAAGATGCTGGCCACCCTGGCCAGGGAATGCCTCAACCGCGGATACACCCGGCTGTCGTGGGCAGTGCTGGACTGGAACGTCAACGCGATCGCCCTCTACGACGCCGTCGGCGGACGGCCGCAGGCCGAGTGGATCACCTACCGGGTGTCGGGCCCGGAGTTGTCGGCACTGGCGGGAATGTCTGGGCCGGCTCCTCAGCGATCGTCGCCGACCGGATCCTGAGCTCCGAGCCACTGCAGCGCCGACGGGCTGAACAGGAGCGCGAGCGTCGCCAGCGCGACGATCGCGACGGGAATGCCGTACAGCCATTGATGTGAACCGACCCCCATGTACCACGCAATGGGAAGGAGCAACAGCTGCGCAAATACCGCGATTCCGCGGCCCCAGCGGCGTCCGGTCCACAGCGCCCAACCCGCGGCGAGAATGCCGCCGCCGATGATGGCGAACCAGGCCGCGTTGCCGAAACCGCTGACCGTGGACTGGTCGGCACCGCCGAGTCCGCGCACCACGAACGCGACCGCCGCCACGAGTCCGGCGACGCCTTCGAGTGCCACCAGCGCCGCGGCCTGACGCACGGTTGCCGGCGACGGAACGGTCACAAGGCAAGCCTGCTGTCGGTCATCGTCGTACGGTACCGAGGCCAGCTCGGCGCAGAGCGGCCACGCATGGAGATCTGACGCGGACTGACCATGGCACCATCCCAGCGGATGGTGATAGGATGGTCGGTAGATGGCAGAGGTGGGATATGGCGGAAGTTGATAAGAGCGAGAAGATCACCATCAACGTGGGCCTGGTCGACCTCGGCCAGATCGATCTACTCGTCAACGAGGGCTTTTACGCCAACCGCACTGACTTCATCCGCACAGCGATCCGGCGTCAGCTCGAGAGCCGGGCGGAGGCGGTGACACAACACGGTGGCGCGCAGAGCACTGACCCTCGGCACACAGCATCTCAGCCGCCGTCACCTCGAGGAACTCCGCGACGCGGGGCAGACGGTCAATCTGCATGTCCTCGGGTTGGCCACTATCGACAACGACGTGAGCGCCGATCTCGCGCTCGCGACCATCTCCTCGGTCGAGGTGCTCGGCGCCTTCCGCGCGCCGAAAACCGTGAAGGCCGCCCTCGTCAACCGCACCACCTGAGCGTTAAAGACGCCGACCGACCGGTCGACGACGACATCACACTCGAAGGGCTCCATGGACGACGATCACCGCAGCATCGGCATGTCCGAAGCGCTGAGGCTCACCCGCGCAGGACAGCTGACGGAGGCCTTCGCCGTTCTGCAGCGCACACTCGGGGCCGCCCCGCAAATCCCAGCACGACTCCCCGGCGGCCACCACCTGCCGCCCGCGGAATGGCGCACCATGCGCCGCCCCGGCGGGCTGCTCGACAAGCTCCGACCCACGCTGACCTCGAACCCCGGCGCGGCCGCGGCGGCCGCCGCAGCCGGCGGTGAGATCCGCCGCTTGGCCCACACAGAACCAGCCGGGACCAGAAGCTATGACCTCTACATCCCGACCGGCTACACCGGTGCGCCAGTGCCCCTGGTCGTCATGCTGCACGGCGGCAGGCAGGACGCCACCGATTTCGCCGCAGGGACCCGGATGAATGACCTCGCCGAGCAGCACACGTTCCTGGTCGCGTACCCGCAGCAGTCCGCAGCGGCCAACAGCGGCGGCTACTGGAACTGGTTCTCACCCGCCGACCAGCGGGCGGGTGCCGGCGAGCCGGCGATCATCGCCGGCATCACCCGTCAGATCATGGCCCACCACAAGATCGACCCCGCCCGGGTCTATGTGGCCGGACTCTCCGCTGGCGGCGCCATGGCGGCGGTGATGGCCGCGACCTACCCGGAGCTCTACGCGGGGGTCGGTGTGCATTCCGGAATCGCCTACCGCGCTGCACGTGACGTCGCCTCGGCGTTCGTCGCGATGCGAACGGGCGGCTCACCGGCCCCGGGCGCCAACGTGCCGTTGATCGTGTTCCACGGCGATCGTGACGACATCGTGGCGCCTGTGAACGCCAGGAACCTCGTCGCCGCCCGGCTGGCCGCGGCCGACACCTTGGTTTCACACACGACGCAGCTCGACGCGCGGCCCACCGGTCACGCCTGCACCCGCACCGTGTACACCGACGCCGACAGCGTCGTGCTCGCCGAGTCCTGGACGGTCCATGGCGGCGGGCACGCGTGGTCCGGAGGGAACCCTGTTGGGTCCTACACGGACCCGATGGGCCCCGACGCGTCCGCCGAGATGGTCCGGTTCTTGTTCGCACAGAGCCTGAGACGCTAGCGGCCCGGGGCGCCCGGACCGGGTGGCGCGAAACTCAGCCGTCGATACCGTCGGCGCTGCCCGCACCGTCGGGTCTGCCGCGCTGCCAGGTCACCACCAGCTCGCGTTTAGCCCCGAACCGCTCCAGGTGGCGGGCCAGCACGTCTTCGACGTGGGCGAGCGAGTCGGGGTCCTCGGCGGCGGCCTCGAGCACCAGTTGGTTGTCCTCGGGCCGGACGGTCGCGGTGCCGTAGGCAAACACCAGCCGTCCGCCATGCCGCTCGCCGCCAACCGTCTCGACGGTGTTCTTGCGCCCGAGATGGGCGAGGAGTTGCTTCGCGTAGCGTTCGGGCGCGTCAGTGGCGACCACTGCAGTTGATTCGAGCACAGAACCTCTTCCCTGACTCCTCATCTGAATTGCCCGATCGTCTTGCGCTTACCCTGCGCAACGATCACATCGTCGGCAATGTCCTGAGGATCGATCATGCCTACGCCTCCCACACTGCACCGCCGCCCCAAATGCGGGTCAGATATCCGAAGACTCGCCGCCCGGTGATCGATTGCGCAAGCTCTCACCCTCCGATTCCGTTCAGCGGGATCGCAGTTCCGCGTGCAACCGCGATTGCTCCGGTGCCGGAAACTGACCTTGTGACGATCTACGACGAACCCAAGATCGATTGTCACAACCACCTTCTCGACCCCACGCATTTCGGCTATGCACCCGACGCCTGGTATCACCCGGTCGCCAACGAGCAGGGCACGGCGCATCAACTGGCCGAGTTGTTCGATGCCTACGGTTCCCGACATGCATTGGTAGTCGGACCCAATTCGGGCTACGACACCGACAACCGGTGCCTACTGGACTTCCTCGCACGGGGAAACGGCCGATTCAAGGGCGTCGCTGTCGTCGACAACGACATCAGCCACTCCGAACTGGAGCGGCTGCGTGGCCTCGGCATTGTCGGCACCACTATGCAGGCCTCTCTGCTTGGTGTCGATCACTTCCGTGACACCACAGCGCTGCTACGCGACCTCGCCGCTCTGGACATGTTCGCCGACGTGCAGGTCGACGGGGACCAACTGATCGAGATGGCCCCGATTCTGGAACCGTCCGGGGTGCGCGTCCTGATCGACCACTGCGGGCGACCCGATCCCACAGCCGGATTGAGTCAAGCGGGTTTTCGCCGCTTGCTCGACCTTGCATCGAGCGGGCGGTACTTCGTCAAGATCTCCGGCTTGGTGAAATGCTCGGCGGAGACGTACCCATGGCGGGATTCCTGGCCGTTCGTGCAGGCGCTGCTCGAGGCGTTCACTCCCGACCGGTGCATGTGGGGATCGGACTGGCCATTCCTGCGAGCCCCCGAGCGGATCGACTACGGACCCGTTCTCGTCCTTGTCGAGCGACTGATACCCGATGCCGGCGACCGTCGGAAGGTGTTGTGGGACACCCCAATGCGGCTCTTCGGCTTTGACGAGTCGACCCCACATCGGGATCACTAGACAAAGCGACTGCTGTTGGCTCAGGTCGCGATGTTGACGGGCCGGCCAGTGCGGGCGGACTCCACGACGGCATCGACCACCTGCATCGTCTTGAGGCCGTCCCGGCCACTACAGATTGGCTCGGCCTCGCCGCGAATGACCTCGGCGAAATGCTTCACTTGGCCGGCCAGAGGATCGCTGCGCTCAACGCTCTCGGTTGAGGTGGTAAACGGCTCCCACCACGACCGCTCACCCTCGAAGATCTTCAAGCGCATTGTCGGCACCGACAGCGAACCCCGCGTTCCGGCGATGTGATACGCGTCCTCGTCGTCGTAGCTGGAGTAGCTGGTGTTCTCTTGGGAGGTCTGCTCCCAACTGCGTGCCGACCCCGCAGTGTCGGAGAGCAGGAAAGTGCCGAGCGCACCATTTGCGAAGCGGAAGATCATCGCCGCACTGTCCTCGACGGGCAAACCTCGAGTTGTGTTGGACGTCAACGCCGTCACGGTGTCGATATCGCCGATCAGCGACAGCAGGTTGTTCACCTCATGGGTCAGGTTGAGCAAGATGGGCCCACCTCCCGGCTCGCGTCGCCATCCGCCGCCAACGTCGAAATAGTCGTCCGGCTTGTAGAACAAGGCGGTGCCCGTAACGCCGACAAGCCTTCCCAGAACGCCGCTTTCGATGATCTCGCGTGCCTTTGTCATGATCGGGCTGTAGTTACGGTGGTGGCCGGTCAGCACCGGAACCCCGGCCTTTTCGCCGGCCTCGACGAGTCGGGTGGCTGATGCGACGTTGTCCCCAATGGGTTTCTCGACTATCACAGGCACCCCCGCCTCGACGCACTCCAGGCCACCCGCTACGTGCATCTGGTTAGGCGTGGCCAGGATGATGCCGTCCGGCTTGTCCTTGGCGAACAGCTCGGCCAGGGACGGGTAGGACGGAACACCGTATTTCTGGGCCAGTTTCGGCCCGACCGGCCCCGGGTCCACGATCGATGCCAGCACTGCCGAGTCGCTGGCGTCGATCTCCTCGATGTGTCGCTTGCCGATCAGGCCGGCGCCGGACACCGCGATCCGAACAACGCTGCGCCCGTAGTCGGTCATGTACAGGCCCCCGTCGATTCTCGAACCACGAGTTGGGTGGGGATCACGATCGGGGTGTCCGGTCGGCTCACGATCCGACCCCGCACCAAGTCGACCAGCGTTCGGCCGGCGTGCTCGACATCGCTATGGACTGTGGTCAACGAAGGCTGGCAAAAGTCGGCGCCGAAGATATCGTCGTGGCCGACAACGCTGATCGCGCCTGGCACGTCCACCTTTCTCCGCCGTAACCGCTGCAGCATTCCAATAGCAAGCAGATCGTTGAACGCCACCAGAGCGGTGGCGCCGCTGCCGAGTCCAACATCGGCAGCCGCAGAGCCTTGGTCGAGCGTTGGCATGAACGGGCCGAGGCGAACGATCTCGACACCCAATCGCGTGGCGTTTTCGGACAGCGTGCGCCAGCGTTCGGTGTCGGTCCACAGGGCGGGCCCCGACAAATACGCGATCGAACGGTGGCCGAGTGCGGCCAGATGCTCGACCATCTGCCGGCTGCCGTCGCTCGAATCGGTGATGACGCTGGCGAATCCGGGGACCTCCCGGTTGAACAGCACAACATCGGCCCGATCACCTACCGCACGTAGCTCAGCCTCCGGGAGAAGGCTGGAGGCGAGGACGATTCCGTCGACTCCTCGATCGTTCAGTCGCTCGATATGGGCAAGCTCCACCTCCGGTCCATCGGCGATGTCGCCGACGACCAATGACGAGCCGGCCGCGCGGGCCTGGGACTCCACCCCGCGGATCAGCGCGGCGTTATATGGATTACCGATGCCGCTGACCATGAGGGCCAGCAAGGAGTCACGCACTGGTATCCGGGCCGAGGTATACCCGAGGCGCCGGGCGACTTCCTGGATGCGCTCACGCATGGGCCGGCTGACGCGGTCGGGATTCGACAGCGCCCGCGACACCGTTGAAACGGCGACGTCGGCTTCCCTCGCGACATCCTGAAGCGTCACGGTCCGCCCTTTGCCTGCATCATCGGGATCGCTCATTGCCGCCCCTTGTCGCGCCGATCACATTGCTAAATTTTGCCATATCCCGGCAACTATGGCAATCTATTGCCATAGTTGCCAG
>CAVYPI010000075.1:0-11045 GCA_963770125.1 uncultured Actinomycetota bacterium | reverse complement strand
CGGACTTGCGCGGTGTGCTACCAAATGGGCATGGTGACGACCCCGTTCGATGACCTCGACGAGTTCCTTGCGCTTCCTCGGGCGTCCGGCCTGGCGGTGTCATCCGATGGGTCGCGGGTGGTCACGTCTATCGCGGAACTCAACGAAAAGCGCACCGAATTCGTCAGCGCGATTTGGGAACTGGACCCGGCCGGCCTACAACCGGCGCGTCGCCTCACCCGCGGCGCCAAGGGGGAGTCGTCGCCGGTTTTCACGTCCGACGGCGACCTATTGTTCGTCGCGGCGCGGCCGACCGAGGAGGACGACAAGCCGCCCGCGTCCCTGTGGCGGTTGCCCGCCGCCGGTGGGGAAGCCGTCGAGGCGCTCGCGTTGCCGGGCGGCGTCGACGCGGTCCGCACCGCGCGTGCGGCCGCCGCCACAGTGGTCGCGGCGAAGCTGCTGCGCTCGGCCTCGGGCGTCGACGAGGACAAGCGGCTGCGAACGCTGCGCAAGGACAACAAGGTATCGGCCGTGCTGCACAGCGGCTATCCGGTGCGGTACTGGGATCACGACCTCGGGCCCGACCATCCGCATCTGCTCGACATCGACGGACCACGCGATCTCACCTCGCAACCGGGGGACGCGTTGCGGGAGGCGGACTTCGACGTCAGCCGAGACGGCAGCTTCGTCGTGACGTCGTGGCATGACCCCGCACCCGGTGCGTCCATCCGCGGCACCCTGGTCCACATCGACCTCGCTACGGCGCAGCGGACCACCATCGCCGACGACCCCGACGCCGATCTTGAATTGCCTGCGATCTCGCCCGACGGCACGGCGGTGGCCTTCACCCGCGAGACACATTCCACACCCGATAAAGCGCCGCGAATCACGCTGTGCCACATGCGTTTCGGCGAGCCGTTCATCGAACTGACCGGCGAATGGGACCGGTGGCCGACATCGGTGACCTGGTGCGCCGACGGCTCGGCCTTGATCGTCACCGCCGATGAGAACGGCCGCGGTCCGGTCTTCGCGGTCGACCCGTCAAGCGGCGCAGTCATCCGGCTCACCGACGACGATTACACCTACTCCGATGTGCGCACCGCGCCCGAAGGCGTCGTGTATGCGATGCGCAGTTCGTATGCGCTGCCGCCACACCCCGTCCGGATCGACCCGGACGGCACCGTGACGGAGTTGCCGTGCGTGGAACGGCCCCAACTGCCCGGCACCCTGACCGAGGTCACCGCCGCCGCTGACGACGGCCGGCCCGTGCGGTCGTGGCTGGCCTTGCCGCACGGCGACAGGCCTGCGCCGCTGGTGTTGTGGGTTCACGGCGGTCCGCTGGCCAGCTGGAACGCCTGGCACTGGCGGTGGAATCCGTGGTTGCTCGTCGCCAAGGGCTACGCCGTGCTGATGCCCGATCCGGCGCTATCCACCGGCTACGGCCAGGACTTCATCCAGCGTGGTTGGGGCGCATGGGGTTTCGCGCCGTTCACCGATCTCATCGCGGCGACGGACGTGGCGTGCGCGCATCCCAGGGTCGACGAGACACGCACGGCCGCGATGGGTGGCTCGTTTGGCGGCTACATGGCAAACTGGATCGCTGGACACACCGACCGCTTCGACGCGATCGTCACCCACGCCAGCCTGTGGGCGCTCGACCAGTTCGGACCGACCACCGACGGCGCGTACTGGTGGGCGCGCGAAATGACACCGGAGATGGCCGAACAGAATTCGCCACATCGCTTCGTCGGCCAGATCCGCACCCCGATGCTTGTCATTCACGGCGACAAGGACTATCGCGTGCCGATCGGCGAGGCGTTGCGGCTGTGGTTCGAGTTGCTGACCGACTCCGCCCTGCCCGCAGATGAGGACGGCACCAGCCCGCACCGATTCCTCTACTTCCCGTCGGAGAACCACTGGGTGCTCACCCCGCAGCACGCCAAGATCTGGTACCAGGTCGTGACCGCCTTCCTGGCTCGTCACGTGCTGGGTGAGGACGTCGAAATGCCCGAGACGCTCGGGTAGCGTCGCCTCATGAGCGCAGCGCAGCGTGACTTCGACATCGTCCTGTACGGAGCGACCGGCTTCGTCGGCAAGCTGACCGCCGAATATCTGGCCAGGGCGGGCGGCGACGCCCGCATTGCGCTGGGCGGCAGGTCGCAAGACAAGCTGCTCGCAGTCCGGGAAACGCTGGGGGACAGGGCGCAGTCGTGGCCGCTGATCGTCGCGGACGCATTTCAACCATCGACGCTTAATGCGCTGGCGGCCCAGGCGCAGGTGGTGGTGACGACCGTCGGGCCATATCTGAAGTACGGGTTGCCGTTGGTGGCTGCCTGCGCCGCGGCTGGGACTGATTACGCCGATCTGACGGGCGAGTCGATCTTCATCCGTGAGAGCATCGACTTGTACCACAAACAGGCGGTGGACACAGGTGCCCGCATCGTGCATTCATGCGGATTCGATTCCATTCCTTCGGATCTCACTGTCTTCGCCCTCCACCGGCGCGCGCAGCAAGACCAGGCGGGTCAGCTCGGTGACACCAACCTCGTAGTGCGCTCGTTCGCTGGCGGTGTGTCGGGCGGCACCGTCGCCTCGATGTTGGAGCTCATGCGTACGGCATCAACTGACCCGGAGGCGAGGCGGCTGATGAACGACCCCTACACGCTCACACCCGACCGCGCCGCCGAACCCGAACTGGGTGCGCAGCCGGACATTCGATGGCGCCGCGGCGGCGAGATCGCGCCTGAACTCAAGGGCTACTGGGTCGGGGCGTTCGTGATGGCGGCCGCAAATACCCGAATTGTCCGTCGCAGCAACGCATTACTCGACTACGCCTATGGCCACCGGTTCGAATACGCGGAGCAGATGAGTCTCGGCAAGTCGATTGTCGCCCCACTGGCGGCGGCGATGGCCACCGCCGGCAACGCAGCGACGATGGCGCTCGGCGGCCGCTACTTCGACCGGCTGCCGCGCAAACTCGTTGAGCGCATCGCGCCGAAGCCGGGTAGCGGACCGAGCGAACGCGCTCGTGAACAGGGCCACTACACGGTCGAGACGTACACCAGGACAACCTCGGGCGCGCGCTACCGGACCACGATGTCGCAGAAAGGCGACTTCGGTTACAAAGCGACGTCGGTTTTGCTCGGAGAGAGCGGGCTGGCGCTCGCCTTGGACCGCGACCGGCTGTCGGATCTGCGCGGCGTGCTGACCCCTGCGGCGGCGATGGGCGATGCGCTGCTCGCCCGATTCCCTCGCGCCGATGTGTCGTTGGAGACGTCGCGATTGAATTGATCGGGCCGCGCGGAACCCCTGTGCACCAAGATCAATTGGACTAGTGTCATGACCGCGGAGCGCAACATCCCAGCAACGAAGGTGGATATGTCATGGCTGGACTCGACGAACTCTTCAATCAGATTCCCACGCAAGAGATTGCCAGTAAGTTAGGCGTCGACGAAGGCGAAGTGAATAACGCCATCAAGACCCTGGTGCCTGCCCTTGTCGGCGGCATCCAGCAGAACGTACAGGCTGACGACATCGACTCGAGCAAGCTCGAGTCCGACGTCGCAGCGCAAGGCGCGACCGGCCTGCTCGACGGCGGTGTCAGCGTAGACCAGGTCGATCCAAAAGAGGGCGACCAGTTCGTCGCGCGCATCTTCGGCGGCAACGACAGCAATGCAGTCGCCTCCGCGCTGGCCGGAACGGGCGCCGGTGGTGGTGATCTGATCAAGAAACTACTGCCGATTCTGGCGCCGATCGTGCTGGCCTACATCGGCAGGCAGCTCACCCAGAAGAGCGCGGCACCTGCGGGCGGAGGCGCTACGCAGGCCCAAGCCGCGCCGTCCGGTGGTCTCGGCGACGTGCTGGGCAGCATCCTCGGCGGCGCAGGTGGTGGCGGCGGGAACAACCCGCTCGGCAGCATCCTCGGCAGCGTGCTCGGCGGCGGCGGCCAGAGCAACGCGATCGGCGAAATACTTGGTGGCCTTCTCGGCGGCAAGAAGTAGCACTCCGGGGGTCGGCAAGACCGGCCCTGACGAGCTGGCACGCCGCGCTTCATAGAATGGCGCGGTGACCGCCGACCCCAAGCCTTCCGCCGAAGCCCTGCCCAAGTCGTGGGATCCGGGCGCGGTGGAGTCGCAGCTCTACGAGGGCTGGGTCAAGGCCGGCTACTTCAAGGCCGACGCGTCAAGCAGCAAGCCCTCGTACTCGATCGTGCTGCCGCCGCCGAACGTGACCGGCAGCCTGCACATGGGCCATGCGCTTGACCACACGCTGATGGACGCGCTGACCCGGCGCAAACGCATGCAGGGCTACGAGGTGCTGTGGCTGCCCGGTATGGACCATGCCGGCATCGCCACCCAAACCGTGGTGGAGAAGCAACTCGCCGTCGACGGCAAGACCAAAGAGGACTTCGGCCGCGAGCTGTTCATCGACAAGGTGTGGGACTGGAAGCACGACTCCGGCGGCACCATCGCCGCACAGATGCGCCGGTTGGGCGACGGGGTGGACTGGAACCGCGACAGGTTCACCATGGACGACGGCCTGTCGCGGGCGGTTCGCACGATCTTCAAGAGGCTCTTCGATGCGGGGCTGATCTACCGCGCCGAGCGGCTGGTGAACTGGTCACCGGTGTTGGAGACGGCCGTCTCCGATCTCGAGGTCTCCTATGTGGACGTCGAGGGCGAGTTGGTGTCGTTCCGGTACGGCTCCCTGGACGACAGCGAACCGCACATCGTGGTCGCCACGACCCGGGTCGAGACGATGCTCGGCGACACCGCGATCGCGGTACATCCCGACGACGAACGCTACCGCCACCTGGTCGGCACGACGCTGCCTCATCCGTTCCTCGAACGGGAGCTGATCATCGTTGCCGACGACCACGTCGACCCCGAATTCGGAACGGGTGCGGTCAAAGTCACACCCGCCCACGACCCGAACGACTTCGAGATCGGCTTACGCCATCAGCTGCCGATGCCGTCGATCTTGGACACCAAGGCCCGGATCATCGACACCGGAACAGAATTCGACGGCCTTGACCGTTTCGAGGCCCGCGTAAAGGTCCGTGAAGCGCTGGCCGAGCAGGGCCGCATCGTCGAGGAGAAGCGGCCGTACCTGCACAGCGTCGGCCACTCCGAGCGCAGCGGTGAGGTCATTGAGCCGCGGCTGTCGATGCAATGGTGGGTCAAGGTCGAGTCGCTGGCCAAGGCGGCGGGTGACGCGGTTCGCAACGGCGACACCGTGATTCACCCACCCAGCCTCGAGCCGCGGTGGTTCGGCTGGGTCGACAACATGCACGACTGGTGCATCTCGCGCCAGCTGTGGTGGGGCCACCGCATCCCCATCTGGCACGGCCCCCACGGAGAAACCGTGTGTGTCGGGCCGGACGAAACCCCGCCCGAGGGGTGGGAACAGGACCCCGACGTGCTCGACACCTGGTTCTCCTCGGCGCTATGGCCGTTCTCGACGTTGGGCTGGCCCGACCACACCGACGACCTGGCGAAGTTCTATCCGACCACGGTGTTGGTGACCGGATACGACATCCTGTTCTTCTGGGTCGCGCGGATGATGATGTTCGGCACGTTCGTCGGTGACGATCCTGCCATCTCGCTCGACGGTAAGCGCGGTCGGCAGGTGCCGTTCGAGAATGTGTTCCTGCACGGCCTGATTCGCGACGAATTCGGCCGGAAGATGAGCAAGTCGCGCGGCAACGGCATCGACCCGCTGGACTGGGTCGAGCAGTTCGGCGCCGACGCGCTGCGCTTCACCCTGGCCCGCGGCGCCAGCCCGGGCGGCGACCTGTCCATCGGCGAGGATCACGCCCGCGCGTCGCGCAACTTCGCCACCAAGCTGTTCAACGCCACCCGGTTTGCGCTCATCAATGGTGCCAGCCCGGCCCCGCTGCCCGACACCACGGAACTGACGGACGCCGACCGCTGGATTCTGGGCCGGTTGGAAGAGGTTCGCGCCGAGGTAGATTCGGCATTCGACAGCTACGAGTTCAGCCGGGCGTGCGAGGCGCTCTACCACTTCGCCTGGGACGAGTTCTGCGACTGGTATGTCGAGCTCGCCAAGGTGCAGTTGGCAGAAGGTGTGCAGCACACCACGGCAGTGCTGGCCGCCGTGCTGGACACGCTGCTCAAGTTGCTGCACCCGGTGGTGCCGTTCGTCACCGAGGTGTTGTGGAGGTCGGTGACGGGCGGAGAGTCCATCGTCATCGCCGACTGGCCGCAGCCGTCCGGCTTCCCGGTGGATCCCACCGCCGCGCAACGCGTTGCGGATATGCAGAAGCTGATCACCGAGGTCCGTCGGTTCCGCAGCGACCAGGGCCTCAACGACCGGCAGCGCGTGCCTGCCCGGCTGTCGGACATCGAGAACGCCGACCTCGCCGCGCAGATACCCGCCGTGCGGTCACTGGCGTGGCTCACCGAAAGCGACGATTCGTTCAGCCCGTCGGCCGCCGTCGAGGTGCGGCTGTCGCGGGGAACGGTTGTCGTCGAGGTCGACACGTCGGGAACCGTCGACGTCGCCGCCGAGCGGCGCCGACTCGAGAAGGATCTGGCCGCGGCGGAGAAGGAATTGGCAGGCACCGCAGGAAAACTCGGCAACGACGCCTTCCTCGCCAAGGCGCCCGCGGATGTCGTCGAGAAGATCCGCGCCCGCCAGCAGCTGGCCCGCGAAGAGGTCGACCGCATCACCGCGAGACTGGCTACGCTCAAATGACGGACCCGGAGCCGCTTGGTCGCCGACATCCGGAAGAAGTCCCGACCCCGGACGAGATCGCCTCACTGCTACAGGTCGAGCACCTGCTTGACCAGCGTTGGCCCGAAACGAAACTGGAGCCGAGCACGACCCGCATTTCGGCGCTGATGGAGCTGCTCGGCTCGCCGCAGCGCGGCTATCCATCGATCCACATCGCAGGCACCAACGGCAAGACGTCGGTGGCCCGCATGGTCGACGCGCTGTTCACCGCGTTCAGCCGTCGCACCGGCCGCACGATCAGCCCGCACCTGCAGTCCGCCGTGGAACGCATATCGATCGACGGCAGGCCGATCAGTCCGGCGCACTACGTGGAGACCTATCGCGAGATCGAGCCGTTCGTGCAGCTCGTCGACCAGCAGTCGGAGGCCGCCGGGGGACCGGCGATGAGCAAGTTCGAAGTGGTCACCGCAATGGCGTTCGCCGCGTTCGCCGACGCCCCGGTCGAGGTGGCCGTCGTCGAAGTCGGCCTCGGCGGGCGCTGGGACGCAACCAATGTCGTCAACGCGCCCGTCGCAGTGATCACGCCGATCGGCGTCGACCACGCGGACTATCTCGGCGACACCATCGCGGAGATCGCAGGCGAGAAGGCCGGCATCATCACCAAGCAGGAAGACGATCTGGTGCCGACCGACACCGTCGCGGTCATCGGCCGTCAGGCGCCGGAGGCGATGGAAGTGCTTCTGGCGCAGGCGGTTCGCGCCGACGCTGCGGTGGCACGCGAGGATTCCGAATTCGCGGTGCTGGGTCGGCAGGTAGCCGTCGGTGGTCAACTGCTGGAACTGCAGGGCCTCGGCGGCGTGTACTCCGACATCTTCCTGCCGCTGCACGGCGAGCATCAGGCGCACAACGCGGTGGTCGCGCTGGCGGCGGTCGAGGCGTTCTTCGGCGCGGGCGCGGAGCGACAGCTCGACATCGACACGGTCCGGGCGGGGTTTGCCGCCGTCACCAGCCCCGGCCGCCTGGAGCGGATGCGCACTGCGCCAACGGTGTTCATCGACGCGGCCCACAATCCGGCAGGCGCCGCCGCACTCGCGCAGGCCCTGCAGGAGGAGTTCGACTTCCGCTTCCTGGTCGGTGTGGCCTCGGTGATGGCCGATAAGGACGTCGACGGCATCCTGACCGCACTCGAGCCGGTCTTCGACCAAATTGTGGTGACCCACAACGGATCACCGCGCGCGCTCGACGTCGAAGCACTGGCACTGCGCGCCGAGGAACGGTTCGGGCCGGAGCGGGTGGTCACTGCGGCGACGCTGCCCGACGCGATCGAGACCGCCACGGCGCTCGTCGAGGAGTCCGGCAACGAGGGCGAAGGGTTCGGTGGCGCAGGCGTCGTGGTCACCGGTTCGGTCGTCACGGCCGGGGCGGCGCGGACGCTGTTCGGAAAGGATCCCGAATGACCGAGCAGCCGCAGGCTCCTGACCCCTGGAAGAGCTTCCGCGGCGTCATGGCGGGCACGCTGATCCTGGAAGCCATCGTGGTGCTGCTGGCGCTGCCGGTCGTCGCCGCGGCCGACCATGGTTTGACGCCGCTGACGGCCGGTTACCTGATCGGATTCGCCGTCGTCCTGGTGCTGCTGGGAGGTGTCCAGGGGCGGCCGTGGGCGATCTGGGTGAACCTCGGGATCCAAGTGGTGCTGATCGCGGGTTGGCTGGTGCACGGCGCGGTCGGTTTCATCGGCCTGATCTTCACCGCGGTGTGGGTGCTGATCGCCTACCTGCGCGCCGAGGTGATGCGCCGTGAGAAGCGCGGGCTCCTGCCGGGACAGCAGTCACCGCCCGATTAGGCTGTCGGCCGTGACTGAACGGACCCTCGTTTTGATCAAGCCCGACGGCGTCAAGCGGCGCCTGATCGGGGAGATCCTCAGCCGAATCGAACGCAAGGGCCTGACCATCGCGGCCCTCGACCTCAAGGATGTCAGCGACGACCTTGCCCGCAGGCACTATGCCGAACACGAGGGCAAGCCGTTCTTCGGATCGCTGTTGGAGTTCATCACCTCGGGTCCCGTCGTGGCGGCCATCGTGGAGGGCCCGCGGGCCGTTGCCGCGTTTCGCCAGATCGCCGGCGCTACCGACCCGGTTGAGAAGGCCGCGCCCGGCACAATCCGCGGCGACCTGGCACTTGTCACCCAGGACAACCTCGTGCACGGGTCTGATTCGCCCGAGTCGGCGGCCCGCGAAATCGAGCTCTGGTTTCCCGGCCGATAGCCGGCTTTGCCCGGCCTGGTCGGTCTGCGACGCGTGATGTGGGATACTGGGCTCGGGTAGCCTGCCTTTTACCAGGTCCGGATGCCCGAATGAAGACTTAGACGAGCGCGACCATCGCCACCGCGGTGCGGCGCCGACCGTCCAGCCATCATTCAGACCGGCACCGAGACGGTTCCTAATTGGGACCCCTCGGGGCGAGACCATAACAAGTTCGGGAGAAGTAGCCCGGGCCCATAGCGATAGCCCTCGCGTGGCCGCGTCAGACATGACGCGCCCGGGGGCTTGAGGAGAATACGTGGCCGACGATGCCCCCACCCATGACCTATCAGAAGAGACTCAGCCCAGTGAGGTTCAGCCGGAGAAGCTGAGGGTCCACTCGCTGGCGCGGGTGCTTGGCACCACCAGCAAGCGGGTGCTCGACGCGTTGACCGAGCTCGACGGCCGGCCCCGCAGCCCACAGTCCACGGTCGAAGAGGACGAGGCCGACCGCGTGCGGGAAGCGCTTGCCGATGCACCCGACGAGGAAGAGTACGGCGACGAACCGTCGGCCGCCGACGTCGACGGCGACGAGCCGGAGTCGCGGCTGATCCTCGAGACGGCTCCCGAACCCGAGCGGGCCGACTACCTGCCGCTGTTCGTGGCGCCGCAGCCGGTCCGGTTCGACTACCGCGCCGACGACGACGATGACGAGGACGACGACAACGACGACGACGACGGCGAACCCGATGCCGATGAGGACCAGGGCGAGCGGCCGGCAGGCCGGCGCCGCCGCCGCGGCCGTCGCGGTCGCGGCCGTGGTCGCGGCGAGCAGAGCGGCGACGACGCCTCCGACATCGACGAGTCGGCCGAAGACGGCCAAGACCAGGATTCCGGCGACGAGTCCGACGAGGAAGGCGGCGACGAGGACAGCACCGGCGGCGACGCCGGCACCCGTCGTCGGCGTCGTCGTCGGCGTCGCAAGTCCGGCTCCGCAGACGACAACGTCAACGGGGCCGCCCCGGACGATCCGCCCAACACCGTCGTGCACGAGCGGCCGCCGCGCGAAAAGGGCAAGGAAAAGGACAACGGCGAGATCCAGGGCATCACTGGATCGACCCGGCTGGAGGCCAAGCGGCAGCGTCGCCGGGACGGCCGCGACGCCGGCCGTCGGCGTCCACCCATCCTGAGCGAGGCCGAGTTCCTGGCCCGGCGTGAGGCCGTCGAGCGGACGATGGTGGTACGCGACAAGATCCGCACCGAGTCGCCGCACGAAGGTGGCCGCTACACCCAGATCGCGGTGCTCGAAGACGGGGTGGTCGTCGAACACTTCGTTACTTCAGCAGCGTCGGCGTCGTTGGTGGGCAACATCTACCTGGGCATCGTGCAGAACGTGCTGCCGTCGATGGAGGCGGCGTTCGTCGACATCGGCCGCGGCCGCAACGGCGTGCTCTACGCCGGCGAGGTGAACTGGGAGGCCGCCGGACTCGGCGGCGCCAACCGCAAGATCGAACACGCGCTCAAGCCGGGCGACTACGTCGTCGTCCAGGTCAGCAAGGATCCGGTCGGGCACAAGGGTGCCCGGCTGACCACCCAGGTGTCGCTTGCCGGCCGTTATCTGGTCTACGTGCCCGGCGCGTCGTCCACCGGCATCAGCCGCAAGCTGCCCGACACCGAGCGGCAGCGACTCAAGGAGATCCTGCGCGAGGTCGTGCCGGCCGAGGCAGGCGTGATCATCCGCACCGCGTCGGAGGGAGTCAAGGAAGAAGACATCCGCTCGGACGTCGAGCGCCTGCAGAAGCGATGGACGGAGATCGAGGCCAAGGCCGCTGAAACCACGCAGAAGGCCGCAGGCGCTGCGGTGGCGCTCTACGAAGAGCCCGATGTGCTGGTCAAGGTCATCCGCGACCTGTTCAACGAGGACTTCTCCGGGCTGATCGTGTCCGGCGATGAGGCGTGGAACACCATCAACGAGTACGTGAATGCCGTTGCACCCGAACTTGTTCCGCGGCTGACGAAGTACCAGCCCGCCGCCCCCGACGGCCCGGACGTGTTCGCGGTGCACCGCATCGACGAACAGCTGACCAAGGCGATGGACCGCAAGGTGTGGTTGCCGTCGGGCGGCACGCT
>CAVYPI010000074.1:0-33884 GCA_963770125.1 uncultured Actinomycetota bacterium | reverse complement strand
GTTTTGGGTGGCACGGTTGCCGACGGGCCGGGCGCTGGCTGGTCCTTCGTCGCCTCCGCCGCTGCGTTCGCGTCGTCGGGCGCGGGGTGTGACGTCGTCGCAGCGGGTGCCTCCGGCGCCGTCATGCCCAATTCCTGGGCCACCCGCAGTCCAGCGAGCGTGGCGGCCCCGGCCTCGCCGGGGTCGGCGATCGGGCGCGAATCCAGCAGTCCCGCAAGCATTCTCGCGGTCTCCCTGAACGCGCACAGGGGTGCCCCGCGGGTCGGCGCCGGGGGTTCGCCTGCCCGCAGCCCGTCGACGAGCTCGCGGGCCGACGACGGCGTCTGGTTGTCGAAGAACTCCCAGTTGACCATCACGACCGGCGCGTAGTCGCACGCGGCGTTGCACTCGACGTGTTCCAGGGTGACCCGGCCGTCGTCGGTGGTCTGCCCGGCGTGAATGCCCAAATGGTCTTGCAGCGCTTCGAGAATCGCATCGCCACCCATGATCGCGCACAGGGTGTTCGTGCACACGCCAACCAGATACTCGCCGGTCGGCGTGCGCCGGTACATCGAGTAGAACGTGGCGACCGCGGTGACCTCGGCGTTGGTGAGGCCGAGTTGGGCCGCGCAGAATGCTATTCCCGCCGGGGTCAGATAGCCGTCCTCGGACTGGACCAGATGCAGCAACGGCAACAGCGCCGACCGTGCGCTCGGGTAGCGGGCGATGATCTCCTTGGCGTCGCCCTTCAGCCGTGTCGACACTTCGGGCAGGTAGGCGGCGGGCCCGTTGATCGGCGGGCCCGGCTCGTCAGGACGCTGGCCCAACTCGAGGAACACGCTCATCTGTCCACCCCGCCCATCACCGGGTCGATCGAGGCCACCGCGGCGATCGCGTCGGCGACCATGCCGCCTTCGCACATCGCGGCCACGGCCTGCAGGTTGGTGAACGACGGATCGCGGTAGTGCACGCGATACGGCCGGGTCCCGCCATCGGACACGATGTGCACGCCGAGTTCACCGCGCGGCGATTCGACCGCGACGTACACCTGGCCGGCGGGTACCCGAATGCCCTCGGTGACGAGCTTGAAGTGGTGGATCAGCCCCTCCATCGAGTGGCCCATGATCTTGGCGATGTATTCGGGTGAGTTCCCGAGCCCGTCGGGTCCGAGCTTCAGATCGGCGGGCCAGGCCAACTTCTTGTCCTCGATCATCACCGGGCCTGGCTTCAGCCGGTCCACGCACTGCCGGACGATCTTGATCGACTCGCGCATCTCCTTGACCCGGATGATGTAGCGGCCGTAGGAATCGCAGCCGTCGGCGGTGATGACGTCGAAGTCGTAAGTCTCGTACCCGCAGTAGGGCTGCGCCCTGCGCAGGTCGTGCGGCAACCCGGTGGAGCGCAGCACCGGCCCGGTGATACCGAGCGCCATGCAGCCGGCCAGGTCGAGATAGCCGACGCCCACCGTGCGGGCCTTCCAGATGTAGTTCTCGTTGAGCAGGTCCTCGAGGTCGCCTAACCGCTTGGGCAGCAACTCGAGTAGGTCGCGGATCTGGGGAATCGCCTCGTCGGGCAGGTCCGCGGCCAGCCCGCCGGGGCGGACGTAAGCGCTGTTCATTCGTAGCCCGGTGATCGTCTCGAATACGGACATGATCTGTTCGCGTTCGCGGAACCCGTAGAACATGGCCGACATCGCGCCGAGTTCCATCCCGCCGGTCGCCAGCGCGACCAGGTGCGACGAGATCCGGTTGAGTTCCATCATCATCACGCGGATGACGGTGGCCCGCTCGGGGATGTCATCGGTGACATCGAGCAACTTTTCTACGCCGAGGCAGTACGCCGTTTCGTTGAAAAACGGTGACAGATAATCCATTCGGGTGACAAACGTGACACCCTGGATCCAGGTGCGGTACTCGAGGTTCTTCTCGATGCCGGTGTGCAGGTAGCCGATCCCACAGCGGGCCTCGGTGATGGTCTCGCCCTCGATCTCGAGGATCAGCCGCAGCACGCCGTGCGTGGACGGGTGCTGCGGACCCATGTTGACCACGATGCGTTCACCGGGCTGGGCCTCGGCGGCCGCGGCGGCGACCTGGTCCCAGTCCTGGCCGCCGACCATGACCACCGTGTCGGTGCCCGCAGGGGAAGTGCCGCCGTTCTCAGGCGGAGTTGTGGGTGTGCTCATCAGTTGTAGGCCCTCCGCTCATCGGGCGGCGGGATCTCGGCACCGTGGTACTCCACGGGGATGCCGCCCAACGGGTAGTCCTTGCGTTGCGGATGTCCTTCCCAGTCATCGGGCATTTCGATGCGGGTGAGGGCGGGATGGCCGTCGAAGACGATGCCGAAGAAGTCGTAGGTCTCGCGCTCGTGCCAGTCAGTCGTCGGGTAGACACCGAACAGCGACGGGATATTCGGATCGGCGTCCGGTGCCGCGACCTCCAGCCGGACGCGACGGTTGTGGGTGATCGACATCAGCGGATAGACGGCGTGCAACTCGCGGTCGGTGTCGTCGGGATAGTGCACCCCGGATACGCCCAGGCACAGTTCGAACCGCAGAGCAGGGTGGTCGCGAAGCATCTGCGCGACGGCGGGGAGTTGCTCGCGCCGCACCTCGAGCGTCAATTCGTCCCGGTAGACCACCACACGTTCGATCGCGGCGGTGTAGCCGTCCTCGCCGAGCGCGCCGGCCAAAGTATCGACGACGTCGTCAAAGTAGCCGCCGTACGGCCGGGGTGAACTGCCCGGCATCGCGACCGCCTTGACGAGACGGCCGTAACCCGACGTGTCGCCGCTACCTTCGGGCCCGAACATGCCGTGGCGCACGCCGATCACCTCGGGGGCCTCGTTGCCAGCCCCATTGCCAGAGCCGCTTTCGCTCACCGCAGCAAACCCTTGAGCTCGATCGTCGGCGTGATCGACAGCGCCGCCTTTTCGGCTTCGCGGATCGCTTCCTCGCGGTTGACGCCGAGCGGCATCTCCTGAATCTTGGCGTGCAGCTTGAGGATCGCGTGCAGCAGCATCTCAGGCCGGGGCGGGCAGCCCGGCAGATAGATGTCGACCGGTACCACGTGATCGACGCCTTGTACGACGGCATAGTTATTGAACATGCCGCCGGAAGACGCGCACACGCCCATCGCCAGCACCCATTTGGGCTCTGCCATCTGGTCGTAGACCTGCCGCAGCACCGGCGCCATCTTCTGGCTGACGCGCCCGGCGACGATCATCAGGTCGGCCTGCCGGGGTGTCGCGGAGAACCGCTCCATCCCGAACCGGGCGATGTCGAAGCGCGGGCCCGCCGTGGCCATCATCTCGATGGCGCAGCAGGCCAGGCCGAACGTCGCAGGCCACAGTGAGCCCTTGCGGACATAGCCGGCCACCTTCTCGACGGTTGACAGCAGGATTCCGCCGGGCAGCCGTTCTTCTAGTCCCAATTCAGGCCTCCTCGGCGCCACACGTAGGCGTAGGCGACGAACACCACGACCATGAAAAGAAGCATCTCTACCAGCGCGAACACGCCCAGGCTGTCGAACGCCACCGCCCACGGGTACAGGAACACGATTTCGATGTCGAACACGATGAACAACATCGCGGTCAGGTAGTACTTGATCGGAAACCGCTGGCCCGCCGCGTGTGCGGTGGCCATCTCCGGTACCGGTTCAATGCCGCATTCGTAGGCTTCCATCTTCGAGTGGTTGTAGCGGCGTGGCCCGATCAGCAACGCAATGCCGACCGAGCCGACGGCAAACGCGGCCGCAATCGCGCCGAGTACCAGGATTGGCGTGTACAAATTCATGCCGGGCAAGCGCTCCCTCGTGGGCTGTCGATGTGAGCTTACCCACAGCCTAGCGAGCTTTTTGATGGGTGCCACGCATTTTGGTTAGTATCGCTATTAGCTGCGTGCAGCCATGTTGTCGTGCCTCGAATAGGCAAGTGCGACAGGGTAATTCGCGCGTCGGACTACTGCACGGGGGCGCGCAGCAGCGACACCACCGCGTCGCCCAAACGGATCGGGTCGATCGGGTGGGGCACCGCGGCTTCGGCGCGTGACCAGCTGGCCAGCCATTTGTCGTCGGCGCGTCCGGTCAGCACCAGGATCGGTGGGCAATCGGCAATCTCGTCCTTGAGCTGTTTGGCGATCCCCATGCCGCCGGCGGGGGTTGCCTCCCCATCGAGGATGACCAGATCGAACCCGCCTTCATCCATTTGCCTGATCACCATCGGCGGCGTGGCCACCTCGAGGTAGGTCAGCTCGGGCAGGTCGGGGTGCACCCGCTTGCCCAGCGCCAGGCGCACCTGCTCGCGGGTCCTGGGGTTGTCGCTGTAGACGAGGATGCGCAGCGGGCGGGACGGCTGGATCATGCGCCAGATGCTATCCGCGCCGGAACACGACGTCGCCGGAAATCGTCGCCTTGTCGGTGACCATCCCGATCAAGTTGCCGCCCACGCCGAAGTCCTTGCGGTCGATGGTGGCCTGCGTACTGAGCCGCACCGAGCCGTCGTCGAGCACCACGACCTTGGCGCGCAGCGGCAATGGTGCGGTGGTGCCTTTGACGGTGAGTTGTGCCCGCAGGTCGACGGTGTCGCCGTCGATGGCCTCGGCGCCGGTGACCACCACGCTGATGTCGGGAAACTTCGCTACTTCGAGGAAGTCCGAGGAGCGCAGGTGCTTGTCGCGCATGCGTATCTTGGTGTCCAGTGAAGCGGCCTTGATGTCGACGCGGCCGAAAACCGTTTGAGTGTTCGTGATTTGGCCGTCACCGCTGAATTCCGTGAAACGGCCCTTGACTGGCGCAAGGCCCCACATCGACTTGGCCGTGAACCCGATCGTCGACCTGTGCGGATCGACGTTCCAGACGCCGACGGATGCGGGATTGCTCAGAAGCTCTTGTGTGCTTGCCATCTCACCTCCGCGGTGAATCGGTCGACTCCAGCAGTGGGGCGATCTCTGCCGGGTCGAAGTACTCGTCGATGCGACTGATCAGACCGTTGGCGCCCAACTTGATCACGATGCAGACCCGCGTCGAGATCGATCCGCCGTTGCGACCGTTGGCGTGCAAGATGTGTTGCTGCACGAAACCGCCCTCGAAAAACTGGCGGTCGAGGATCTCGGTAGCGGCGAGCGGTGGTCGTGTTGACGAACCAGGAGATGACCCGCAGCGCACGCTCCCTGTCGCGGTCGCGGTCAGCAACCTTCCAGACAATGACGTCGGAGTTCCACAACTGCTCCACCATCGCGACATCGCTCTGCTCGATCGCCTCGAACAGGCGGTCGGCCACGTCGGCGACGGCTTCGGCGTCGGTCACAGACATCAGCGCCTCCTCACTACTGATCGTGTACCAGCCCAACACAGAGCGTGCGGGCAGGTCCTCGTTTCGGCCTTGACCTCAACTTGGGTTCAGGTAGGACACTGCGTTACATGGAGACCACACCACCCCTCGACCGCTTCGACGAGGCCTACCGATCCCGCTCCGCGCCGTGGGTGATCGGCGAGCCGCAGCCCGCGATCGTCGAGCTGCAACGGGCCGGCTGGATTCACAGCAGGGTGCTCGACGTCGGTTGCGGGACGGGCGAACACACGATCCTGCTGACCCGTTTGGGGTACGACGTGCTCGGCATCGACTTTGCACCGCACGCGGTCGAACAGGCCCGTGCCAACGCCGCGGAGAAGGGCGTCGACGCGCGCTTCGAGGTCGCCGACGCGATGAACCTCGGCTCAGATCCGGGCTACCAGACGATCGTCGACAGCGCGCTGTTCCACATCTTCGACGACGCCGACCGCGCGCGGTATGTGAGCAGCCTGCATGCCGCGGTCCTGCCGGGCGGGCTGGTGCATGTGCTTGCCCTGTCCGACGCAGGCCGCGGGTTCGGTCCGCAGGTCAGCGAAACCGACATCCGGGAGGCGTTCGGCGACGGCTGGGTGCTCGACGCGCTGGACACCACGACATACCGCGGTGTCGTGCAGGAGGCGCAGGCCGACGCGATCGGCCTGCCGGTGGGGACTCGCGTCGACGAGCCCGCGTGGCTGGTGCGCGCCCGTCGCGCGTAGCCCGACGGACGCCAGGACCGCGGCGCTGGTTCGCGACATGATCGCCGCCGAACTCCCGGTGCTGGAGGCACTTGTCAAGCCAGTCCTGAAGGCCGGTCATAGCCGGGGTGGGCGACCGCCAACCGATGGCGGACCAGTGTTCGGAGGGTGGGCAGCACGTCACCCGCGCGGTCGTCCAGTGTCCCGGCGCGGATGGCCGCCGCCAGTTGTGCTTCGTCGGCGAACCCCAGTTCGGCCAGCCTGCCGGTGACCTCCGCAGCCGAGTCGTCGGTCAACTCCCGCTCGATGATCCGCAACACATTCGCGGCGACGCGGGCGTGAAAGTTGACCTGTCCCTCGGTCGAGGAGCGCACGTCGTTGTCGAGGAAGTCGGCGACCGCGGCGACGAGCTCGGCCGCGGTCGGCCGTCCGTACAGCCAGTTCACTTCGGGCCGCCTCCCTCCAACAGATCCAGCACATCCCATTCGGTTTCGCTGACTCGACGGCCGATCGCGGCCAGTTCCACCGACGGTGTCTGCCCGGACAGATGCCGCTCGGCCTGGAAACGGCAGATGACGCCCCACCGCAGTGTGGCCAGGGTCAGCCACCACCGAAACGTCTCGCGGTCGAGGGGCGTGTCTGCTGCGGCTTCATAGGCCGACAGGAAGCTCTCGACACTGCCCAGCCCGCCCGCGCCAAGATACTCGGGCGCACCGAAGCGCCAGGCCCGGATGCAGAACCAGGCCAGGTCCTCGTACACCTCGCCGATGTGCACCAGTTCCCAATCCAGCACGGCGGCCAGACCGGATTCGTCGACGATCAGGTTGCCCATCCGGAAATCGCCGTGCACCAGTCGTGGCGGCGACGGGCCGGGCCGGTGCCCGTCCAACCAGCGAAACGCCCACTCGAATGCGGCGGTGGTGTCGCCCATCTCGTCGAGGCGTTGCCGCCACTCGGTGAGCTGGTCGACGTGGATCAGCCCCACCCCGTCCGGATCGACGCGATGGATGGCCGCCAGCGCCTGCGCGCACTGCTGCAGCAGCCGCTCGCGGCCGGACTCGTCGAGCGCCCGCTGGATCTTCCTGACGATCGTCTCGCCGCCAATGGCATCGCAGATGAGGAACGGATTACCCAGTGCGGCAGGGGAATTGTCCGCCGCCAGGATGTGGGGGACGGGCGCACCCGCGGCGGCGGCGCGCTTCTGGACCGCGGCCTCCAATTCCATCCCGGCATGCACATCGTCGGGCGGTCCGGTGCGTAGGATCAGGGCCCGGCGTTGGTCGGCGACGGCGTCGAATGCCCAAGTGGTGCGGCTGGCCCCGCCGGTGAGCGCGCGCAGGTTCTCGACGGTGACCGTGTCGCCGAGAACCGGCCGCAGCACCGTCGCCAGCGCTCCCGCTAGCTCCTCGCTCAACGCTTGCCGAATCCGAAGAGCCGCTGGGCTACCCGGCGGATCTGGATCTCCTCGGCGCCTTCGGTGATGCGGTAGCGGCGGTGGTGCCGGTAGATGTGCTCGAACGGCTCGTGCCGGCTGTAGCCGACCCCGCCGAACACCTGCATGGCACGGTCGGCGGCCTCGCACACCAGCCGGTTGGCGCGGTAGTTTGCCATCGACACCTTGTCGGAGACCTCCATGTGGTGGTTGCCGTCGAGTTGGGTCGCGGCGTAGTACACCAGCAGCCGCACCATCTGGGCTTCGGTCTGCAGCTCCACCAACGGCCACTGCACCGCCTGGTTGACCGCGAGCGGCTTGCCGAACACCGTGCGTTCGTTCGCGTAGCCGACCGCGCGGTCGATGCAGTACTGCGCGGCGCCCAGGCTGCTGGCGGCCTGACGAATCCTGTTCTCGTGCAAAAAGGTTTGACCGACCTCGAGGCCGCGGTCCACCTCGCCGAGCACCGCGTCACCGGGCACGCGGACATTGCGCAGTTCGACCTCGCCGTGGTCGGTCGGCATGTTGAACGTCCACCAGTAGTACGGCACTGTGAAGCCAGGGGTGTCGGTGGGCACAAGAAACGCGGTGATGCCACGGGCCTGGCCCGGCTCTCCCGAGGTGCGGGCGAAGATCAGGTCGTGGGTCGCGCGGTGCACACCGGTGTTGAACCGCTTGGCGCCGTTGATGACCCAGCCGTCGCCATCGCGCTCCGCGCGGGTTTCGAGCCACGTCGCGTCGGAGCCGTGGCCGGGTTCGGTGAGGCCGAACGCCATCGACCGCTCGCCAGTGATCAGCGCCTCGGTCCACTCGGCCTTCTGTGCGCCGGTGCCGAACCGGTCCATCATGATGACCTGCGGAAAGTTGCCGACGATCGACGACTCGTCCTGAAGGTCGTTGTGCAGCCCGAGTCCCTTGTGTGCCAGGTGTTCCCGAATGACCGCCATGTCGATGTTGGTGCCGTCGCGGCCACCGAACTGTGACGGCAGTCCATAGCGCAGCCAGCCCGCCTTGTCGGCGCGCCTGCGCATCTCGCCGAGCAGGTCCTCCCACTCCCGTCTCGGGATGCCGCCATTGTCCCAGTCTGTGCGGGCGTTCTCTCGACGCTGGTCGAAATACTGCATGTTCTCGCGTTCCAGCGGTTTGATCTCGGCCTCGATGAACGCGTCCATCTCGGCGAGCAGCCCCGGAAGATGCTCTGGGAGAGCGAAATCCACGATGATTCTCCTCTGGTGTCAGAACCCGTACAGTGTCTTCTTCCAAATCCTCGACAGCGTGGTGATGGCGTCCTCGTCGCTGATCTCCAGTCCCGGCCCGGACGTCCCGACGAAGACTGTGGTGAAGTTCTCGAACAGCAGCGCGATCGCGGCCGCGGTGTGCTCGGGATCGAGCTCCTCGCCGTATCCCTGTTCCTGTGCCCGCCGCACCGACGCCGCGACGATATCCATGCCGAAGCGGCGAAACTCGTTCTGCACGGCGGCGAATCGTGGCTGGGTGGCCGCCAGCTGCGCGACGGCGATCATGATGCCGATGTTCTGTTTGAACATGTTCCAGTAGCCGGTGACGACGGCCGAGAAGAACGCGTCGTCATCCGGTGAATCCGGAAGGTGAAGGCTCACCCCGGACGGCGCCACGATGTCATGCAGGAACGACTCGGCCAGCGCGGCGAGCAGGTCCTCCTTGTCGGCGAAGTAGCGGTAGAACACCGCGGGTGACTTGCCCGCCGCCGACGTGATGTCGGCCAGCGTCGTCCCGTGAAACCCTCGCTCGGCGAACAGCTTCCGGGCCGCCTGCGCGATGGCCTCCCGGGTCTGGCGGCCCTTCGCGCTGAGCGTCTCGGCTGGCATGGGCTACTGGCCGAGGATGCGGTCGCCGGCGCGCAGCAGCGAGCTCGGCAGGTCGTGGCCGACGACGCGCTGCGCCACCTCTGCCGCGGCGATGGCGGCCCGTAGGTCGACGTCGACGTGGATTCCGCTGTCCCGCAACAGGTAGACAAGATCCTCGGTGGCGATGTTGCCGCTCGCACCCGGCGCGAACGGGCAGCCGCCGAGCCCGCCCACCGAGGCGTCCAGTCGGGTGACTCCGGCAGTCACCGCGGCGTAAGCGCTGGCCAGTCCGGCCCCACGGGTGTTGTGAAAGTGGGCGCCCAGCGGGATGTCGTCGATCAGCGGGCGGATCCGCGCGATCAGATCGCAGACCCGCCGCGGCGTGGTGGTGCCGATGGTGTCGGCGATCGCGAGCCGGTCGACGCCGACGTCGCGTGCGGCGGTCACGATGTCGACTACCCGCTCGGGGGGTGTCGGGCCGTCGAACGGGCAGTCCCACGCGGTGGCGACGATGATCTCGACCGAGACTCGGCTGTCGTGGGCGATCGTGACGATCTCGGGAATCTGCTCGGTGGCCTCCGCTGTTGAACGCCCGACGTTGGCGCGGCTGTGCCCGTCGGCCGCTGACACCACGTACTCGATGGAGCCAAGGCCGGCCGCGATAGCCCGCTTGGCGCCGTTGGGGCTGGCCACCAGTGCGGAGAACTCGATGCCGTCAAACGCTGCTAGCTCGGCTGCCAGTTCGGCCGCGTCGGCCAATGCGGGGACCTTCGACGGCGAGACGAATGCGGTCGCCTCGACCTCCCTGACCCCGGTTGCGACCACCGCGGCGAGCAGTTCCAGCTTGGCCGACAACGGAATTGGATTCTCGATCTGCAGCCCGTCGCGCAGCGAAACCTCGCGGATATCGACGCGTGTCGGTAGCTCGGTCATAGCACGCCCTCCGCCCGCAGCGCCTCGAGCTCGGCATCGCTGCGGCCGAGCAGCCCGCGGTAGATCTCGTCGTTGTGCTGGCCCGGTCGGGCGGGACCCGCGTTGCGTATGGTTCCCGGGGTCTCCGACAGCACCGGCACGACGCCGGGCCCGAGCACGGGCCGACCGACCCTCTCATCGAAGTGTTCGGCGATCATGCCGCGGGCGCGCAGCTGTGGATCCTTGACGACCTCGGCGACGGTGTTGATCGGTCCACTGATGACGCCGGCCTCGCTGAGCGTGGCGATGATGTCGGCGGGTTGCCGCTCGGCGGCCCATGCGCCGATGATCTTGTCCAGCTCGTCCTGATTGCGGCCCCGGGCAACGTGATTGGCGAACCGGTCGTCGGTCGCGAGCTCCGGCTGGCCCATCGCGCCGCACAGCCTGCGGAACACCGTGTCCTGGTTGGCGGCGATCACCACCCAACTGCCGTCGGCGGTCGGATAGATGTTCGACGGGGCAATACCTTCCAGGCGGGTGCCCGACGGGCCACGGACGACGCCGCCGACGTCGTAGTCGGGGATGGTGGATTCCTGGACGGCCAAGCAGGATTCGGTGAGTGCGGCGTCGACCACCTGGCCTTTGCCGGTGACCGTGCGCCGGTACAGCGCGGCAAGCGCGCCCTGGGCGGCGAACATGCCCGCCAGGCTGTCGCCGAGCGACAGGGCGAGACGGGGCGGGGGCCCGCCCGGGAAACCGTTCATGTGCCGCAGCCCGCTGGCCGCCTCGGCCACCGACGCGTAGCCGGCCTTGTGTGCCTCGGGGCCTGTCTGGCCGTAGCCAGAGACGCGGACCAAGATGATGCCGCGATTGCGTTCGCGCAACACGTCGTAACCGAGGTGCCACTTCTCCAGGGTGCCGGGGCGGAAGTTCTCGACGATGATGTCAGAGCGCTCGACCAGGTCGAGGAACAGCTCCCGGCCGGCTTCTTCGCGCAGGTTCAGCGTGACAGCTTTCTTGTTGCGCGCGTGCACGGTCCAGAAGAAGTGGTGGCCGTCGAGTTCGGCCTGGCCCCACGTGCGCAATGGGTCGGGCGCCCCTGGCGGCTCGATCTTGATGACCTCGGCGCCCATGTCGCCGAGCAGCCGTCCCGCGAACGGGCCCGAGATCAGCGTGCCTACCTCGATCACGCGGATGCCGTCCAGCGGGCCGGTGCACTGGGTCGTCCCCCGGTCGCTTCGCTCCTGCCCGCCGGACGTCATAGCGAGAACCCGTGCCGGTGTAGCCAGTCCGTGCAGATGCCGACGGCCTGGCGCAGCGTGTCTCGCTGTGCAGGCCCTGAGTAGTAATGGTTGGCGCCGGGGATCTCGTGCATCTCCTTATCAGGATGCCCGATCGCCTCCAACAGCCTGCGGGTGTGGCTGGGTGTGCAGGCGTCGTCGGCGAGATTGCCGATCACCAGCGCGGGCACCGCGATATCGGGTCCGCACTGCACCGCGTCACCGTTGGCGTCGTCGTAGCTCCACTGCGACAGCCAGCTGCGCAGCGTGCAGAACCGCGCGAGCCCGACCGGGCTGTTGTTCACCACCTGAGGATCACCCAGATAGCAGGTTCCCGCGGTGCGTTCGTTGGGATCGACGGTCGGGTCCAGCCAGCGGGGATCGGCCATGGTGCCGTGCACGACGAATCCGAACTCGTCGTCGGGTCGGCCTGCGGCCTTGAGCTCGGCGAGCTTCTCCTTGACCCACTTGGTGATTCGCCGATTGCGGGCGATCTGCGCCTCCCGGTAGCGGTTCAGGAACTCGGTCGTGTACGGCGGCTGGTTCGGGTTGTCCGGGTTGTACAGGTCCAACTCCGGGTCGCGCTTGGACGGGTCGGACTCGTCGAGGATCGACGCGTCCAGCCACTCTGTCATCGTGCCGTGGCGGCTGATGTGGGCGGCGAGCAGCATGATGCCGTCGGCGGGGAGCAGGCCGAGCTTCGTCAGGTCCGGCCCGTCCCCGGACGGGCTGGCGGTGACCGTCGGATGCTGCGCCTGCTGCTGATAGAACACCGACAGCGAGCCGCCGCCGCTCCATCCGGCCAGCACCACTTTTTGGTAGCCCAACCGGTTCTTGGCGTCCTTGATGCACTCGCCGAGGTCTTCGACGACCTTCTCCATCAACAACGCGGAGTCGGTGCCCCGGAACCGGCTGTTGCAGTAGATGACGTGATGGCCGGCACGGGCCAACCCGTTGATCATCGGCAGGTACGCGCCGCCGCCGATCGGATGCATGAACACAAGCACCGTGTCGGACGGTTTGGTCTTCGGCTTGAGCAGGTAGCTCTCGAGCACCACCAGCTCCGCCACTCCGCCGTACACGTCGCGGACACTCGAGTTGTTCTGGTAGGCAACCAGATACGGGATGCGGTTGTATTCGAACTTGACCGGTGCTTCCGTCGTTGTCATCTCAGTGTTGCCCCAGATCGTTGGCCAGTACTTCTGCCGACGGGACGAGCCTGCGGCGGGTGTCGACGGCGATGACCTGCCAGTCGACGCTGCTGAAGTCGTCGAACTTGCGGCGTGCCCGTTCCCTGGCCTTCTCCGGCGCGCCGTGGTGAACGCCTTGCGGCGCATGCGAAATCAGTCCCGGCGGCATCGGGATCCCGTACAGGGACCCGCCGTGGAAGAACGCGATCTCGTCGTAGTCGACGTTGCGGTGATACCACGGTGTGCGTTCGGTGCCGGGCACGCCTTCGGCGGGTTTGGGCAGGAAGTTCATCACGTACACACCGGTCGCCTGCATGAACAGGTGCACGGTCGGCGGCAGGTGCACGCTGTCGGAGGTGACTACGTTGTAGTCGGCGATGTTGAAGGTGAACGCGAAGTTGTCGCCGCGCCAGCCTTCGACGTCGATCGGATTGTGCTGGTAATAAAGCGATGTCGGGCCGCCGTCGTGGACGAGCTTGACCTCGTACTCGTCGCGACCGTCGTCGTCGATGGGCGCAGGCTCGGGAATGGTGGCCTGGGACGGGTCGAACGGGAAGTGACGTCCGAGTTGTCCCGGTGGTGGCACGCGGAACTCGTCGGACGCCTCGACCATCAGCAGCGTGGTTTCGGCGTCGGGCACCTGCCGCCAGGTGCATGCCTTCGGCAGGTAGATCCAGTCACCCACCCGGTAGCGAAGCGGCCCGAACTCGGTTTCCAACAGGCCGGCGCCGGCGTGGACGAAGCACAGGAGATCACCGTCGACGTGACGGGTGTAGAAGGGCATCGCCTCGCTGCGTCGGCTCAGAAAGATCCGGCAGTCGGCATTCGAGAACAGCAGCAGCGGGCCGCCGGCGGCGTCAGTGGCGTCGCTGGGCTTGAGCTCGCTCGAGAGCACGTCGATCGGCCGCAGTGGACCGGAACTGCGGTATGCGGTCGGGTCGTGGCGCCGATACATGTTCGCGGTACGGCCGGTGAATCCGCCGCGGCCGAGTTCGTCGTCCTTCAGGCCGTCAAGGTCGGCATGCAGACGCTTGGGGGTACGGCCTTTTCGCAGGTGGACAAGGGATTCCATGGGTCGCTCCATCGACAGTGACGGCGGACAGCCGAGATCAAACTAAAAGTGATATTAGTTTTACTTTAGTGTTGACGTCAATCGGTGAAATCGACGCGGATCGTGAGCAGGTTCGTGCCGAACGTGCGCACCCCGAAGCTGTTGAACTGCGGCAACTTCCGAAGTCGCGCGTGGGGATCGTCGTCGGGCAGCAGATGGGCGACACCGTGGTGCCAGCGGCCGTTCAGCCTCACTCGCACGTTGGGATTGGCCTCGATGTTCTTGACGTACTGCGACTTCGTGCCGAATTCCGAGACGAACCAGAACTGGTCGCCGACGCGGCTGCCGCCCAGCGGCGTGCGCCGGGCTTCACCCGACTTCCGCCCCGTCGTCTCCAGCAGCGTCTGGATGGGAAGTCGCCGCATCAGCGGGTTGGCCACCCGTTTCTGAAAGGCGTTGGTGATGCGGTCGCGTAGCTCGTTGGGCATGGGATTCCTTTCACGCCATTGCGGTCCGTGACACCCTCATACCCAGTGTGAGCGCGGCGGCGAGTTCGTGGCTTGTGTCGTAGTCGAACACTACGTGGCCGCAGATCACGTCGACGTCTCGCTTGATCCTTTGCAACCGGTTGTCGAGGAAGTGGGCACTGGCCAGTCGGGCCACGAAATTCGGGCACCATACTTTTTGGTACGGAAAGCAGGCGCCGAAACTGCGCACAGATTGCGATCTGGAGCATTTCCGCGATCTGCCGGCAGTCTCGAGCCCGGCCGTCAGCGCCTTGATGCCCTCTTCCGCCAGGATTCGCGAAGCCGGCCGGGATCCAGTCGTCGGCCGACAATTGGCTGTTCATCGTGGCCCGGGCCCTCGCCATGAACGGCAGATTATGGCCCCTGACAAGTCGAAAACTAACGCGGACGTTACTTCTGATATGCCACAGGAATATGACAGTCAACGCCAGTCGGGGTTACTCGCGGACTGGTCACATGTTTTACTGCAGTCGCACAACTGGAATTTTCTCCGTCCGCGCTGCCGCCGAACCGGGCTCAGTGGAGTGGACGCGACAGCGCAGTGAAGCAAGTGCTGCGGTGCCGAATGGCGATCTGTGATCGCTGGGGGAATGGCGAGTTACGCGGTAACCGGAAGATGGATGGATTGCGTATGAGGTTCATTGACAAGATTCGTGGCCATTGGGCGCGCCGGTTCGCGGTGGCAGCCGTAGCGGTGGCCCTGCTACCTGGCGTGGTCGGTCTAGCAGGAGGGTCCGCCACCGCAGGCGCATTCTCCCGTCCAGGCCTACCCGTCGAGTACCTGATGGTGCCGTCGCCGTCGATGGGCCGAGACATCAAGATTCAGTTCCAGAAGGGCACCGGATCGCATGCGGTGTACCTGCTCGACGGCCTGCGCGCCCAGGACGACTACAACGGCTGGGACATCAACACCCAGGCGTTCGAGTGGTTCTACCAGACCCCGCTGTCCATCGTCATGCCGGTCGGCGGCCAGTCCAGCTTCTACACCGACTGGTATCAGCCGGCCTGCGGCAAGAGCGGCTGCCAGACCTACAAGTGGGAGACGTTCCTGACAGGCGAGCTGCCGCAGTGGCTGGCGGCCAACAGAGACGTGTCCACTAGCGGCAACGCGTCGGTCGGCCTGTCGATGTCGGGTAACTCCTCGATGATATTCGCCATCTACCACCCCGATAAGTTCATCTACGCAGGCGCGTTGTCGGCGTTCCTCAATCCTTCCGAGGGTCAATGGCCGGGCTTGATCAACTTGGCGATGGGCGATGCCGGTGGCTACAGCACGGATCCGATGTGGGGCCCTGCCGAGACCGATCCGGCGTGGAAGCGCAACGACCCGATGATCCAGATTCCCGCACTGGTTGCGAACAACACGCGCCTGTGGGTGTACGCCGGCAACGGCACCCCCAATGAACTGGGTGGCGCGAACATTCCCGCCCAGTTCCTCGAGGGCATGGTGATCCAGACTAACGAGACGTTCCGGGACAACTACATCGCCGCGGGCGGCAAGAACGCCGTGTTCAACTTCCCGCCCAACGGCACCCACGACTGGGCCTATTGGGGTGCGCAGCTTCAACAGATGAAGCCCGATCTGATCTCGCACCTCGGCTAACGACCCAAAACGCGACGGTCCCCGACACGCCGGTCGGGGACTTTTGCGTTTGGTGAAGAATGAGCGCCATGGTCGCAGTCAATGCTTTGGTCGCACACCAGGACGCTGAAGGTTCGATCGCACTCGCACACGAGGTTGTCGATGACAGCTTCCTGCCCGAGGGTGACGTCACGATCGCCGTGGAGTATTCCGGCGTCAACTACAAGGACGCCCTGGCCATCACGCCAAAGGGCGGGGTAGCACGCTCCTATCCGCTCATCCCGGGAGTCGACGTGGCGGGCACAGTCACCGCCAGCGCAGCGCCCGACTTCGCGGTGGGAGACAGGGTCGTCGCCCACGGATACGACATCGGAACCGGCCGCCACGGCGGATATGCCGACACCGCGCGCTATCCGGCCGACTACTTGGTCAAGCTCGATGCGCTGACGACCGCTCAGGCGGCCGCGATCGGCACCGCCGGGTTCACCGCGGCCATGAGCGTCAACGCAATTCGAGTGCATGGCGTCCGGCCACAGGACGGCCCGGTGCTGGTTACCGGCGCAACCGGGGGAGTGGGCAGTGTCAGCGTCGACCTGCTGGCCGGTCTCGGATATGAGGTGATCGCGTCCACTGGAAAGTCCGAGTCGCATGACTACCTGATGCGACTCGGCGCGTATCAGGTGATCGGCCGGCTGCCCGCCGAGGGGGAGAAGATCCGCCCGCTGGGCAAATCCGCCTGGGCCGCGGTTGTCGACAGCGTCGGCGGCGACACCCTCGCGTACGCGTTGAGCACGCTGAATTACGGTGGAATGGCGGCGATCTCAGGGCTGGCCCGGTCGGTCGACCTGCCGACAACGGTGATGCCGTTCATCCTGCGCGGTGTCACCCTGGCCGGCATCGATTCGGTGATGCTGCGGATCGACAAGCGCCGAGACTTGTGGCAGTCGATCGCGACCGACCTGCTGCCGCGTCACCTCGACGACATCACGCACGACGTCTCGATCCTCGAAGCGCCCGACACGCTGCGCACCATCATCGGCGGCGGCGTCACCGGGCGCACCCGGGTCGTGGTCAAAGACGGCTTCTAAGCCGTTACTTCAGCTCGGAGGACGACAGGCCCAGCAGGCGGCGGGCCACCACCAGTTGCTGAATCTGTTGGGTCCCCTCGAAGATGTCCAGGATCTTGGAATCGCGTGCCCACTTCTCCAGCAGGGTTTCCTCGGAATAGCCTGTGGTGCCTGCCATTTCGACCGCCTTGAGGGTGATGTCGCTGGCCACCCTGGCGGCCTTGGCCTTGGCCATCGACGCCTCTTTGGAGTTGGGGATGCTGTTGTCGGCCTGCCATGCCGCCCGCGCGTTCAGTAGGTAGCCGGCTTCCCAGTCGGCCTCCATTCGCAGAAACTCCGCCGCCGCTGCGCTTTGGGCGTGGGCGGGCTTGTCGTAGGAGATCTGCACGCCGGCGTCGGTGAGGATCTTGCGCAGTTCCTCCAGCGCGGCGCGGGCGACGCCGACGGCCATGGCCGCGACGATCGGACGGGTGTTGTCGAAAGTCTCCATCACCCCCGCAAAACCCTTGTCCACCTGGATTTCCGGGTCGCCGAGCAGGTTGTCCTTCGGGATGCGGGCGTTCTCGAAACGGATTACCGCGGTGTCGGACGCCTTGATGCCGAGCTTGTGCTCGAGCCGTTCGACCGTCACACCGGGATGCTCACGCGGCACAATGAACGACTTGATCGCGGCGCGGCCAAGCGACTTGTCCAGTGTCGCCCACACCACGATGTGGCTCGCCCGCGAACCTGCGGTGACGAAGATCTTCTCGCCGTTGATGATGTACTCGTCGCCGTCGAGCACCGCGGTGGTGGACACGGCCGCCGAGTCCGAGCCGAATCCGGGTTCGGTGATCGCCATCGCGGCCCACACCTTGCCCAGTCGCTCCAGTTGTTCGTCTGTGGCCACGCCGGAGATCGCGGCGTTGCCCAGGCCCTGGCGCGGCACCGAGAGAAGCAGCGCGATGTCGCCCCAGCTGATCTCCGTTGCATTGAGCACCGCCGACATGTTGCCGCCGTTGTGGTTTTCATTCGGCGCTTCGGCGTCGCGGAACGCCTCGGCGCCGGCGAACGAAATGGTCTTCGCCTCCGAGATGCCCTCGAAGAGGTCGGCCAGCGTCTCGAGTTCGACCGGGTAGGCGTGCTCAGCGATGTCGTATTTGCGCGATATTGGGCGGAGCATCTCGGCGGCACCCTGGTGGGCCTTTTCGATGACCGCTTGCAGTTTGCGCGGAAGTTCCAGATTGATTGCCATGGCTCGACTTTCCGTTAGATGACTCCGCTAGAGAACAACAACGCCCTCGGCGACGCCGATCGCGCGCAGGTCGCGGTACCAGCGCTCGACGGGATGTTCCTTGGTGTAGCCGTGGCCGCCGAGCAGCTGGACGCCGTCGAGGCCGATCTGCATGCCCTTGTCGGTGCCCAGGCGCTTGGCCAGTGCCGCCTCGCGGGCGAACGGCAGACCCTGCTCGGCACGCGCCGCGGCGCGCCACGTGATCAGGCGCAGGCCGTCGAGCTCGATGGCGATGTTGGCGGTCATGAACGCAACCGCCTGACGGTGCGCGATCGGCTCGCCGAAGGCATGGCGTTCCTTGACGTATGGCACGACATAGTCGAGCACGGCGTGTGCAGTGCCGACCGCCAGCGCGGCCCAGCCCAGCCGGGCCAGCGCGATCGCCTCCGAGTAGTCGGCGTCGGTCGCCCCGTCCTCGCCCAGCCGGGCGCTGAGTGGTACCGACACGTCGTCGAGTTCGACGCGGCCCAGCGCGGCGGCGCGGATGCCCATGCTCGGGTCGGCCTTGACGGACAGGCCCTTGGTCGACGATTCGACGATGAACAGCGCGGGCTTGCCGGACAGTTGCGCGCCGACGATGAACAACTCGGCGTCCGCGGCAGCGGGCACCAGCGACTTCACCCCGTTCAACCGGTATCCGCTCGGCGTGCGCACCGCCGTGGTCTTCAGCGCGGTCGGGTCGAACAGTGCGTGCGGTTCGGCGATGGCCACGCACGCCTGGGGCACGTTGTCGCCCGCGAACTCCCGCAGATAGGTGGCCTGCTGATCCGCGCTGCCCCAATGGGTGAGCGACGACGCGACGCCGCCGGGCGCGAGGATCGGCAGCGCCAGGCCCATGTCGCCGTAGGCCAGCGCCTCGGTTACGAGCGCGTTGGTGACCGTCGAGCGGTGCGCGGCGATGCCATCCAAATCCTCAGGGATGTTGATGGCCGTGATGCCCAACTCGGCCGCCTTGGCGATCAGGTCGGGCGGGTAGCTCGCGGCGTCGTCGGCGTCGCGGGCGGCGGGGCGCAGGATTTCCTCCGCGAACTCCTCGACGGTCTCCAGGATCATCTTCTGGTCGTCGTCGGGGGTGAGGTCGAAATAGTCTGCGCCACTGGGCTTCAGCCGGGTGGGCGCCTGACCGAGGCCCTGAATCCGCTTGAACTGCCGGCTCGACGCGCCGGCCGCGGAGAACACCTGCTTGATGCCGTACCTCAGGGTGCGGTTGAGCGGGTCGCGCAGGTGGTAGCGGTCCAGGAACTCCTGACCGACGATCGGCGTGATCAGCGCCAATCCGATGTCGATCGCTGTCCGCTTGTGCTTTTGCTGGCCGACGGCGCTTTCCTTACCGCCCCGCTTCGGTCGTGGCTGGGATCCGTTCTTGGACGGCAGGGTGTTGGTCATCTCAGCTGCCTCGCTCGATGTGGAAGTGCGCGATTACGCAACTGACTCCAGAGTAAGGTATGTGAACTGACTCCTGAGTAAGATCGTGAATTTGTTGTGAACCTCACAGAGAATGCCTGGTGCGGAGCGGCGGGGTCGCACAGCCACGTACGTGAGAAGGGTCAAGGCGACTTGCAGTCGGCCCAACACGTAATCCGATGCCGCCTCACCCATGCCCGTCGTGAGTAGTTTGAGCGCTCATCGGGGGCATGGCCGGCAAATGATGCCCGCGGCGGTATCCGGCGAGGCCGTGCTGCCGCGGGCGCAGCCTTCGTTACCGGTGTCCGCCGTGACCGCCGCCGCCTCCAAAGCCGCCACCCAGCAGAAGGGCCTCGCCCCCATAGGGATAGAACTGGACCGGGCCAGGGGCGTCGTTGATCTGAACGTTGCCGGGCGACTGGCACACGGTTCCCCCGGCGCCGCCCTCACAGGACTGGCCAGTGGTAGCGGCCGAGGCAATTGGTGCGGCGACGATCGCTGCCGCGGCGGCCCCTGCCGCCAACACCGGCGCGATGTGAGTCAGTTTGAACTTCACGGTGATGCTCCTTCGTTTGATTGGGCCATTACGTGCTTCACGGCTACAGCAAGAACGCTTCGCCGCCATACGGATAGAACTGAACCGGGGGCGGGGCATCATTGATCTGGGCATTGCCGGGCGACTGGCAGATCGTTCCGGACCCGCTGCCGGTGCAAGACTGCCGAGGCGTAGTAGCGGCTTGGGCGCCGGGAGCGGCCGAGGCAATCGGTGAAGCGGAGATTGCTGCCGCGACCGCCGCCGCTCCGAATATCGGTGCGAAATAGCCGAGTTTGATGCGCATGGTCATACTCCTTCGGTGGGTTGTCGTGGCGCACTTCCAGATTGGCCCCTCGGAGGGCCGGTGTCGTCACCGCTGTCCCCCGGTTCACCCTCCGGCCAGCCAGAGTCTGTACCCCTCCGGCTGACCCCTACTCGCACATTCCTGGTAGCAGGAACCCTTATTGGTATTGCCAGTAATGACTTCGATGCGTCGGAGACCGATTCTGGATGGAGACATGGCCAACCACAGACGGAGTGCCGACATGCGAGTCAAACGGAACTACTTGGCACCGCTGTTGGCGACGGCCGCAACGGCGGTGGCGGTCGCCTTCGCACCGATCGCAACGGCCGCTCCAAGTCAGGATGCGGCCGGCGCCAATACCGCGGCGGCTCCCAGTGATCCCGCCCAGGCTCAGCAGTCATGCGTGACCTTGGGTGGCACTGAAAGCCAATGCCAGTCGCCCGGCAATGCGCAGGTCTACGACGCGCCTCCACAAGTCGACTATTTCCCGTACGCCGGCGGCGGCACGTAACCGATGGACGCCTTGTCTACGATCACCGACCGGGCCACGTTGTGGCGACTGGGTCACGTGATCGATGCCCATGCGGAAACTGCACCCGGATCTACGGCCTTGATCGTCGGTGATCAGCGCCGCCGCATCACGTACGCCGATCTGGCGGAGCTGGTTGTCGACCACTGCGCGGCACTGCTTCGCCGTGGTCTGCACTCGGGTGACGTGGTCGCTCTCCAGTCGACCAACAGCATCGAGTTCGTGGTCGCGCTATTGGGCGCGGCGCGTGCGGGCATTGTCGTCGCGACGCTTGATCCGGCGCTGCCATGGACCGAGCGACGGGCTCGGATGGACCGCGTCGGTGCCCGCGTTGTCTTGACCGACGCCCGACGACCGGACCCTGTCGGTGGCGAGGGCGATTGTCCGGAATGGTGCTTGCAAATCACCACCTCGGGCGCGAAGCCTGAGATGCGCCTGCTAGCACCCGATCCGGGCCGCGATGTTGCCTCCCCACTACCGGGGCTGACCGACGACGACGCGTTGATCATGTTCACATCGGGCACCACCGGATCGCCCAAGATCGTGCCCTGGACGCATGGGAACATGGCCGCGTCCATCGAAGGCGTCGCCAGTGCTTACCAACTGAGTCCCTCCGATGCCACCGTCGCGGCGATGCCTTTGTTTCATGGTCATGGGTTGATCGCCGCCATGCTTGCGACGCTGTCCACGGGCGGCGCCGTGGTGTTGCCCGCGCGCGGTAGATTCTCCGCGCACACCTTCTGGGACGATCTCGCCGTGGTGGGGGCCACGTGGTATACCGCCGTGCCGACTATCCACCAAATTCTGCTGGAACGGGCGCCGGTCGATCGTCGTGGCTACCGAGGCCGGTTGCGATTCATCCGCAGCTGCAGCGCACCGCTCTCAACGGCCATCATGCGCCGAATGGAGGCGATGTTCGACGCACCCGTCCTTGCCGCGTACGGCATGACGGAGACGACTCATCAAGCGAGCACCGTGCTGCCGTCGGATGACGAACGCATCAGAATGCAAACCGTTGGAACGCCAACCGGCTTGTCGGTGCGGATTGTCGATGACAAGGGCATCACCTGCCCGCAAGGCGCTGGCGGTGAGATCTGGCTGCAAGGACCGGCCGTGGTGCGCGGCTATCTCGCAGACGCAGCAGCGAACGCGACAACGTTTGTGGATGGCTGGGTGCGCACCGGCGACCTCGGTGTGGTCGACGGCCACGGTTGCGTCGTGGTGCAGGGTCGCATCAAGAACCAGATCAACCGTGGCGGCGAGAAGATCTCGCCGGAGCATGTCGAAGCAATACTGCTCGCTCATCCCGGCGTCACCGAAGCCGCCGTCTTCGGCATCTCCGACCCGTTGTACGGCGAACGCGTCGGCGCAATCGTGGTGCGCCGCACGGGTTCTGACCTCGACGCGGCCGGCCTGACTTCCTATTGCCGACAACATCTCGCGCCATTTGAAATACCCGAGCAGATCACTTTCGTCGACCAGTTGCCGCTTACCGCGAAGGGCTCGGTCGATCGCGCGAAGCTCGCCGACCTGGTTGCTAACCGGTAAAGGAATCTTCCCGTTAGCGATGTCGATCTCGCTCTGATGCCCGGCGATCCTGGATAACAAGCAATCAGCTGCGGGAAGAGGTGTTCGGCAATATGCAGTCGCTCAGTTTGTCATCGTTGGTCAGTCGCCGCGAAACCGCCTGGCAGCCCGTAACTCTCATCAATGTGCGCAACGGCGCCGCGATGGCCCTGGCTGCGGCCAGCGGTGCCACTGATACAATTGGTTATCTCACCCTCGGCCATGTATTCACCAGTGCGATGACCGGCAACCTTGTGCTGCTGGGCATTTCGCTGGGTCACCACGATGGTGAGCGAGCTGGACGCGTACTGGTATCACTCGTCTGCTTCATGGTCGGCGCGGCGTTCGGCGCCCGCATCGCAAGATCACCCGAACCCGACGATCCCGTGTGGCCCCCGGCGGTTACCGCCGCCCTGGCGATCGAAGCCCCCATCTTCATCGCGTACGCGGCGTGCTGGTGGGCCGTGGGCGCCCGGCCGGACTTCGTCGCGAAAGTCGTCTTGCTCGGCCTGGGTGCGATAGCCTGTGGCATCCAGAGCAGCACGATGCAACGGTTCGGCGCGGGACTCAACACGACGTTTCTGTCGGGGTCGTTGACACTGTTGGTTGGCCAGCTGGCGACGGGCCATCGATTCCGCGACATTCGGCACCACCTGGTCGTGCTGGTGGGTCTCGTCTGCGGCGGGGCACTCGCGGCGCTGCTTGTGCTGCACGCGCCAATGTTCGCGCCCGTCATACAGCTAGCAGGGTTGGCCGTGGCCCTCGGCGCAGCGGGCTGGCACGCCCGCACGCGCCACCGCTTGTCAAGCATTCAGCGGTAGGTCCACGGGCGGCTCGTCGCTATCGCAATACCAGGGGTAGCCGCCGTGCGCCCCAGCAGCCGACTGGTCCGTCGTAGACACCGGGCAGCCGGCTCCCGCAGTGTCTGCAACGGCCGTCGTCGGTCAGCGCGTAGTGCCGCATCGTGTACCAGTCGCGGACGACGACGGCGTCGCCGCAGCCGGGGCAGAACGTGCTGCCGCCCTCGGCGTCGTGGACGTTGCCGGTGTAGACGAACTGCAATCCTTCGGCCAGCGCGATTCGGCGGGCCCGGGTCAGCGTCTCCGGTGGGGTTGGCGGGATGTCCATCATCTTGTAGTCCGGGTGAAACGCGGTGAAATGCAAGGGCACATCCACGCCGAGGTTCTCCCGGATCCAGGCGCACTCGTCGGCGATTTCGGCGTCGCTGTCGTTGTGGCCGGGAATGAGCAGCGTGGTGATCTCCACCCACACGTCGGTTTCGTGCCGCAGGTACACGAGGGTGTCGAGCACGTCGGCCAGATGCCCAACGCAGACCCGGTGATAGAAGTCCTCGGTGAACGCCTTGAGGTCGACGTTGGCCGCGTCGATGTGCCGATAGAACTCGGCACGCGGGCGTGGGCACATGTAACCGGCCGTCACCGAGATCGCCTTGATGCCACGCTCGTGGCAGGCGTCCGCGACGTCCGCCGCGTACTCCCAGAAGATTGTCGGATCGTTGTACGTGAAAGCCACACTGCGGCAACCCATTTCGTCGGCCACCCGGGCGAGGTCGTCGGGCGTGGCGCGATCGGCGAGTGTGTCGGTCTCGCGCGACTTGGAGATGTCCCAGTTCTGACAGAACTTGCACGCGAGGTTACAGCCGGCAGTGCCGAACGACAGCACCGCCGAGCCCGGCAGGAAGTGGTTGAGCGGCTTCTTCTCGACAGGGTCGACGCAGAACCCGCTGGACCGGCCGTAGCTGGTGAGCACGATCTGGTCGTCGACGCGGGCACGGACGAAGCACAGGCCGCGCTGGGCCTCACGCAGTTTGCAGGCGCGCGGGCATACGTCGCACTGGATCCGGCCGTCATCGAGGCGATGCCAGTGCCTGGTGGGGACCGTGAACGAGTCGAAGGTCATGACGCCCTCCGACGGCCAGGCTACCCGCCGTTAAGCCTGCTCAGAACGGCTTTGTGTAGTAGCCCGTTGGTGGCGACGGCACTGCCGCCGTGCGGTCCCATGCGGCCGGTGAAGTCGGTGAAAGTGCCGCCGGCCTCGCGCACCAGGATGTCGACGGCCGCCAGGTCCCACGTCGATACCTCCGGTTCCAGCGCGATGTCGACGGCCCCCTCGGCGACGAGGCAGTAGATATAGAAATCGCCATAACCGCGAACGCGCCAAACCTCGTCGGTCAGCACGATGAACCGCTCGCGCATACCCCTCAAGGCCCAGCCCGACAGGCTGGAGAAGGCCAGGCTGGCCGACGGCATGTTGTCGACCTTGGACACCGCGAGCCGGCGCTCGGGCATCGGGCCGACCTTCGCGAACGCACCCCGTCCAGCGACGGCCCACCAGCGGCGCTGCAGCGCGGGAGCGCTGACCACGCCGAGCAATGGCACGCCGTCTTCGAGCAGTGCAATCAGGGTCGCCCACACCGGGACCCCGCGGACGAAGTTCTTGGTGCCGTCGATCGGGTCGACGACCCACTGGCGCCCTGTGAAAGCCGTTGTGCCGCCGAACTCTTCGCCCAGTACCGAGTCGTCCGGCCGCTGGACGGTCAGTCGGCGACGAATGGTCGACTCGACGTCGAAGTCGGCATCGGTGGCGGGTGTCATGTCGGGTTTGGTTTCAACGAGCAGGTCGACCGCGCCGAAGCGCGACATCGTCAGTGAATCGGCCTCGTCGGCAAGTTCCAGCGCCAGCTTCAGGTCGTCCGCCTCGAGGCTCATGACTGCCGTCCTACCATGTCGGTGTGCTGGAGTTCGCGATCATCGTCGTGCTCATCGGGGCTATGTTCGCGCTCGCGGCACCCTGGATCATGCGGCGTCGCGGCGCCGGGACGAACTGGGTCCACGGCAACCTGCTGGTCACCGGGGTCAGCCCGAAACCGGACGCCACCGGTGAACAGCTCGTCACGGTCACCGGTGTCATCAACGGTCCCACGGTCAACGAGCACGTCGTGTATCAACAACTCGCCGTCGATGTCGAGGATTGGCCGACCATGGGCCAGCTGTTCCCGGTGATGTACGCACCAAACAACCCAGACAGGTGGACATTCGCCCCGCCACAAGCGATGCCGTAGCTCAGCCGTGGCCGATCCGGAGCAGCTCCGCGACGCTGGTCAGCTTGACCCGCGGACGGCCATGGGGCTGACCGGCTGAGCGTTCGTACTCGTCGATCAGCCTCCAGTGGTCGTCGGTGATCAGCTTCGGCTGCCGCTCCAGCAGCCACTCCACCAGCTTCTCGGAATGGTCCGCGTCGACATCCGCCAAGTCCGCGCCCGAAATGTCCGAGAGCAGCGTGTCGACGGTGTCCTGCGAGTCCTTCTTATTGCTGCCGATCACCCCGGTGGGCCCACGCTTGATCCAGCCGACGACATACTCGTTGCGGCTGCCCTCGATCCTGCCGTTGGTATGCGGGATTGTCCCGCTGCGTTCGTCGAACGGCAGGCCCGGCGTCGGCACGCCGCGGTAGCCGACCGCACGCACGACCAGTTGGGCGGGCACCTCCTCGCGCGCACCCGTGTCCTTGGCGACGACGCGGCCGTCGTCGTTGACCAGCTGGTTGCGGCCCAACACGATCGATTCGACGCGACCGTCGCCCTTGATCTCGATCGGCGACGTGCCGAACCGGAACACGATGCGGCGCTTGGCGCCGCGGGGCTCGCGTTCGGCGTAGCCGCGTAGCGCCTTGATGTTGTTCCGGACGGTCTTGCCCGCGGCCTCGACGTCCTCGTCGGAGATGTCGGCGAAGTCGGCCGGGTCGACGATCACGTCGACGTCGCCGAGGCCCTCCAGGTCACCGAGTTCGCGTAGCTCCAGCGTGGTGAACGGAGCCTGCAGGGGTCCGCGCCTGCCGACGATGAGCACCTCTTCGACCCCACGGTCGTGTAGCGACTTCAACGCGTGGTCGGCGATGTCGGTCGTGCCCAGCAGGTCCGGATCGGTCACGAGGATGCGCGCCACGTCAAGCGCGACGTTGCCGTTGCCGACAACAACGGCCCGACCGCTCGAGATATCCGGCGCCATCTCCTCGAAGTGCGGGTGCGCGTTGTACCAGCCGACGAAGTCGACGGCCGCGACGCTGCCGGGCAGGTCCTCGCCAGGAATCCCCAGCGACCGGTCGGACTGCGCGCCGACAGCGTAGATGACGGCGTCGTAGCGCTCGGCGAGCTCGGCGGCCTTCACATGGTCACCGACCACGATGTTGCCGAAGAACCGGAACCGCGGATCCAGTGCGGTCTTCTCGAACTGGGCGCTGATCGACTTGATCTTCGGATGGTCCGGCGCGACACCGGAGCGCACCAGACCCCACGGCGTAGGCAGCATCTCCAGCATGTCGACGCGCACGTCGGCGTCGTCGTTCGCGTCGGCGAACTTCAGCAGTGACGCCGCGGCGAAGTAACCCGAGGGGCCGGAGCCGACGATCGCCACGTGGTAAGGGCGCATATATTGAGCCTTCTGTTTCTGCCCGGCGCGCGCAGGGGGCTGTCGCGTCGTAGCCGAGCTGGTTACCGCTCCGATGCTAAACGCGCACTCCGGCGCCGGTAACGTGAACTCCCGTGGATCCCGACCGTCAAGCCGATATCGCCGCCCTCGACTCCACCCTGACCACGGTGGAGAGGGTGCTCGATGTCGAGGGGCTTCGCGGTCGCATCGAAAAGCTCGAGCACGAGGCGTCCGACCCCCATCTGTGGGATGACCAGACGCGCGCCCAGAAGGTCACAAGTGAGCTGTCTCACACTCAGGGTGAGGTGCGCCGGGTCGAGGAACTCCGGCAGCGGCTCGACGACCTGCCCGTGATGTACGAGCTGGCCACCGAAGAAGGTGGGGCCGACGATGTGGCCGATGCCGACGCCGAGCTGAAGAAGCTGCGCGAGGACATCGAGGCGATGGAAGTGCGCACGCTGCTGTCCGGGGAGTACGACGAGCGCGAGGCGCTGGTCAACATCCGGTCCGGCGCCGGTGGGGTGGACGCCGCGGACTGGGCCGAGATGCTGATGCGGATGTACATCCGCTGGGCGGAGCAGCACAACTACCCGGTCGAGGTGTTCGACACCTCCTACGCCGAAGAGGCGGGCATCAAGAGCGCGACGTTCGCGGTACACGCGCCGTTCGCGTACGGGACGTTGTCGGTGGAGCAGGGCACCCACCGGCTGGTGCGGATCAGCCCGTTCGACAACCAGGGCCGCCGCCAGACGTCGTTCGCGGAAGTCGAGGTGCTGCCGGTGACCGAGATCACCGATCACATCGACATTCCCGAGAGTGACGTGCGCGTCGATGTGTACCGATCCAGCGGGCCGGGCGGTCAGTCGGTGAACACCACCGACTCGGCGGTTCGACTCACGCACATCCCGACCGGTATCGTGGTCACCTGCCAGAACGAGAAGTCGCAGTTGCAGAACAAGGTGTCTGCCATGCGAGTGCTTCAGGCAAAGTTGTTGGAACGCAAGCGTTTAGAAGAACGTGCTGAGCTGGACGCGTTGAAGGGTGATGGCGGCAGCTCGTGGGGCAACCAAATGCGGTCCTACGTGTTGCACCCGTACCAGATGGTGAAGGACCTGCGCACCGACTACGAGGTCGGCAATCCAGCGGCAGTACTGGACGGAGACATCGACGGGTTCCTCGAAGCGGGAATCCGGTGGCGCAACAGACGAGATGACGAATAGCACCGTACTTGCAGTGAGTTTTGCCGACCGCTGGCACGGCTTCTGGAGCGATCCCATCGGCGAATGGATCATCGTCCGCGGCGTGCCGATCGCGCTGTATCTGATCGGCGGTCTGCTCGCGGCCCGCTTCATCACTTGGTTGGCCAACCGGATCGTGCGCCGCATCGACGCCGAGTATCGGGAGAGCGATCAGCTGGTGCGTTCGGAGAGCGCTAAGCACCGCCAGGCCGTGGCGTCGGTGATCTCCTGGGTGTCGGTCGCCCTGCTGTTCGTCATCGTGATAGTGCAGGTCACCACGACCCTCGCAATCCCGGTTGGGTCGCTCGTCGCTCCGGCCGCGGTGCTCGGCGCCGCGCTAGGTTTCGGGGCGCAGCGCGTGGTGCAGGACCTGCTCTCCGGGTTCTTCATCATCACGGAGAAGCAGTACGGCTTCGGTGACCTGGTCCAGTTGAGCATGGCTGCTGTGACGGACGACGCCCTCGGCACCGTTGAGGACGTCACGCTGCGGGTCACCAAGCTGCGCTCGACCGAGGGCGAAATGATCACCATCCCCAACGGGCTGATCGTCAAGTCGTTGAATCTGAGTAAGGATTGGGCGCGTTCGGTCGTTGACATCCCGGTTCCCGCGAGCGCGAACCTCAACCAGGTCAACGAGGTGTTGCACGGGGTCGCCGAAAAGGCCATGGAGGATCCGGCGCTTCGGGAGCTGCTGCTTGACGCGCCGCAGCTGATGGGCGTGGAGAGCATCGAGCTGGACACGGTGAACCTACGGATGGTCGCGCGCACGCTGCCGGGCAAACAGTTCGAGGTGGGCCGCCAGCTACGTGTGTTGGTGGTCCGCGCGCTGCGCCGGGCCGGCATCGTGTCGCCGACAGATGGCCACAGCCCGATGGTGGAGGCCATCATTCACCCGGCCACCGCGGGCGGTGCTGAAGAAGAGACGCAGGGACCGCCGGGGGAGAAGGTATGAGGTCGTGGTTCAAGGCCAGGCTCGGGCGGATGCGAGTTTCGACGATCGTGCTGATCGTCGTGTTCTTGGCGCTGTTCTGGGTCTATCACAACTTCGAGCCCCAGCCGTCCACCGAAGCGCCGCCGACCGCGGTGGTCCCGCCCGGCTTCGTGCCGGACCCGAACTACACGTGGGTGCCGCGGACGAACGTCCGGCCGAAGGAATCCGAGACCACCACCACGACGACCACCACCAGCCCGACCGAGACGACGACGTCGCCGGGGGAGACGACCAGCCCGACGTCGCCGACGGTGTCCACGCCGACGACAACGGTGGTTCCCGGGCCGCTGGGACCGCACACCATCACGGCGACGCCCACCCTCACGCCGACGACGCCGTCGGCGCCCGGGTCCGGACCGGCGCTGACCACGCCGGCTCCGCCGACATAGCGTTGAGCGGCTTCCGTGCCCGTCACCGCTACACTGGCGTGCCGTGATGATCACCCTCGACCATGTGTCCAAGCAGTACAAGTCGTCGGCGCGGCCGGCGCTCGACAACATCTCGGTCAAGATCGACAAGGGTGAGTTCGTCTTCCTGATCGGTCCGTCGGGCTCGGGCAAGTCGACCTTCATGCGGCTCCTGCTTGCCGAGGAGCATCCGTCGGCGGGTGACATTCGCGTTTCCAAATTCCACGTCAACAAGCTGGCCGGGCGTCACATCCCGGGCCTGCGTCAGGTCATCGGCTGCGTGTTCCAGGATTTCCGGCTGCTGCAGCAGAAGACGGTGTTCGAAAACGTCGCGTTCGCGCTGGAGGTCATCGGCAAGCGCGCGGAGGTGATCAACCGGGTGGTGCCCGACGTGCTGGAGATGGTCGGGCTGTCGGGCAAGGCCAACCGGCTGCCTGCCGAGCTGTCCGGCGGTGAGCAGCAGCGCGTTGCCATCGCCCGCGCGTTCGTCAACCGGCCGCTGGTGCTGCTGGCCGACGAGCCGACGGGCAACCTCGACCCCGAAACCAGCAAGGACATCATGGATCTGCTCGAACGCATCAACCGCACCGGGACCACGGTGCTGATGGCCACCCACGACCATCACATCGTCGACTCGATGCGACAGCGCGTCGTCGAGCTGGAGTTGGGCAGGCTGATTCGAGACGAGCAGCGCGGCGTCTACGGAATGGATCGCTAAGTGCGCTTCGGCTTCCTCATCAATGAAGTTCTGACCGGGCTTCGTCGCAACGTCACCATGACGATCGCGATGATCCTGACAACAGCGATCTCCATCGGGCTGTTCGGTGGCGGTTTGCTGGTGGTCCGGCTCGCCGACAGCTCCCGCAAGATCTATCTCGATCGCGTGGAGAGCCAGGTCTTCTTGACCAACGACGTCTCCGCCAACGACCCCACATGCGACGCCGATCCGTGTAAGGCGCTGCGTGCGCAGATCGAGGCCCGCGACGACGTGAAGTCGGTGCGGTTCTTGAACCGTGACGACGCCTACAACGACGCGATCAAGAAGTTCCCCCAGTACAAGGACGTGGCCGGCAAGGACGCGTTCCCGGCGTCGTTCATCGTCAAGCTCGACAATCCCGAGCAACACAAGGATTTTGACCAGGCGATGACCGGCCAGCCCGGCGTGCTCAACGTGCTGAACCAGAAGGACTTGATCGACAGATTGTTCGCGGTGCTCGACGGGCTGTCCAACGCCGCGTTCGCGGTCGCGTTGGTGCAGGCGATCGGTGCAGTCCTGTTGATAGCCAACATGGTTCAAGTGGCGGCTTATACCCGTCGCACCGAGATCGGCATCATGCGACTAGTCGGGGCCAGCCGCTGGTATACCCAGTTGCCGTTCTTGGTGGAGGCTATGCTGGCCGCGTTCATCGGCGTGGTCATCTCGATTGTCGGCCTCGTCCTGGTCCGTGCGTTGTTCTTGGAGAACGCGCTCAGCCAGTTCTATCAAGCGAATCTGATCGCCAGGATCGACTACGCCGACATCCTTTATATCGCGCCGATCCTGTTGTTGGTCGGCGTGGCGATGGCTGGCGTCACCGCGTACCTCACGCTACGGCTCTACGTCCGAAGATAGCCATGGCAAAGAAAGCCGACCCGTCGAGGTCCAGCAACAACAAGGTCGTCGCGACCAATCGCAAGGCGCGGCACAACTATTCGATCCTCGAGACTTTCGAGGCCGGGGTGGCGTTGGTGGGCACCGAGGTGAAGAGCCTGCGCGACGGCCAGGCGTCCCTGGCCGACGCCTTCGCCACCGTCGACGACGGCGAGATCTGGCTGCGCAACCTGCACATCCCGGAGTATCACCACGGCAGCTGGACCAATCATCCGCCGCGGCGCAACCGCAAACTGTTGTTGCACCGCAAGCAGATTGACAACCTGGTCGGCAAGATCCGGGATGGCAACCTGACGCTGGTGCCGCTGTCGCTGTACTTCTCCGACGGCAAGGTGAAGGTCGAGCTGGCGTTGGCCCGCGGCAAGCAGGCGCATGACAAACGGCAGGACATGGCCCGGCGCGACGCCCAGCGTGAAGTGACGCGCGAGCTCGGCCGCCGCGCCAAGGGCATGACCTGACCGGCGTCGTCTTCGCGCTGCTGTCCGCGCTCGGCTACGGAATCAGCGACTTTGTCGGTGGTATCGCGTCGCGACGAGTGGCGGCGCTGCGGGTGGTACTGGTGTCCTATCCGATCGCGATGGTGCTGCTGGCCATCCTCGCGGCGATCGTCGGTGGCCACATCACCGGCGCGGCGATCTTCTGGGGCGCGCTCTGCGGCGTTTCGCAGGCGTTTGGCGTGTGGTGGTTCTACGCCGCGCTGGGCTCCGGTCCGATCTCGGTGGTTTCGCCGCTGACCGCGATCCTGGTCGCCGGGATCCCCGTCGGTGTGGGTCTGGTGATGGGGGAGCGGCCGGGGTTCATCGCGGGGATCGGCGTTGTGCTGGCATTGATCGCGGTGGTGCTGGTCTCGCGGGAAGCCACCGATGAGGACGTCACGCCGCACAAGTTCACCGCGACCGTCGCATGGCTGACGGTCGGCTCGGGTCTGGCGTTCGGGCTGAACTTCGTGCTCATTCACCAGGCCCCGGCGGAGGCCAAGCTGTGGCCGCTGGTCTTCGCCCGTATCTCGGCCAGCGTGCTGGTGGTGGTGATCGCGGCGCTGAGCGCCAACCTGCGGCCGCCCACCGGCCTGCCGCTGCGGCTGGCCATGGTGGCCGCGCTGCTCGACACCGGCGCCAACGTCGCGATGCTGCTGGCGCTGCACGCGTCGCTACTGTCGCTGGCCGGCGTGCTGATCTCGCTGTACCCGGCGGCGACGGTGCTGCTGGCGATCGTCGTGCTGCGCGAGCGGGTGACCCGATGGCAGGCGATCGGCATGGTGCTGGCGCTGGCTGCCGTCGCGATGATCGCCGCCGGCTGACTTCACCGCTGTTGGCCGGCAATTCACGCACGCTCGCGCGCCGTGAGCGCTACGTTCGGCCGAGTGAGCAGTCATTCACGCCCCGTGACGACCCTCGACAAATCCGACGTGCTGGCCGGCCTGTTCGCCGTGTGGGACGAAATCGACACGGTGCTCGCCGGCCTGGCCGACGAGCAATGGCACGCACAGACCCCGCTGCCGGGCTGGACCGTCCACGATGTGACGGCTCACCTGATCGGCACCGAGTCGATGCTGCAAGGCGTTGCGACTCCGGATGCCGACATCGATGTGTCGACGCTCAAGCACGTTCGAAACGACATCGGCGTGATGAACGAGCGCTGGGTGCGCAAGCTGCGCGGCATCAGCGCGACCGACCTGCTCGACCGGTTCCGCGCCACCACCGTGAAACGGCGCGAGGCGCTTTCTGGCATAGGCGATGCCGACTGGAACCAGATCACGGCGACGCCGTCCGGCCCCGACACCTACGGGCGGTTCATGCGTGTGCGGGATTTCGACTGCTGGATGCATCTTCAGGACATTCGTGACGCCATTGCGCGACCGGCTGTCGACCTAGCAGGCGTGGCGGCGGGGCTCGCGCTCGATGAGATGGCGGCCAGCATGGGGTTCGTCGTCGGCAAGCTCGGCGGCGCACCCGAGGGGTCGCGGGTCGCCATCGAACTGACGGGGCCGCTGCAGCGCAGCATCTACGTCACCGTCGAGGGCAGGGGCCGAGCGGTCGACGACTTCGGCGGCCGGGAGCCGACGGCGACGATCTCGCTCGATGGACTGCTGTTCACCCGTCTCGCCGGCGGGCGCACGACGCCTGGCCGGCACCCCGATGCGGTCACCTACGGGGGCGACGAGGCGGTCGGCAGGCGAATCGTCGAGCATCTCAACTACGTGATCTGAGCTGGTGAAACACGCCCACACGGGATGAAAATAGTTCGTTGTCGCGTTGGGCCTGGCGTACCATTGAATGTCCTGCCGAAAGTCGGCGGGGATGCGAGGGGCTGAACGGTTTCGACTTCGCGCATCGAATCAAGGGAAGCGTGCCGGTGCAGGCAAGAGACCACCGTAAGCGTCGTTGCAACCAATTAAGCGCCGATTCAAATCAGCGCGACTTCGCCCTCGCTGCCTAAGCGACGGTGAGTCTGTCAGACCGGGAGCGCCCTCGGCCCGGACCCTGGCATCAGCTAGAGGGATCCACCGATGGGTTCGGTCGCGGGACTCGTCGGGACACCAACAGCGACTGGGATCGTCATCTCGGCTTGTTCGCGTGACTGAGAGATCCGAGTAGAGGCAAAGTGAACTGCGCACGGAGAAGCCTCGAGGGAATGCCGTAGGACCCGGGTTCGATTCCCGGCAGCTC
>CAVYPI010000073.1:0-57717 GCA_963770125.1 uncultured Actinomycetota bacterium | reverse complement strand
ACTGTTCAGGCTCATGAGAAGGCCGACTTCGAGCGCCGGGAACCACGCTGTCGGATCTGTCGTGATGAGGCTGTGCGCGTTGTCGTCAACGACCTCCTCGATCGGCACGGTGTCCCGATCATCCTGGGCCGTGGCAAGTTTCACCGGATCGCTCTTCACCGCGATCCTGCGTGACCTGGCGCCGATCAACGAGGGCCGTGACAACAGGCACCGGATCACGTACGACAGCTTGTGGGTCCACGCCAAGCGCCACTACGACCTTGCCGGGATAACGGCCTACCCGAGAACCCGGATGGGCAAGGCGTTCAATGAGTTCAAGGAGGCCCTGCGGGGATAACGGGGTGTAGGACGCCTATTGCAATCGCCCCAGAGAAGCTCGCATTAAGTACGAAGGAATTGATCCCTTAGTGACACTCGACTACCGCTGCGCCACAGGGCATTTGGAGTGGAGGCGGCAGGTCACCGATGCCTGCGCACCCCGTGTCACAGCCATTCCGATTTACACTTGCCGTCGGCACAAACGTGATCTCCGACCACCTCGGCATAGGCGGCCTACAGTCCAGCCGGTGCGCGTGATCGAGGCCGTCCAGATGGTTGCCTGCCACGTCGTCAACATCGCCGAGCAGACCCGCCAGCGCGGCGGTGGTCAGGTGGATAAATTCGAATCATCACCGACTCAGCGGGAGCAGAAGCCATGCAGACAGCCCAGAACACGATTCTGGTGACGGGTGGCGGGACAGGGTGGGTCGCTGATTCTTGTGCAGCCGGTCGTGCAACGTTAAGAACGGCTGTCTGGTCCGTGATCTCACGGTGGCGACCCACCCGGTACCCGTGCGCGCGCGTCGCGGCGGTGGGAGTATGCCGAGAGTGACGACCACCAAACCGCAGACGATCGCCTATCCGGCACCGGGCGCACGCCCCCACCGTCATGACGACTTCTCGGTCGTCCCTCACGTCGTCGTGCTGTTCGGCGCGACCGGCGACCTGGCGAGACGCAAGTTGTTACCCGGCCTCGCCTATCTGGACCAGTCCGAGCTGGCACCCAACATCGAGATCGTCGCCACCTCGCTGGAGGACATGTCCACAGAGCAATTCCTCAAGCTGGCCAAGGAGGCGATCGACGACTTCGGGACGCACAAGCTCACCAAGGACCAATGGACCCGATTCGCCGAAACAGTCACCTATGTGCCGCAGAGCGCGGGCCCCGAGGCGCTGGCCGCCGCCGTCGCCACCGCCGAAGCGAAGCTTGGACCGGAAGTCCGTCGGCTGCACTATCTCTCGGTTCCGCCGAAGGCTGCGCGTGCGGTGATCACCATGCTGAAGGACGCGAAGCTCGTGAACCGATCCCGCGTCGTAATGGAGAAGCCGTTCGGCACCGATCTTGCCAGCGCCGTCGCGCTCAACGATTTCGTCCACGAGACGTTCCGCGAGGAGCAGATCTTTCGCATCGACCACTTTCTCGGCAAGGAGGCCGCGCAGAACATCCTGGCTTTCCGATTCGCGAATGGCCTGTTCGAACCGATCTGGAACCGCAACTTCATCGACCACATCCAGATCGACATCCCCGAGACTCTCGGCCTGGATGAACGCGCGAACTTCTACGAGAGCACCGGCGCCTACAAGGATATGGTGGTCACCCACCTGTTCCAGGTGATGGCGTTCGTCGTGATGGAACCGCCGACCGCCTTGGAGCCCCGCGCCATCAGCGAGGAGAAGAACAAGGTGTTCCGGTCGATGCTGCCGGTGGAGCCCGCGAACGTCGTACGCGGGCAGTACACGGGTTACCGTGACTGCCACGGAGTGGCAAGGGATTCCGACACCGAGACGTTCATCGCGTTGAAGGTGGGCATCGACAACTGGCGCTGGGCCGGTGTACCGATCTATCTGCGTACGGGCAAGCGGATGGCCGAGGGGATCCGGATCATCTCGATCGCGTTCAAGGAAGCGCCGCGCACGATGTTCCCACCCGGCTCCGGCGTCGGCTCACAGGGCCCGGACCACCTGACGTTCGATCTCGCCGATAACTCCAAGGTGTCGTTGTCGTTCTACGGAAAGCGACCGGGACCCGGCATGAAGCTCGACAAGCTGTCGATGCAGTTTTCGACGACCGAGGTCGATACCGCCGGAGATGTGCTGGAGGCCTACGAGCGGCTGATCTTGGATGCGATGCGCGGCGACCACACGCTGTTCACCACCGCCGAGGGCATCGAGTCGCTGTGGGAACGCTCGGCCGACCTACTGGCCGACCCGCCGCCGGTCAAGTCGTACCCGCAGGGCTCGTGGGGCCCCAATGCGATCCATCAACTGATCGCGCCCAACGCGTGGCGGTTGCCGTTCGAGCGGGCGTGGCGCGAGGGCAATAACAAGAAGTAGGGGAGGGAAACCACCTCGCCGTTCAGGCCGTGAACCGTACCAACGCCCGGTCCGTTGAGAGCCGCTGCACCTCCGTGAACCCCGCGCGCAGGAACGGTTGCAGCACGCCGGTGAAGCGGTTGCGCGTCGCCGTTTCGACTGCGGAATCAACCGGATACGCCTCCAGCGTCAGACCTTCTCGGCGGGCCACTTTCGTCGCCGCGAAGATAAGCGCGGTCATCACGCCGACGCCGCGTTCCCGCCCGGGAACGTAGAAACACGACAACGACCACGTGTCGTCGCCGTCGGGCAGATGACCCGCGAATCGTCGGTTGAGCCAGCTCAGTCGCGACCGTGGACATACCCGTGCCCAACCGACCGCGCGCTCATCGCGGTAAGCGATCAGCCCGGGAGCAAGCTTCGGAGCACTTACGCATTCGTGCCGTAGCGCATCCTGGTTCAGCGCGCGGTCGCGTCGACAATAGCCGGGGCCGAGCAGCCAATACTGGCACCAGCATCCGTTCGACGCCCCGGCCCGGCCGAACAGCTGGGACAAGTCACCCCAGCGCTCGCCGTCGGCACGCTCGACACGGATCGGGACGGTGGCCGTGTTCCTTCGCGACACATCCAAGCATGACCCAACCGACCGCCAGACGCAAAAGCCCGAACACGCCGCCCGCGGGTCGGGGCTTCTCCGTTCCGCAGCTTGCGCGTGGGCCCAGCTCGCGCCGGAAAGGCTACTTGGCCTTCTCGAGGATCTCGACGAGCCGCCAGCGCTTAGTGGCCGACAGCGGACGGGTCTCCATCAGCGAAACCCGGTCGCCGACACCGGCGATGCCGTTCTCGTCGTGCGCCTTCACCTTCGTGGTGGTGCGGATGATCTTGCCGTAGAGCGGGTGCTTCACCCGGTCCTCGAGCTCGACCACGATGGTCTTCTGCATCTTGTCCGACACCACGTAGCCAATGCGCGTCTTACGCCGGCCGCGCGGCTTCTCGGCGCGCGGGGTGTGCTTGGGGCCCTTGTCTTTCGACGCGGTCTTTGCTTGGTCTTGTGTTGAAGCCATTACGATTCCTCACCCGCGGGTCCGGAAGCCAGACCCAACTCACGTTCGCGCAGCACTGTGTACACACGCGCAATTTCCTGACGCACCGTACGAAGCCGACGGTTGTTGGCGAGCTGACCGGTCGCCATCTGGAAGCGCAGATTGAACAGCTCTTCCTTGGATTCGCGCAAGCGATCCTTCAACTCATCGTCGGTCAGTTCGCGAAGTTCGCCAGGAGTCACTCCCACTGCCATCAGAAATGATCCTCTCGAGTCACGATGCGTGCCTTGATCGGCAACTTGTGGATCGCGCGCGTCAGCGCGGCCCTCGCGGTCGCCTCATCGGGATAGCTCAGCTCGAAAAGCACTCGACCGGGCTTCACGTTGGCGATCCACCACTCCGGTGAACCCTTACCCGAACCCATGCGGGTTTCGGCCGGCTTCTTGGTCAGCGGACGGTCCGGGAAGATGTTGATCCACACCTTTCCGCCACGCTTGATGTGCCGGTTGATCGCGATACGAGCGGCCTCGATCTGCCGGTTGGTGATGTAGGCATGCTCCAGCGCCTGGATGCCGTAGTCACCGAAGCTCACCGACGTCCCACCGCTGGCGATGCCACGCTGCCTGGGGTGGTGTTGCTTACGGTGCTTGACCTTGCGGGGAATCAACATGATTCAGCTCTCCGTAGTTTCCGTGGTCCCAGTGGGAGAGGCTTCACCAGCAGCGGCCTCGGTGCCGGTCGTCGCCTCGACGACGGCCGGCGCTTCTTCGGCGCCTGAGGCAGCGCGACCCGCGTCGGTGCTCGTCGCGGTGGTGCCCGACGCACCGCTACGGCGCGGACGGGTGCCGGACGGGCGCTCGCGGCGAGGACGGTCGGCCCCCGCGGGAACCGCTGCGGTCGCCTCTCGTTTGCCACCGACGATGTCGCCCTTGTAGATCCACACCTTCACACCGATGCGGCCGAAGGTGGTCTTCGCCTCGTACAGGCCGTAGTCGATGTCGGCGCGAAGCGTGTGCAGCGGCACCCGGCCCTCACGGTAGAACTCCGAGCGGCTCATCTCGGCGCCGCCGAGGCGGCCCGAGCACTGCACCCGGATGCCCTTCACGTTGGGCTGGCGCATCGCCGACTGGATGGCCTTGCGCATCGCGCGACGGAAAGCCACGCGGTTCGAAAGCTGCTCTGCCACACCCTGAGCCACCAACTGAGCCTGCGACTCGGGGTTCTTCACCTCGAGGATGTTCAGCTGCACCTGCTTGCCGGTCAGCTTCTCCAGGTCGGCGCGGATGCGGTCGGCCTCGGTGCCACGGCGGCCGATGACGATGCCCGGCCGCGCGGTGTGGATATCAACACGAACCCTGTCGCGCGTCCTTTCGATCTCCACGTCGGCGATGCCGGCGCGCTCCAGACCGGTGGCCAGTAGCCGACGGATCGCCACGTCTTCCTTGACGTAGTCCTTGTACTGTTTGTCGGCGTACCACCGGGACTTCCAGTCGGTGGTGATACCGAGCCGGAAGCCGTGGGGATTGATTTTCTGGCCCACTACTCCGAGCCCTCCTTCGCGTCGGACGCTTCAGCCGTCTTTGATTCAGCGGACTTCTTGGCTGTGCCGGATGTCGCCGTCTTCGCGGCTCCGGAAGCCTTCTTCGCGGCGGCGGCCTTGCTGCCCTGTGCACGGCGAGCGCGGGCGGTGCCGGCCGACCGGCCGGCCCCGTCCTCGCGCGACGGCCGGCTCTCGACGACCACCGTGATGTGGCTGGTGCGCTTGCGGATTCGGAACGCACGCCCCTGGGCGCGCGGCCGGATGCGCTTGGCGGTCGGGCCCTCGTCGGCGTAGACAGTGGCCACCACGAGGGTGGACGGATCCAGTCCCTCGTTGTTCTGCGCGTTGGCCGCGGCGCTGGCGATGACCTTGGCGACCGGCTCGCTCGCGGCCTGCGGTGCCCACCGCAGGATGTGCAGAGCCTCGGTCACCGACTTGCCGCGCACCAGGTCGATGACTCGGCGCGCCTTGGTCGCGGAGACATGCACGAAGCGCGCCTTCGCGACCGCGGACGGATATTCAGTCGTAGTACTCATCAGAGTCCTTTGCTCTTCACGCAAGCGCTCATCGCCGCTTCGCCTTGCGGTCGTCCTTGATGTGACCCTTGAACGTGCGCGTCGGCGCGAACTCGCCGAGCTTGTGCCCGACCATCGCCTCGGTGACGAACACCGGGACATGCTTGCGGCCGTCGTGGACCGCGAAGGTGTGCCCGATGAAGTCGGGGATGATGGTCGATCGACGCGACCAGGTCCTGATGACCTGCTTGGTGTTCTTCTCGTTCTGTACGTCGACCTTCTTGAGCAGATGGTCGTCGACGAACGGACCCTTCTTCAGGCTGCGTGGCATCGGCTACTCCTACCGGTGGTGCTTCTTGCCGGTGCGCCGGCGTCGGACGATGAGCTTGTCGCTCGGCTTGCTGCGCTTGCGGGTGCGCCCCTCTTTCTTGCCCCACGGGCTGACCGGGTGACGGCCGCCGGAGGTCTTGCCCTCGCCGCCGCCGTGCGGGTGGTCGACCGGGTTCATCACGACACCACGGACGGTGGGGCGCTTGCCCTTCCACCGCATGCGGCCGGCCTTGCCCCAGTTGATGTTGGCCTGCTCGGCGTTACCCACCTCGCCGACGGTGGCGCGGCAGCGCACGTCGACGCGGCGGATCTCACCCGAGGGCATGCGCAGGGAGGCGTAGGTGCCTTCCTTGCCCAGCAGTTGGATACTGGCGCCGGCCGAGCGGGCCATCTTGGCGCCGCCACCGGGCCGCAGCTCCACGGCGTGGATCACGGTGCCCGCCGGGATGTTGCGCAGCGGCAGGTTGTTGCCGGGCTTGATGTCGGCGTTGGCACCCGACTCCACCACATCGCCCTGCGAGAGTCCCTCGGGGGCAATGATGTAGCGCTTCTCGCCGTCGAGGTAGTGCAGCAGCGCGATGTTGGCCGTGCGGTTCGGGTCGTACTCGATGTGCGCGACCTTGGCGTTGACGCCGTCCTTGTCGTTGCGACGGAAGTCGATCACGCGGTACGCACGCTTGTGGCCACCGCCCTGGTGCCGGATGGTGATCCGGCCGTGCGCGTTGCGGCCGCCCTTGCCGTGCAGGGGACGAACCAGCGACTTCTCCGGATGATCGCGAGTGATCTCGGCGAAATCGGAGACGCTGGCACCGCGGCGACCCGGGGTCGTCGGCTTGTACTTGCGAATTCCCATGATTCTCTAGGTCTCTCTGCTTCCCGCCGGCTACGCCGGTGCTCCAAACAGGTCGATGGGCTTGCTGCCCGCGGCCAGCGTGACGATGGCGCGCTTGGTGTTCTTGCGCTTGCCGAATCCGGCGCGGGTGCGCTTGCGCTTGCCCTGCCGGTTGAGCGTGTTCACCGACGCGACCTTGACTTTGAAGATCTTCTCGATCGCGATCTTGATCTGCGTCTTGTTCGAGTCGGGGTGCACGACGAACGTGTACACGTTGTCCTCGATCAGCCCGTAGGACTTCTCCGAGATGACCGGGGACAAGATGATGTCGCGGGGGTCAGTGACGGTCGCCATCAGGCCGAAACCTCCTCGGTGGCTTCTGCTCTTCGCTCAAGCGGCTCATCGCCGGTCTTGGTGTTCGCGTTGATGTATGCATCCAGCGCCTCGACGCTGAACACCACGTCGTCGGCCTTCAGCACGTCGTACGTGTTCAGCTGGTCGGGCGAAAGCACGTGTACGCCAGGCAGGTTGCGCACGGACAGCGCGCCGGTCTCGTCGCTCCGGCCGATCACGACCAGCACCTGCTTGTGCTCGGTCAGCGTGGCCAGGAACGCCTTGGCGCTCTTGGTCGACGGGGTCTGACCCTCCACCAGCTCGGTGACGGCGTGGATGCGGCCGTTGCGCGCCCGGTCCGAAAGCGCGCCGCGCAGGGCGGCGGCGATCATCTTCTTGGGCGTGCGCTGGCTGTAGTCGCGCGGCTTCGGGCCGTGCACCACGCCACCGCCGGTGAACTGCGGCGCACGCGTCGAGCCCTGGCGGGCGCGACCGGTGCCCTTCTGCCGGTACGGCTTCTTGCCGCCGCCGCGAACCTCGCCGCGGGTTTTTGTCGAGTGCGTGCCCTGACGGGCGGCGGCCTGCTGGGCCGTCACCACCTGGTGCATCAAGGCGATGTTGGACTCGACGTCGAACAGCTCGGCGGGCAGCTCGACAGAGCCGTCCTTCTTACCGCCCGGCGTGTGGACGTCGATCTTGAGAGTGTTGGCAGGAGTCATTTTGCTCCTCGCGTCCGCAGTCATTTACTTTTCGCCTCGCTTGATTGCGCTGCGGACCATCACCAGTCCACCGTTGCGTCCGGGGATGGCGCCCTTGATCAGCAGCACACCGTTCTCGGCATCGACCTTGTGCACGACCAGGTTCTGGGTCGTGACGCGGTCGTTGCCCATCCGCCCCGACATGCGGGTGCCCTTGAACACCCGGCCCGGGGTGGCGCAGCCACCGATGGATCCGGGACGACGGTGCACCGCCTGCGCACCGTGGCTGGCGCCCTGGCCGGAAAAACCGTGGCGCTTCATGGTGCCGGCGAAGCCCTTGCCCTTGGAGGTGCCGGTCACGTCGACGTAGGTGCCGTCGGCGAAGATCTCGGCGGTCAACTCCTGGCCGACCTCGTACTCGCCGGCGGCCGCCTCGTCCTCGAGCCGAAACTCGGCGATGTGACGGCGCGGGTTCACGCCCGCCGCGGCGTACTGCCCGGACAGGGGCTTGTTCACCTTGCGGGGGCTGATCTCGCCGTAGGCGAGTTGCACTGCGCTGTAGCCGTCACGCTCCGGTGTACGGATCAGCGTCACGACGTTTGGGCCCGCCTTGACGACCGTCACTGGCACGACCCTGTTGTTCTCGTCGAACACCTGCGTCATGCCCAGCTTGGTGCCCAGAATGCCTTTCCTAGCCATGTCGTCTGGTCTCCTACTGGATGTTGACGTCGACGCTGGCCGGCAGATCGATGCGCATCAGGGCGTCAACGGTCTTCGGCGTCGGGTCGAGGATGTCGATCAGTCGCTTGTGCGTACGCATCTCGAAGTGCTCCCGCGAGTCCTTGTACTTATGCGGGGACCGGATGACGCAGTACACGTTCTTCTCAGTCGGCAGCGGCACAGGGCCAACCACGCTGGCGCCGGTACGGGTGACCGTTTCCACGATCTTGCGTGCCGAGGCGTCGATCGCCTCGTGGTCGTAGGCCTTGAGCCTGATGCGGATCTTCTGTCCCGCCACGCTTCTCCTACCTCACTCCTACTGGGCCCGTGTCCGGGCCGCTTCCGTCCGGCGCACTCGCCGGCTGAGCCGGCAATCTAGCTTCGCGCTGGTATGCCGCCGCTGTTTATCTGTCTGTGGTCCACCGATCCCCGCGGTCGGGCGTGTCGCCCTTACGCACACTCAGCCGCGGCGGAAAATCGTCACGATCGAGGTGGGGACCGGATGCGCCCGTTCGGGCGCTGGTCGTATGCCCCGGCCAGGCGCGAACCCGGCTCAAGGCAACCCGAACAGTATGCCCTAGATGTGGGGCCTCATCCAAATCTCTGGCCACGGAAAACCCGCGGCTTCCTTACTCCAGGGTAAGGTATGCCGGGATGGCAGCCCCGACCACCACATATCGGATGTGGAAACGCCTCGCAGAGCGGCCCGGCGGTACCCGGCTATTCTCGGTCGCCGCGATGGTGCGTGTGCCGTATTTCGCGTCGATCATGCCGCCGTCAGCCGCACCGGTCAGCAGCTCAGCGCCAAGCCGGTTTCCGAAGCGGAGGGGGCGCTCAGCACATTCGCCGCAGCACTGTCGTGGACGGATGCCGAACACAACGCGGTGGTCACCATGCAAGCCGCGCCGACCGCGGCTGCGCGGCCGGATCCCGTGGGTGTCGCGTCGGGCATGGTGGCGAGGCTCGTCAACGCGGTCTTGAACCCGTTCGCCGCCGGCGCTCCGGTCGCGCCCGTCGAGCCGCCAACGATGTGGACACTGCTGGCGTTTGTGCGCCGCGAATTCGAGCCGACCGTCTCCAACGAGTCGGCGACCGTCAACCCGCTGGCCGGTCAAATCACCAACGGGCTCGTCACCGACACCCCGACGCTCGATGACCAATCGATATACCCGGCAATCACCGGCGGGACGGGTGCCCCACTTGCGGGCGTGTCGGACCTGACTTCACTCACGCAGCTCAACGCCACCGCGGCGCCGGCCACATTTACCGGTGAACCATCGATCGTGTCCCAGGTCTTCACCGTGTTTTATCGGGTCCTTGGTGCGGTCGGGGACTTCTTGGGTGTGGATCTAGTTATCCCGCTGGGGCGGCTGCTATCGAGTGAAAGTCCGCCGTGGTTTACCACGCTCGGACTGAACGTGCAGCGCAGCGAGTTCGAGGGGATGCCGGTGTGGACCTTGCAGTCCCCCGGGTCAACGTCGGAAAAGACTATCGTGGCCGTTCCCCGGAGCGCGTTCGTTTGGCCACCGACCCTCTTTCATTGGTTGAATTACGCTGCCATGGCACGCAACACCGGCGCCACCGTTGCCGTGCCCATTTACCCCGTTGTTCCACAGGGCGGCACCGCCGGGACAGTCGTTCCCGCCATGGCGGACCTGATCTCGTGGCAGATCGATCAGCGCGGGGCCGAGAACGTCAGTGTGTACGGCGACTCTTTAGGCGGCACCATAGGACTTGCCGCGGTGCAGGAGTTGGTGCGTCGCGGTGACCCGGTGCCGTCGCACATGGTGCCGATTTCACCAGCCCTCGATCTCACATTCAGTAATCCGGCCATTCAATTTGTCGACGACCCAGTGTTCTCGGGTCTCTTCTTCTCGAATGTGCGCAAGAATGCCCAACTTTGGGCCGGGGACCTCGATCTCACCGATCCGCTGGTCAGTCCCCTCTTCGGGTCATTGGCTGGGCTTCCGCCGACTGCGCTCTACTTCGGAAGCCTGGAGATCCTTGCGCCCGATGGGCTTGTCCTCCAAGACAATGCCTTGGCGACGCCGGGCGCCGACTTCACCTTCATCCTGCGCAAAGGCGAACTACATATCTGGGCGGTCAACACGATTTTGCCCGAGACGAGAGCCGTTCTCCCAGACATTTATCAGCAGCTAGGCATCGCTACCTGAGTGGGTCGCCCCGCAACCGAAAACCGTGCTGCTTGACCAGTATTCAGAAGCCAACCGCCGAAGCGTAGATGCCTCACTTCATGGCTTGGGCCATTGCGATGTGCCCTTGGAAGCCAAGCGATTCCGCCATTACCCGGTAGCGATCCCGGTAGTCGCGATAGCCAGCCTCGTCACAGCGTGCACGCGCCAGCAGCGCGCGCAGCCGCAGCAGCGTGATCTCAGGCATCGCCGCACCGTCTGCCGGAAGGTTCGCCAACCAGTCGATCGCCTCTTGGGCTTCGGCCAGGTCGCCCTCGGCGCCGCGCTCCAGCAGCGTCTCCACCAGAACGCCGGTGCCCCAAACGCCATACCCGAGCCGTCCTGCCTGGTGCAGCTCGTTCACGACTTGGCGCGTCACTGCAATGGCAGCATCGTGGTCGCCGCGCCTGGCCCGCTCCCGGGCGGCCAACAACTCGATGACCGGGACCATCTGTTGACCAACCTGCTTGCGCAGCGAGATATCGCGGTACTGCCCCAACAGCCCCAGCCCGCGGCGGCGGTCGGCCGCGGCGTCCCGACTCAGCAGCGCAACAGCCAACCCGTACACGGCCACGCCCAGTGCGATCTCGTCGCTGGCCGTTTCGGCGGTCTGCATCGCCTCCTCGATCGCGCGCACTGCGGAATCATCGGCCCGAAGCACCCCGAAGTGAATCGCCCAACCGTAGCTCCAGATAACGGCAGCGGCGACGGTTCTCGGGTGGTTGCTGCGTCGGGCCATCGCGACGGCGTCGTCGAGGTCCTGCCGCCATCCCGGACGGCCCAGCCACCACCGAGCAATGCCGCGAAATGTCAACGCGATCGCCAGCGGTGATCCGATACCGAAGCCGGCGCCCTTGGTGGGGTTGCCGGCGGCCAGGTCGACGACGGTCTGCGACCACCGCAAGAGCTCGCCGAACTCACCGGCATCGAACCAGTTGGTGAACCCTATGAACGCCAACGCCATGATCGGCGCGGGATCGCCGATCGACTCCAGCAGCGCCATCTGTTCGGATGCCAGCCGCGACCCCTCACGCGGACGCCCGGCGTAGCCGAGCTCGGTGGCCGGCCCGCTCATGGCGATGGCCAGCGAGACCTTGTCCCCCGCCACGTCGCACAACTCCCGTAGTTCCGCGAAGCGGCCCCGGCTGTCCTGGACTGCTCGGTCTTGGTAGTCAGTGGCGCACAGCATCATGCGAGGGGCGATGCGCATCGACAATTGGTCGGGGGCGTCGGCGGGCAGCGTGTCGGCGATGCGGCGTGCCCGGTCCCAGCTGAGCCGGGCGGCGTCGAGATCGCGGTTGGTTGACCATGCGCCGGCGCGCATGTGCCAACCGTAGGCGGCGCGCAGCTCGCCGGCTGCTTCGAGATGTTCGGCGATCAGCGCTGCGTTCTGCTCCACCGAGCCGGGCGCACGCTCTTGGATCGCGGCGGCCAGGCGCCGGTGCCATTTGGCGCGGTCGGATTTCAGTTGTGATTCGTAGGCCACCGCGCGGATCAGCGGGTGGCGGAAGGCGTACTCGGGGCTTGGGGTGAACCTCACCTGATCGATCAGTTCGACGCTGAGCGGCTCGTCGAGCATCGGATCGATGCCCAGCGCGGCGAGCAGCTGCGGCCCGAAGCGGGCGCCGATCACCGACGCCGCGTTCAATGTCTGCTTGGCCGGGCCAGTCAGTCGGTCGATGCGCGCCTCGATGGCCGCTTGCACGGTGGCCGGCACGCTCACCTCGACGACGTCCGCGCGGCAGACATACTTACCGTGCTCACCGGCCAGCACCCCGCGCTGCGCCAACTCGCGCACCATCTCCTCGGCGAAAAACGGGTTCCCGGCCGCCCGGTCGGCGATGACCGCCGTCAGCTCGCCGACCGAGGGATGCGACCCCAGCAGCTCGCCCAGCAGCGCCGCAGCGTCCGAATCACCCAGGGGGGCAAGCGCGATCGTCTGCGTGCCATGCACCCCGGTCAGCGTCCCCTGATATTCGGGGCGGGAGGTGATCAGCACCATCAACTTGGTCTGCGGGATCACCGCCAGGAAGTCGGCCAGCATCGACTCGCTGACCGCATCGATCCAGTGCACATCCTCGATGATGAAAAGCGCCGGTTCAGCACGGGCCAGCGTGGCGGTGTTGATCAGTGCGGTCAACCGGCGCCGCCGGGCATCCGGGTCGATGGCGGGCAGCGGCACCTCGGGGTCGGCGATGCCCAGCAGATCATCGAACAGCAGCAGATCCTGCGGGTCGGCATTCGGCACGCGTTCGCGGACCCGGGCCCGCCCGGCTTCGCCGTCAAGGTCTTCGATCCCGTTGACCGCGCGCAGCAGCCGCCTCACCGCGTGAAACGGGACGTCGCTGGCGTGGGATTCGCAGAAGGCCCAAAACACCTCGACCCCGCGACCGGCCGCGACCGCCGCGGCCTCCCGGGCCATCCGGGACTTGCCGATGCCCGGCGGTCCCACCACATGCACCACACCACCGCGGCCACCGATCGTGCGGTCCACCAGGGCGTCAAGCGCCGCCATCTCCCAACGCCGACCGATCAGGCTCGCCTCGATGCGCCCGACCAAGCCGTGTCGCGGCTCGATGGCCACCAGCCGCCGGGCGAGCACCGGTTCCTCAGCCCCCTTGATGCGCACCCACTCCGATTCGGCCAGCATCACGCTGTGTTCGACCAGCAGCGCGGTCGACTCCGAGAGCATCACCGCGCCCGGGGGTGCTACCGATTCCATCCGCTGCGCAAACCCGACCGGTTCGCCGGTCGCGGCGTAACGCAGGGACCCCGAGCCGGTGTCACCGGCGATCACCTGGCCCGAGTTCAGGCCCACCCGCATTTGCAGTGCCACGCTATCGCGGCGTTCCACCTCGGCCGCCAAGCGGGTCGTCTCCTCCTGAATCGCTAGGGCCGCAATGCAGGCGCGAAAAGCATGATCCTCCAACGCCACTGGGGCGCCGAAGATCGCCATCACCCCGTCGCCGGTGTACTCCACGATCCCGCCGTAGTGGCGCACCACCGCCGCCGAGCGTTCCACCAGTTTGGTCATGATTTCGCGCAGCCGCTCCATGTCCAGCACGGCCGCGATGTCCATCGAGCGCACCACATCGGCGAACAGCACCGTCACCTGCTTGTACTCCGCAACATCGACCGATACCAGCTGTGACCCGCACGCGTCACAGAATCGGGCGCCCTCGTGGGGCGTCGCGCCACACGACCGGCACACTGCCGGCGCTGCCGTCACCGCATCCTCCGCCGCCGATCCCGCGGTCCGGACTGACTGCCCGATCCGCCCAGGATATGGCTTCACGGGATTGAACCGAGGGGATTTCCACGCGCAGGGCACGCAAGGCATGCGGCGTCACGGCGACGGTCTGCCGGCCGGAGCGGTGACGGCGCGGGCGATCAGCTCGCCGCTGGCAGGGTGCTCGTCAGCCTCGTGCCGCGTTCGTGCCGGGCGATCACACCACATGGCCGTGCCCGGAGTGCGGTGGCGTGGGTCGCCCCTCATGAGTTCCTCGGCATGAAAGCGGCCCGCCACCAACGGAGCGGGTGGCCTGCCGAGCATTAGGTCAGACGTTGGATGCTGTTATCCGGTTTCACCCCGAGACTTTGTCGGCGAGCAATCCGGCGGGCCACGCATTGTCGAATCTCACTATTCAGGTTCGGCCGAGGCCCGGGGTGGTGCCAGCCGTCGCTGGGGCCTTACTTACTTTGGAAGCCTCTACTTGAATGCCCGTGCTGGTGTCCCGCACCCACTGGTCCGCGTAGTTCTTCGGATCGGGAGTTGGCATGACAGTTAGCGTTTCACGCTCGCCCAGAACGCGCACTGGTGTTCTTGTCCATAGTCCGTGACGACGCGGCTGCCGTCCGGCTGTAGCGATAAGAATTTGCCCGCCCCGGGGTTGTCGCCAGTCTCTGGCCACTCCGGCTGGCCGGGGGCGCTTGGCGAGCCCGTGGTGACGAAGTGGCTCCAATAGTCGATCATCTGGTCGGACAGCGCGCGTTGGCCGGGATTCAGCGGCGGCGCATCGCCGACATCGAACAGGTATCGCAGCTCGAGCGAATGGCCGGCACCGAGCGGGAACGGCAACTGCCGCAACGACTCCGGCGCGGGCGCGTTGCGATCGCTGAACTCGTAGGCATACACCGGTTCATCCTTGGCCAAGTCCTCCGACATCCGGTCGGTTACACAGGCGAATACCGCGTCCGTGATCGCCGCCGAAAATGCTAGTGCCGCATTGCCATCGAAATGCTCCAGTGGATAGTGCTCACCGACCACGGCATCGTTGTCGCCGAAGCTTTCAGCAAGCAGTCGCGGGTAGTTCTCGACCGTGAAGGTTTCCCCCAGCTGCAGCATCCAGGTAGCGAGGAACAGCGTGGCCTCGTCGCGATTGGTGCCGATCAGCACCGGTACCCGGGCGGCGCGGCCGTTGGCGAACCCGCCGATCGGATCGACGGGCAGAGCGTCTGTCCCGGTGATCGGCCCCGTCAACAGGAGGTCCTTGCCGAAACGGAAGTAGTACGGCGCCTTGTGCAGTTTGCCAACCGGCAGATCGCGTAGGCATTGCGCTGCGGTCGTCGGATCGCCGCAGCCCGCCTCAGCCGCATAGTTCAGGCTGACCTTCTCCGCATTCTCCCGTGTGCCCTGCGCCTGGCAAGGAGCACTGTGAATGATCGCGGCCCGGAACAGTCCCGCCGAGCCCGGGGCGACGAGGTGATCACATACCGAGATGCCACCGGCGGATTCGCCGGCCAACGTGACCTTGCCGGGATCGCCGCCGAAGTTGGCGATGTTGTCGCGCACCCAGCGCAACGCCGCCTGCTGGTCGGCAAACCCGTAGTTGCCGACCTGGCCCGCCGGACCCAGCGCTGGATGCGCCAAGAACCCGAGCGCGCCGAGGCGGTAGTTGACGGTGACGACGACGATGTCGCCCCGACTGGTCAGCCGTCGCGCGTCATAGACATCACTGCTGCCATTGATGAAGCCCCCACCGTGGATCCACACCAATACGGGCCGGGCTTCCTTTGATGACGGCGGCGTCCACACGTTGAGGGTCAGGCAATCCTCGCTGATGGGATGGCCGCGTTCGACATCCGTCTCGATGTCCTGGACGCAACGAGAGCCAGGGCGGGTGGCATCGCGCAGCCCGGGCCAGGGCTGCACGGGCGCTGGCGGTTGCCATCGCAACGGCCCGACGGGCGGCGCGGCATAAGGAATTCCGGCGAAGAGACGGTGGTCGGTGGCGGTGACGCCCCGCACGAGGCCCGCCGTGGTTCGCACCACCCCGGCATTCGTCGACCCGGAGTCCGCTGAGTGTCCGCCGCCTCGGCCGCACCCGCTGGCCAGCAACACGCAGAAGGTGAGCGCCAACAGGCGGCGAAGCGACGCGAACAGCACGGCGTTAGAGCCTAACCGGAGCAGATCAACGCGGCCCTTCCCTCAGGCGGCCTGCGTCACATACACTCCAAACTTGACACCCGTCAAGTTCGCGCTGAAGCAGTGAGGAGCCCAGATGAGCACGCCGACGATGGACGACGCCGCCAAGGTCCTGGCCGATCCGGCGGCCTATGCCGACGAGGCGCGACTGCACGCGGCGCTGACCCATCTGCGGGCGAACAACCCCGTCGCCTGGGTCGACAATCCGCCTTACCGACCGTTCTGGGCGATCACCAAGCACGCCGACATCATGGCCATCGAACGGGACAACAACCTGTTCCTGTCCGAGCCACGACCGCTGCTCGCCACCGCCGAGGCTGACGATGTCTTCAAGGCTGCAGCTAGAGGCCGGGCATCGGCATTCGCACCCTGATCCACATGGACGACCCGCATCACCGCAAGGTGCGGGCGATCGGCGCGGATTGGTTCCGGCCCAAGGCCATGCGCGATCTGAAGATGCAGGTCGACGAGTTGGCCAAGCGTTACGTCGACCGCATGCGTGACATCGGCCCGGAATGCGATTTCGTCACCGAGATCGCCGTCAACTTCCCGCTGTACGTGATCCTTTCGCTGCTCGGCCTGCCCGAGGAAGACTTTCCGCGGATGCACCAAGCTCACCCAGGAGATGTTCGGCGGCGACGACGACGAGTACAACAGCGCGGAGACACGATGGACGACATGCTCGATCCTGCTCGACTTCTTCACCTACTTCTCCACCCTGACCGCGGCGCGGCGCGAACACCCGACCGAGGACCTCGCCTCGGCGATCGCCAACGGCCGCGTCGACGGCGAACCGCTGTCGGACGTCGATACCGTGTCGTACTACGTCATCGTGGCCAGCGCCGGCCACGACACCACCAAGGACGCGATCTCCGGCGGACTGCTCGCGCTGATCGAAAACCCCAGTGAACTAGAGCGTTTGCGCCAGAACATGGATCTGATGCCGACCGCTGTCGAGGAGATGATCCGGTGGACCACTCCTGTGAAGGAGTTCATGCGCACCGCCGCCGAAGACACCACCGTTCGGGGTGTGCCTATTGCCAAGGGTGAATCCGTCTACCTGGCTTACGTTTCCGGTAACCGGGACGAGGAGGTGTTCGACGAACCGTTCCGCTTCAATGTCGGCCGCGACCCCAACAAGCACGTGGCATTCGGATACGGTGTGCATTTCTGCCTCGGTGCCGCGTTGGCGCGGATGGAGATGAACAGCCTCTACACCGAACTCATTCCGCGGTTGGAATCGATCGAACTGGCTGGTGAACCAGAACTCGCCGCCACCACCTTCGTCGGCGGACTCAAGCACCTGCCGATTCGCTACTCGCTCAGGTGATTTCGCGTCCCCTCTCGGCGTGGATGGCAAGAAGCCGTCCACAGCGGCCTCTGCAGACGTGCGGTAGTCGAAATCGGCCAGCGTGGACAGCCTTCCGAGGATCAGTGGGCCGATGAGCAAGGCGATCGCCAGCAGCTCGGCGTCCTAGGCGGCTGAGGCGTTCGTCGGCCTGACGCGCCCGCAGCACCGATGTAGCACGGCCGTAGCGGGTTTAGAAAATACAGCGTCGTCACTGAATGATGAACTCGGCCGCGCGGTGACCGATCATCACGATGGTGGCGTGCGGACCGCGGCTGGTGATCGCGGGAAGGACCGACCCGTCGACCACCCACAGGTTCTCGACGCCGCGGACGCGGCACTGGGTGTCGACGACCGCGTTCGTATCCCCGTCGACGCCCATGGGCGCGGTGCACGATAGGTGCTGCGATGTGGACCAGGACACGGACCCCACTTGTGCTGTCGCGCTGGCCAATACGCGGGCCAGCTCAGCGCCCGCGTCCAGCTTCGCGAAGTCGGCGGGCTCACGATCGTATCGGTGTTCGATGATCGGCGGCACACCCGGGTCGGCGGACGCCAACGCCACGCGGCCACGGGACTCGGGTTGCATCAGCGCGACACCGATGTGTGGCCGGTCGGCGGGATCGTCCCGCCGTCCGCTGACCATCGCGCCGAATCCCGCTGTGTAGGGCCTGATCTCAAGAGTGCTGGTGGTGAGCACCGCCTCCAGTGGCGGCAGGCCGTGGCTGGCCGACCAGTCCACCGGCAACACCCATTCCGGATGATCCATACACGCCGCACCGACCGGTAGGTCCGCCACCACAGACACCCCTGCCGGCCGCAGCACGCTCTTTGGTCCGATGCCGGACAACATCAGAAGGTGAGCAGATCCAATTGCGCCTGCGGACAACACGATTCGATCTGCGGTCAGATCGATAGCACCGTCCGTTCCGAAGCACTCCACGCCGACGGCGCGGCCATCGGTCATACGCACGCGTCCCGCCCGGGTGTTGGTCAGCAGGGTGAGGTTGATGCGGTCCATCGCGGGCTGCAGGTACGCGCCGCCGGGGCCAACCCGGGTCCCGCCGTTGATGTTGAGCGGGACGGCGCCGACGCCCGTCGGCAACGGCTCCTCGAGCGTGGCGCCGTTGAGATCGTCAATCCAGCGGTAACCAGCCTCGCCCGCGGAACGCACGAACGATGCCGTGCAGCCGTCGAATTCGGAAACACGGCGAACCAGAATTGGTCCGTCCGATCCGTGCAGTGGGGTGTCGAAGTCGACGTCGGTTTCGATCGCACGGAAGTGCGGCAGCACGTCGGCCCACGTCCAGTCCGGCAGTCCCCAGCCGTCGAAATCCGTCGGGAGGCCGCGACAGAAGTAGCCACCGTTCACGGCGCCCGACCCGCCCACCACCGCGCCCCGCATGATCTGCGCCCAGCGCTTGGGGTCGTCGGTCAAGGTCGTCGGGTAGCGACGTACCACCGAGCTGGCAGTGCCGATCGGCAGCCGCAGGCCGTCGCTGATCTGGGTGCGCACCCGCGGATCGGACGGCCCGGGACCGGCTTCGACGACCGTCACACGGCACTGCGGATCAGCGGAAAGACGTTCGGCCAGAACAGATCCAGCGCTGCCCGCACCGACGATCAGCACATCGCTGTGCAAGGCCGCTTCAGGTCCGGATCTGAGGTTTGAGGGCGCCGACGTGCCGTTCGCGCACCACGCCGGTCCACACCCCAACGCCGTACGCGATATCGTCGAGGCGCTTCAGCAGCACGTAGGTGAGCAGCCCGACGCGCTTGGTGTCGTCGTCGGCATTGCCGTTGCGGGTGATCCAATCCACCACCCCGTCGACCACGGCCGCCACCAGCACCACCTGTCGGCAGCGCCGGGATAACAGCGCCGCGATCATGGCGATGGGCCAGTAGTGCCGGCAGATCGCGGACGCCAGCTGCAGGGCGGCCGACCACAGGCCGTGCGCGGCGACCACCGCCACTTCCTTGGGTTCCGTCTCGACGGTGCTCAGTGAGTTGGCGATGCGACGACCGGTGATGGCGGCAACGACCATCGACGCCAGGTATCCGATCCCCGACCCCATGGCGAGCAGGATCCACACCACCAGCGTCCATCCGGAGATCACCAGCGGCGCGGTCTTGCCCGGATGCCGGACGGACAGCGGGGCGGCCGATTCGCCGTAGAAAGACTTGCGCACGAACCAATCCCGCATCTGTGTGCGGTGGTCGTGAGCGACCAGCGCGATGGGTTCGTAGCGCAGCCGGGCGCCGGCCTCGATGAAGCGCCAGCAAAGGTCGACGTCCTCGCCGGACTTGAGCGTCTCGTCGAACCCGCCCAGTTCCTTGAGCACGGAGCTGCGGCAGATGATGGCCGCGCTGGGAACGTAGGACACCGTGCCGTACGGCACCACCGGGGCCTCACGCAAACCCAGGTCCAGCGATGAGCGCACCGCCTCGTATCGGGCCACCAGGTTGTCGGCTTGCCGTAGCCCGACGATCCGCGGCGCGACGAGCGCGACGGCGGGGTCACAGAAATGCCCGAGCAGCGCCTCGAGCCACCCGCGCCGCGGCACCACGTCGGAGTCGAGGAAGGCCACGAAGTCGGTGCTGCACGCAACCAGGCCGGTGTTGCGCGCGGCCGCTGGTCCCTTGCTGCGGGCGTGCCGCAGCACCCGAATGTCGCAGTGCATGTCAGCGAAGTCGCTCTGCTGCACTGGTGTGGCCGAGCCGTCGTCGACCACCACAACGCGCATGCCCCGCAGCGTACCCACCAGGCGTAGTAGGCCAGAAATGTTGTCGCGCACGGGAATAACGACCGTGACGTCGCGGTGCGAGGGACCGGTTGCCGGTCGCGGGTGGGCGACTGTGGCGTCGAGCAATGTGCGCGCGAGCTGCGCGCTGACCGCGTCGTGCACCTCGAGCCTGCCACCGTTGAGCATGGTCTGCGCGGCGGGCGCGAGCCGTAGCAGCCGAGTGGGTGAACCGCCGAGCAGGGCGGAGCCCTCGCCGAGCACCCTCACTCGGCGATCCACCTGGATGGCGAACCCGTCGGGCAGCCGCGGTCCCGTCATGTCAGCATCCCGTCGCGATTTGGCACCCACCGGGTGATACGCCGCAAACATGCGTCGACCATCTCGGTGAGGATCCGTTCACCTTCCTCAGCTGTTGCGGTCGTCGGGTCCCCGAGAACACCGAGTTCGCTGACCGCGGCGACACCGCCCTGACGCATCTGCGGCATCAACTGCGCCAGCGGCGCACGGTTGCCGGGGAGGCGCTCATCGGCCCACACGTCGGTGGGCGAAATATGTAGCAATACAGACGTTTCGGTGTGGCCGGCATGTGCGTCGGCATTCTCGGCGATACACGACCACCAGCCTACGTCGCGGCCCTCGTACCGAAGCAAAGCCACCGCGGCCGCCAGCGCCTCGACGTTCCCGCCGTGTCCATTGACGAAGACGAGGCGCGAAGCCCATTGCGACGCGGACCGGCCGAACTCCACCAGCAAAAGCCGCAGCGCTGACGTCCCGATCGAGACAGTGCCAGGGAAACCCTCGTGCTCGCCACTCGCGCCGTACCCGATCGCGGGCGCCAGGGTCCAGTTGGATTCATTCCGGTCGGCCAGCCGGTGAGCAACCGTGCGAGCGACGGCGGTGGCGATCCGGGTATCTGTGTCCAGTGGCAGGTGGGGTCCATGCTGTTCGACCGAACCCACCGGGACAACCAACGCGGGCGACGTGCTCTGCAGCTGCCTCGACGTTGAGTTCGCGAGCTCGCTGAGGGAAGCCACCCGCCGATGGTAGGCCGAATTCACCTGGCGTGCGCCAATTGTTGGTGCATGCGCAGCAATTGATTCGTGAGATTTTTTTCTCGGAAGCCCCAGTCAAATCACGCCAGCCCCCTCCGCCACGCCTGTACCAGGGCGTTGGGCCCTGACTCGGTTTGCCCGTCAGGCGTTGGCCCCGGGGGGCACGCCCAGCGAACGGGTGAAGCCCGGCGGGACGAGGATGTCGCCGGCAACCAGATCGTGGACCGACGCGCAGCCCAAGCCCATCAACGCCGAGTCGATGCCTCCGCGCAGGACGTCGAGCACGTTCTCGACGCCGGCTTGGCCGTTGGCCGCCAAACCCCACAGGTAGGCACGACCGATCATCACCGCCCGCGCGCCGAGCGCCAGCGCCTTCACCACGTCGCTGCCACGCCGGATGCCGCCGTCCAGCAACACCTCGATCTGGTCGCCAACGGCGTCGGCGATCACGGGCAGCGCCCTGATCGACGCGGGCGTGCCGTCAAGGTTGTTGCCACCGTGATTGGAGACGGAAATAGCCGAAACACCAACGTCCACAGCATGTTTGGCGTCGTCGACGCGCATTACGCCCTTGAGCATGAACGGCCCGCCCCACAGCTCGCGCAGCCAGGCGATGTCCTCCCACGTCGGGGGCGGGGTACCCATCCACTCACCGTAGGCGGCGAAGAACGGCGGTCCGGGCTCGCCGCGCGGCGCCTGGTTGGGCACGCGCAGGTTCGGCGGGCGCCTGGTCTTGGCCCACTGCAGGAACCAGCGTGGCCGGGTCAGCCCTTCCGGAAGCATGCGCACGGTGGTCCGCAGGTTCATCTCCTCCGGGATCTTCGGGCTGCCCCAGTCCCGGCCGTGCGAGAAGCTCCAGTCCGTGGTCACGATGAGGCCGACGGCGCCGGCATCCCGCGCCCGTTCCACACGCGCCGCGATCGCGTCGCGGCCGCCGAGCCAGTACACCTGGAAGAACAACTTGGGGTTGGCGGCGATGACTTCTTCGATCGGCTTGCTGGCGAATGAAGAGAGGCCCATCGCGGTACCCCGCGCAGCGGCAGCGCGGGCGACGGCCACCTCGCCATCCGGGTGGACCGCCTGCACACCGGTCGGCGAGATCATGACCGGGAGCGAAATGTCCTGTCCCATCACGGTTGTCGACAGATCTCGCTTTTCCAACGCACCGATCACATGGGGCGCGAAGCCGAGCTCGGCGAAGGCGTCGACGTTGTCGGCGACCGTCACGCCCCGCTCACTCGCGGCCACCAGCGAGCTGTACACCGATTTCGGCAGCCGCTTCTTGGCCACCTGCTGGCAGAACGCCACCGTCTCGAACCACATGTCGCGTGCCATGACTTACACCGGGCTTTCGTTACAGAGCCGGATCGGAGCCGCTTTGGCAGCGACATCAGATCTGGGTGGGCTTGTCAATAATGTCAGCGGGATCGGCCCCTGTTTGGTTCCGCGTGAGTGGTCGCCGCTGGGCCTGGGCTTGACCCGGTCCCGCGTCAGCGCGGGAGCGCCGTAGCCCTCCACACATTCGGGGTCCGGCCCGTCTAGCGGGAGGCCGGTGAAAAACTTGGCGGCCATGCAGCCGCCGCGGCAGCTGTCGTAGTGCCCGCAGCTGCTGCACGCACCGGCCGATTGCGGTTCCCGCAGCTCCCGAAACAGCGGCGCGTTCTTCCAGACGTTGTCAAAACCACCGTCCGACAAGATGTTTCCGGCGAGGAAGCGATCATGGATGGCGAACGGGCAGGCGTACACGTCGCCGACCGGGTCGATGAGGCACACCACACGGCCGGCGCCGCAGAGGTTCAGCCCGGCGAGCGCGCCCGGCTCGCCCAGGCCCGACAGGTGGAAGAAGGAGTCACCGGTGAGTACCCGGTCGCCCTTGACCACCAACCAGTCGTAGAGCTGCACCTGCTGCTCAGAGGTGGGATGGAGTTCGTCCCACACGTCGGCTCCGCGGCCGGACGGACGCAACCGGGTGATTCGCAACGTGGCGCCGTAACAGTGCTGCCAAAGCGGCGAATTCGTCGAGCTGGTCGACGTTGTGACGCGTCACCACGACGGAGATCTTGGCGTCGGAGAAGCCGGCGTCCGCCAGGTTCTCCAACGCCCGGATCGCCATCGCGAACGAGCCGGGGCCGCGCACGGCGTCGTTGACCTCAGCCGTCGCGCCGTCAAGGGAGATCTGCACGTCGACGTAGTCGCTTGCGGCCAGCCGCCCCGCCACCTCGGGGGTGATGCGGACACCGTTGGTGGAGAACTTCACCCCGACGTGATGGGCGGTGGCGTAGTCGACGAGTTCCCAGAAGTCCGGCCGCACAGTGGGTTCGCCGCCGCCGATGTTGACGTAGAACACCTGCATGCGCTCGAGCTCGTCGATGATGTCCTTGCACTGCTGGGTCGTCAGCTCGCGCGGGTCGCGCTTGCCCGACGAGGAAAGGCAGTGCACGCACGCCAGGTTGCAGGCGTAGGTGAGTTCCCACGTCAGGCAGATCGGCGCGTCGAGTCCGCGCTCGAACTGCTCGACCAACCGGGGCGCCGGTTGTACGACCGGCGCGAGCGCCGACTCAGTCGCCGGCGCGGGCGCCGAATCAATCACCGACGCGGGCGCCGAATCAATCACCGTCATGCTTCTCCTGTTACAAGCATCTTGGACTGGACCAGCACGCCGAGCGCGTGCAGATAGGGCGCCTGGCGCGCGTCGTCGATTCCGGCGGCGCGGCAAGCCGAGCGGGCGTCGGGGTGGTCGCTGAGCGAATTGACCACCTCGACGATCGTCCGGTTCTTCAGGAACGACAGCTTGCGCGTGCCGAAGTGATACAACAGCGCACCGAACGGCTCGGGCCGCACCGCCACCTGGTGGTGCAGCCGCCAACTGCGGTCCGGATCGAACGCCGCGGCAGACGACGACACGTTCAGTAGACCCCGCACATCCCGTCGATCGACACCTCTTCGACCAGGGTCTCGGTGACGAGCTCGCTGCCTGATGTCGCCGCCGCTGCGGCTCCCACCTCGTTTCCCACTTCTTGGTTAGGCTCCATGAACAGCACCTTTCGTCGCGTTGGGTCTCGACAGTGTGACCGAGGTCGCAATAATATGGCATCGAGTGCCGAAATGGAAGGTTGGGGTTCATGCGGCCGGTTTCCGCGCACCGGGTTGGCCGACGGCGCTCCACGACCTGGGACCACATCTCTAACGTGGCCATCGACCTGTTCGCGGCTCAAGGCTTCGACGAGGTCAGCGTCGACGATGTCGCCGAGGCTGCGGGCATCGCCCGCCGCACCCTCTTTCGCTACTACCCGTCCAAGAACGCCTTGCCGTGGGGCGACTTCGACGCGCACCTGGACCACATGCGCGATCTGCTCAACGAGCTGGAACCCGATGTCCCGATCGGGGAGGCGTTGCGCACCGCGCTGTTGGCGTTCAACAGCTTCGACGAGCAGGAGACCGCCCGGCACCGGCAACGGATGCGCGTAATCCTGGAGACCGCTGCGCTGCAGGCGTATTCGATGACCATGTATGCCGGGTGGCGAGCCGTGGTCGCCGCATTCGTCGCGAGGCGGCTGGGGGCCAAGGCGGAAGACCTCGTGCCGCAGACCGTGGCCTGGACAATGCTCGGCGTAGCCCTGTCCGCCTACGAGCATTGGCTGGCCGACGAATCTGTGTCACTCGCGCAGGCACTCGGCGATGCGTTCGACACGGTCGGGCCGGGGCTGGACGTGTTGAAGCGACGCTGACCACCCGCCATCCCGCGCCTCGGGGGCTCCGGGGTCACGCAGACATGGCCGGCGATCGAAGTCGGCGTCGAAAATTCTTGTGATTCGAGCGTCGGAGTTCGGGACTTGGCGGCGACGATAAAGGTGTGAGCGCCGAATCAGATGCCAAGGACGCTCCGCGGGCCCTGCTGGCGCTGTACGACGATGCACTGCCGGTCGTGTACGGCTACTTCGTCCGGCGCTGTGGCGACGGCGGAACGGCCGAGGACCTGACGTCGGATACCTTTCTGGCGGCGATGGATGCCGCCCGCAAGGACACGCCGCCGCCGATGACCGTGCCGTGGCTGCTCGGGGTGGCGCGCCACAAGCTCGCCGACCACTACCGGCGTCGGCACGACCGGTTCAGCGTCCCGGTGGCCGAGCTGCCCGAACCGGTCGACCCGGCAGACGACTGGGACGCGGCGCTGGACCGCATCGTCGCCGAGAGCGTGCTGGCCAGACTCCCCGAACAGCACCGCACCGTGTTGGCGCTGCGCTACATGGACGACTGCTCGGTGCCGGAGTGCGCGGAGTTGATCGGGCGCACCGTGCACGCCACCGAGGCGCTGCTGGTGCGGGCCCGCCGCGCCTTCAGATCTCACTACCCGGAGCCGGAAGGAGGGAAGTCATGAACAACAGCCACGATCCACTGACTGTGCTGCATGGCGACGAGCTTCCTGTCCAGCCCGATCCGGCGTTCGCGGCCCGCCTTCGCGCCCGCCTGGAATCTGCAGTGTCCCTTCCCAATCGAACGCAAGGAGTTGTCATGAGTGGCGCATCCACAGCCATCGCCGAACTCAACGAGCCAGCCGCAGAACCCGTTGCGTCCGCTCCCCCGCGGCCCGCCGCGCTGCCATACCTGGCCGTCGCCAATGCCCGCGACGCCATCGGTTGGTACGTCGACACCTTCGGCGCTTCGGTGGTCGGTGAACCGTACGAGATGGACGACGGCCGCATCGGCCACGCCGAGTTGGCGATCGGGGGCGGCGTGCTCTACCTCGCCGACGAGTACCCCGAGCTCGGACTGAAAGCGCCTAGCCCGCAAGCGACTTCGGTGAGCCTGATGCTGCACGTCGCTGATACGGACGCGACGCTGGAACGCGCCCGCGACCGCGGCGCCCAGGTGCAGCGGGAACCCTACGAGAACTACGGCGCCCGCAATGCAACGATCGTCGACCCGTTCGGGCATCGCTGGATGCTCAGCGGACCGCTGACCGGAGCCGCCACGCCGATCCAGCACGGGGACCTCGGCTACGTCTCGGTGTGGACGCCCGACGCCGACCGCGCCGCGGCGTTCTACGGCCATGTGCTCGGGTGGACGTATGATCCGTCGACCCATCAGGTCACCAACACCACGCAACACATCGGGATCTTCAGCGTGCCCGATAGGCGCACACTGTTCTGCTGCTACGCGGTCGCCGATCTGCTGGGCGCGCGCCAGGCGATCCTGGACGGCGGCGGGCACCGTCGACGAACCGGAGCAGTTCGACTTCGGCACCGTGCTTGGCGCCACCGACTCGCAGGGTACGGCGTTCGCGGTGTTCCAGCCGGTTGCCGGTGAACCCCGGCCGGCGCTCAATGGGTCTGGGCCAGGCGAAGTTTCATACATCACCTACGAGATCACCGACTCGACGGCCTTCAAGGCCTTCTACAGTCGCGTGCTGTACTGGACCTTCGAACCCGGCCGCATCAACGACGGCTGGCAGGTGGAGCAGACCCATCCGATGGCCGGCGCCGCAGGCGGAGCCGCGCAGAACGTGACCGTCCCGATGTGGACCGTCGAGGACGTCGACGCCGCGGTGGCACGAGTGCGCGAGGCCGGCGGGACCGTCATCGACGAGCCGTCACAGCAGCCCTACGGGAAGTCGGCTCAGTGCACCGACGACCAGGGCACCCGCTTCTACCTCGGCGAGTTCTAGCCGCGATTTCGGCGTGATTTCTGGCGCTCAGCGCAGGAAATCACGCCGAAGTCGCTAGGCAAGGACGTCGGCGATCGGGGCGCCCGCGGCGATCTTGGAGCGGACCTTCATCACCTTGCCCGGCATGCCGCCGCCGACCACACCGGCGACCACGCCGTCGCGCTCGTAGAACGCCAGAAACTTGCGGCCGTCGTCCTCGACGATGTGCACCGTGTCGGTGGCCTCCGGGTCACCGAGACACTGGATCTTGACGTCGTACTGGTCGCTCCAGAAGTACGGCACCGTGACGGTGGCAGGCGCGTCCTGGCCCAGCATCGCCGGCACCAGCGCGCGGGCCTGGTCGGCAACGTTGCTCCAATGTTCCACGCGCACTTGATGTCCCACGGTGTTGCGCCAGGACGCGACGTCGCCGATCGCCCACACGTGCGGTGCGCTGGCCCGGCCGACCGTGTCGCACACCACGCCGTTATCGACCGCGATGCCGGTGCCCTCCAGCCATGCCGTCGCGGGATACGAGCCGATGCCGACCACGACAAGATCCGCGTCGAGTTCGGCGCCGTCGGACAGCACCACCTTCTCGACCTTCTCGGTTCCGCGGACGTCGGCGACACCGACGGCGCACCGCACGTCGACGCCTTCGGCGCGGTGCAGCCGCGCCACCAACGACCCGATCTGCTCACCGAGCACCGACGCGAGCGGTGCCGGCTGCGGCTCCACCAGGACGACGTCGACGCCCCGACCGCGCAGGCTGGCCGCCACCTCGCAGCCGATGAACCCGGCGCCGACGACGACTGCATTCCGCGCCGACCCCGCCTCGCCCCGAAGCTTCAGGCTTTCGTCGAACGACCGCAGCACGTGTATGCCCGGCAGATCCGGGAACGACGGAATCCGCTTGGGCACTAGGCCTGTCGCGATGATCAGCTCGTCGTAAGCAATCGAGCTGCCATCGGCCAGCGTCAACGTCTTCGCGTCGGTGTCCACCGAACGCGCGGCCTTGCCGAGCAGCACGGTGATGTCGTTCTCGTCGTAGAACTCGGCAGGCTTGAGGGTGACGTCGTCGGTCTCGGCGCGCAGCACCTCCTTGGACAGCGGCGGCCGATCATACGGCAGGTGGTCCTCGTCGCTGACGATGGTGATCGGTCCGGCGAACTCCGAACGGCGCAGCTGTTCCGCGGTTCGCGCGGCAGCCAGCCCGCCGCCAACGATGACGATGCCCCCACTAGTAGTCACGTGGCGTTCTTACACGATGGGCGCGCCGATATGTACGCCACCCTGCGGTTGCGGCAACCTCACGGCCGCCGCTCGATGATGTTCGACAGCACAACGATGCTCTCGCTGCGCTCGATATCGGCACTGGAACGGATGCGTTCCAATGCCTCCTCGAGATGCCGCATATCGCGGGCCAGCACATGCAGGATGGCGTCCGACGTACCCGTCACGGTTGCGGCGCTGACCACTTCCGGGATGTCGACCCACGCCGCCCGCAACTCGTCGGGGGCGATTGTGCCATGACAGAACACCTGCACGTAGGCCTCGGTGGTCCAGCCGAGCGCATTGCGGTCAACGACGGTGGTGAAGCCGCGGATGACGCCGTTGTCGAGCATGCGGTCGACTCGCCGCTTGACGGCCGGAGCCGACAGGCTGACCCGCTGCCCGATCTCGGCGAACGTCGCCCGGGCGTGCTCGGCGAGTTCGGCCAGAATGCGTTCGTCGGTCTCGTCCAGACGGTCCACGATCACTCCTACGCAATAAACCGTCGCTATCGTACATCCGGCGCAACAGATCACCCTCATACACGCAATGAGTGGCGATTGATTGCAAAATGAATCCCTAATACCGTCTAATTCATGACGATTTCTGATGTCGCCGCCGTCGCGGCTCCGGTATCCGATGTCGCCGCGATGAAGCAGCGCGTCCCCTCTGTCCGCCACTACGCCATGACGGCCCCGACCTTCTTTGCCGTCGAGTACGCCATCAACCCGTGGATGGACACATCGACGGCCGTCGACACCCACGTCGCGATGAATCAGTGGGAGACCCTGCGACAGACATATAAGGAACTCGGCCACACCGTGGAGCTGGTCGAGCCCGTCGCCGGCCTGCCCGACATGGTGTACGCCGCCAACGGTGGCCTGCTGGTGAACGGCAAGGCTGTCGTCGCCCGGTTCGCCTACCCGCAGCGCGCGGGCGAATCCGTCGCCTACGCCGAATGGATGACGCGCCACGGCTTTGATCCCGCCGAGACCCGCCACGTCAACGAGGGCCAGGGTGATCTACTCGTCGTCGGCGCAATCGTGTTGGCCGGTTACGGCTTCCGCACCGAGCGCCAGGCCCACGCCGAGATCGCCGCTCTGGTGGGCATGCCAGTGGTCAGCCTCGAGTTGGTCGATCCGCGGTTCTACCACCTCGACACCGCACTCGCGGTGCTCGACGACACGACCATCGCCTATTACCCGCCGGCCTTCAGCGTCCAGGCGCGCGCTCGACTGCTCGAGCTGTTCCCCGATGCCATCGAGGTCGCGAGCGCCGACGCGTACGTGCTCGGCCTCAACGCCGTATCCGACGGCCTCAACGTCGTGCTACCCGCTGCCGCGACGAGCTTCGCCGCGCAATTGCGCGAGGCCGGCTTCCGGCCGATCGGTGTCGACCTGTCCGAGCTACTCAAGGGCGGCGGATCCGTCAAATGCTGCACGCTGGAGGTACATCCGTGACGATCCTGGACTCTGTGACTGCTACCGACGCCGCGATCGCTATCGACGACCGCTACGTCGCCCACAACTACTCGCCGCTGCCGGTGGTGGCGGCCAGCGCCGAAGGCGCCTGGATCACCGACGTGGAGGGCCGCCGCTATCTCGATTGCCTGGCCGCCTACTCGGCGGTCAACTTCGGGCACCGCAACCCGGAGATCGTCGCAACCGCGCACGCGCAGCTCGACAGCGTGACCCTTGTCAGTCGCGCCTTCCACTCCGACCGGCTCGGACCGTTCTGCGAGGCGCTGGCAGAACTGTGCGGCAAGGACATGGTGCTGCCGATGAACAGCGGCGCCGAGGCCGTCGAGAGCGGCATCAAGGTCGCCCGCAAGTGGGGCACCGACGTCAAGGGCGTCCCCGCCGGAGCGGGCAATATCGTGGTGGCGCGCAACAACTTCCACGGCCGCACCACGACGATCATCAGCTTCTCCGACGACGAGAGCGCCCGCCGCGGCTTCGGGCCCTACACACCGGGCTTCCGGGCGGTGCCCTTCGGAGACGCCGAGGCGATGGCCGCGGCCATCGACGACGACACCGTCGCGGTGCTGATCGAGCCCATCCAGGGTGAGGCAGGCATCATCGTGCCGCCCGACGACTACCTGCCGCGGGTGCGCGCGCTGTGCACCGAACGCAACGTGCTCATGATCGCCGACGAGATCCAGTCCGGCCTTGCCCGGACCGGGCGCACCTTCGCCTGCGACCACTGGGGCGTGGTGCCCGATATCTACCTGCTCGGCAAAGCCCTTGGCGGCGGCGTGGTTCCGGTGTCGGCGGTGGTGGCCAACCGCGACGTCCTCGGCGTGCTGCACCCGGGTGAACACGGCTCGACCTTCGGCGGCAACCCCCTTGCCGCGGCGATCGGCACCACGGTGGTGGCCATGCTGCAGCGCGGCGAATTCCAGGCTCGCTCAACCGAACTGGGGGAACGCCTGCACGCGCGGCTGCGCGCTCTCATCGGTCACGGCGTGGTCGCCGTGCGCGGCATGGGGCTGTGGGCCGGGGTGGACATCGACCCAGCCCTGGCCACCGGCAAGCAGATCAGCATGAAGCTGGCCGAGCGCGGTGTCCTGGTTAAGGACACCCAGGGCTCGACACTGCGTTTCGCTCCCCCGCTGGTGATCACCGCCGAGGAGATCGACTGGGCGATCGGTCAGTTCGCCGACGTTTTGGCCGAAGCCGGTTCACACTTATTCGATACGGAGATCTAGCCCCGCAGCCAGTTGGCGGTGTCTCAAGTGTCTGCCTCAGAAATAAGTGTCTCGATACCAGCTCGTCGACGGACCGGACGGGTAGCAGATCGCGGCGCTCACGCCCCCTGGCATGAGCGCCGTGGTGATGCTTGAGCTCGATCATGAGAAAGTGCCCGCCAGCGGGATTGTGGCAGCAAGGTGGTCCCAGTTGAAACACGACATCTTGTGCAATACCACCGGGCCGGTCGTGGACGGCGCGCAGCGGCGGGTGGAGGATTGTGGAATGGGGCTAGTGCCCACAGGATAGGGAGGAGATGGGTAAGAATGACCACCTTCAAGCCGTGGGAGTACCGGGCCGAGGCCGGGTTCGTGAAGGGGACTGATCTAACCGGCTACACGGTTGTCGCAGTCGACGGCGATATCGGTCACGTCGAGGCAGAGTATGACGGCCGGCCGGCGTACCTCGACGTAGACGCCGGGTCGTGGCTTTTGGGCCACGACGTGACGTTGCCGGTAGGTCTCGTGGAGCGGATCGACGCAACGGAGAGGAAGGTGTACGTCGACCGTACGAAGGACCAGATCGAGCACGCGCCCAGGCCCGACCAGGCGGTCACCGACCACGTCGACTATTGGGAGCGCCTGGGTAGTTACTACTCCGACACGTACATGCCGCCTGGTGGTCAGACGTGATCTAAGCTTCGGGCGGGCGATGAAGACTGAGCGCGCGCCAGCGATGCCGCTGCCTCGGTGGCAATGATCTCGCGGCCCAGGCGGCATCCCCCGCCAACCGACGTCCGGGTCAACGTGTCAACCTGGCAGCATCCGCAAAACGTACGTTGGGCATTCCGACACATGCGCGAATTCATTCCCACCCATCTGATTTCGGTTCGTTCCCACCCATCTCGGGTAGTGCATGCAGCGCATCGAGGAAGCGCGCCACGTCGGGCACGGCTCCTGCACCGACGACCGCCACGACGACGGACGCCGTGGACATCTCGCGGTGGACACGGTGGTCTTTGAAGAGCCGTTCGCTAGCCTCGTGTCCAGCCAGCCCACTTGGCCTGGTGTCGATCACGATGTGCAACGGGTCCAGAGCCACCACACCCTCCGCTGCGCTCAGGCGAGCTATGACCGACTGGTGCAGGCAGTCGGGGGCTGATGCACCGGCCGCCCACCTCCTGCGGCACCCGTTCGGCATCGCCGACACGGGGCGAATCACCGTACTTCAGTGAATGCGTCAGTCACGCCGAGGTGGCCACGCGGTACACGGCCGTCAGCGCTCGTTTCTGTGCTTCGGTGAGCCGACGGTCGGCACGCAGCGCCGCCTCGGTCGCTTCCATCATCGGACCGAGCGGTCTCGGTCATGAGCCCGGCCTGTGCCAACGATGCGCCGCGCCGTGGGCCGCGGGCGGTCGCCGGCGCCCGGCGGAGGTCATGGAAGTTTCCGCGAGATGACGAGGCGCATGATGTCGGAGGTGCCCTCCTCGATTTCCTCGAGTTTCGCGTCGCGCATCCATTGCTCGACGGGATACTCGCGTGAGTAGCCCCAACCGCCGAGTGTCTGCACTGCCGCCCAGGTCACGAAGGCCGACATCTCGGAGGCGGTCAGTTTCGCCATAGCCGCGGCGCTCGTCGCATCGGCCCCCGCATCGATCATGCGGGCGGCGTTGTGCACCATCAGCCGCGATGTCTCGATCCGCGTGGCCATGTCCGCGAGCCGGAACGCGACCGCCTGATGTTCGATGATCGGCTTTCCGAACTGTTTACGGCCGCGGGCATAGTCGAGGGCGTATTCGTAGGCGGCGCGGGCGGCACCCACCGAGGCCGCTCCGAGCACGATGCGGGAGATATCGAAAGTCTCCATCAGCCCGTAGAAACCCTGACCCTCTTCACCCAGCCGGTCCTCCTCGGGCACAAAGACGTCGTCGAAGAACAGTTCCCGGCAGACGATCGCACGCTGGCCCATCTTCTTCATGGGCTCGCCGTAGGTGAAGCCGGGGGCGTCCTTGGTCAGGAGGAAGGCCGAGACGCCCTTGGAACGCTCGTTACGGTCGGTCTTCGCGAACACCACGTACTGGTCCGCCGCGCCGGCGTTGGAGATCCATGCCTTCTGGCCGTTGAGCTTGTACCCGCCGTCCACCCGGGTGGCGGTGGTGATGATCGACGCGGCGTCGGACCCGGACCCGGGTTCGGTGGTTGCCAGCGCGGTCATCAACGGCTGTGTGCCGGTGAGCGGCCTCAGCCACTTCTCCTTCTGCTCGTCGGTGCCCAGCGCCATCAGCGGGTCGGAGAAGAAACCGTTGGAGCACACCAGGTTTCCGATACCCGGGTCGCCCCAGCAGAGTTCCTCTTGGACCAGACATTGGGTGTACACATCGGTGAAGCCGCCGCCGCCGAATTCTTCGGCAATCATGAAATCGGTGATACCCACCTGTGCGGCCTTGTGGAAGATGTCGACGGGCGTGACCACGTCGGCTTCGTCGACCTCGCGACCGCGCGGGCGAATCTCCTTCTCAGCGAAATCGCGGCACAGCTTGACGATTTCGCGCTGTTCGGTGGTCAGGGGCCAGGGGTCGTACTGAGTGGTGGGCATCGTGAGCCTTTCTTGGTTGGCGGGTCAGTTGATGTACGCGGGAGGGGGTTCAGTGCGGCATCGGACTGGGGAGATCAGGTTGCGATCGGCACCTCCGCGGCGTGCCGACGCTCGTCGCGCCCCGTCTGGCGGTTCATAGCTGCACCGACGTCAGCTCAGTGAACTCCTCGACGAGGACGGTGTTGCGCATCCAATTCATCGCTTAGCCTCATCGATCTCGCGCACGTGGATCAGGGTGGGGCGGTCGGACCCGAAAGCCTCGGCGACCGCATCGCCCACCTGCGCAGGCGAGTCGAGGGCGACGGCGTGGCAGCCCAGGGCGCGGGCCAGGGCGGGGAAGTCGGGTGTGCCGAGCTCCACCGCATGCACCGCGTCGTGGCGGTCGGCCATTTCGTTGCGGATCTCGCCGTAGCCGCCGTTGTCGACGATGATGACCGGGATCGCGAGTCTGGCCTGCGCGGCCGCGGCGAGCTCGGCAATGGTGAACATCACCCCGCCGTCGCCGAGCATCGCGACGACCTGCCGATCCGGGGCCGCAACCTTGGCGCCGATCGAGGCGGGCAGCCCGTACCCGAGTGTGCCGACCCCGGTCGGGTAGAGAAACGAACGGGGTCGGTGCAGCGGGAGATTCGACAGTGCGCCGTAGTAGCAGGCCATTGCGCTGTCGCCGGCCAGGATTGCGTCATCGTCGAGGGCCTTGTCGAGCGAGGCGCATAGTGTGACGTAGCGGGCGCCCTCACGCTCGGCGTCGGCCCTAAGCCGGGAGCGCCAGGCTGCTGCCCGTTCCTGCCCACCTCGGTCGCCGTGCAGCCCTTCGAGGCGCGAGTTGAGCGCGCGCAGGGTTTCGGCGGAATCCCCGACCAGCGCCACGGTCGGTTGCGCGTTGGTCGACACGCCGGTGGGGTCGATGTCGATGCGGATCAACTTGCGCCTCGGGCTGCAGTGGGCCGTACCACAGGTCCGACGGCGCGAGCTCGGTGCCGACAGCCACGACCAGGTCGCTGTCGGAGACCAGCTCGGCGACGGTGGGATGGTGCAATCCCGCGCCGAGCGAGAGCGGGTGATGCTCGGACAGCACACCCTTGCCGTTCGCGGTCGTGATGACCGGCGCGCCAAGCACTTCAGCGAAATCACGCAGCTCCGCGGCGGCCGCACTCGAGCCGCCCCCGGCAATCACGAGCGGTCGCTCGGCTGCGGCGATCAGTGCGGCGGCGCGGCGCACCGCATCGGCAGTGGGCGTCGCGACCCCGCTTTGGACGGGGGCCACCGGTGTGACCACGGCGACGGCGTCGAGCAGCTCGAGGGGGATCTCGAGGTATGCCGGGCGCGCGCGCCCTGTGGTCATCGCGGCGAAGCACTGCGCCACCGCGAGCGGGATCTCCTCGACACTGGTGACTCGCTGGCTGTGGCCCACGATGGAGTCCATCGCCCCGCGCTGATTCTTCAGCTCGTGCAGGTAACCGTTGCCGTTGCTGGGGTGCCCGAGGGGAAGTCCGGGCGCCACGAAGAGCACCGGGACCGAGTCCGAGTACGCCTGCGCGGCGGCGGCGGCGGCGTTGAGGATCGCCGGACCGGTGGTGGTGATGCAGACCCCGGGCTTTCCGCTGACCCGGGCGTAGCCGTCCGCGGCATACCCGGCGCCCTGCTCGTGGCGCGGCAAGACGTGGGTGATGCCGGACCCCGCGAGGGCGGCATAGACGGCCAGGTTATGCGTGCCCGGGATGCCGAAGACGGTGTCGACGCCGTGCGCCGCGAGCGCTGCGACGAGGGCCTGCCCGCCGGACTGGGTGGTGGTGGTCATCATGCCCCCTTGGTGGGATCTGTGTAGATGGCTTTGCCGAGCCACTGGCCGCCGTCGACGACCAGGACATCACCGGTGACGTAGGCGGCCCGGTCGGACAGCAGGTAGGCCCGCACCGCGATCGCGCGGCCGATGCCCGAACCTCCGCCGGTCACCACGGCAATACGGTCGCAGAACTCGGACCTGATGTCTGGTGCAGCCATGAACAATCCTTGTACGGGAGTTGGGACATCTGGAAGATGTTAGGGGAGAACATGTTTCAGAGGTCCTCGACGATCAGCGCATCAACGGCCAGCGCGCCGTCGGGGCTCACCCGCACTGGATTGACGTCGATTTCACTGATGTGGGGATGGGAGGCCGCAACCTCGGAGACCGCAGCGACGGCGTCGGCGAGCGCGTCGACGTCCACGGCAGGCCGGCCGCGCCATCCGCGCAGCAGCGGCGCGCAGGCGAGGCGGCCGAGCATGTTCAATGCGGTCTCGGTGTCCACCGGCGCCATTTCGACGGTGACATCTCGATACACCTCGGCCTCGGTGCCGCCGGCACCAACTACGACGATCGGGCCGAGATCCGGGTCACGACGCGCGCCGACGAGCATTTCCACGGTATGGCGGCGGCCGTCGAGCTCCTCGACCACGTAGTCGCCCGGACCCAGGGAGCTGTACATGGTGTCGAACGCTTCGGTGAGCGAGTCCAGGTCCGCCAGCCCAACCCGGACACCGCCGACCTCGCTCTTGTGCTCGAGCCAGCTGGCCTTGAGCACATACGGCGCTGTCAGCTGCTCGCCCGCGGTTGCGAGGTCTTCGCGCCGACGCACGGCAATCCCACGAGGAAACTGGATTCCCGCCTGCGTCAACACTTTCTGGGCGGCGAGATAGCCGGCGCCGACGGGATCGGCGCGGGGCGCAGGTTTGGCCAGGGGGCGGCCAGCACGGGCGAGCCGGTGGGCGTCCACCAATGCGCGCATGGCGGTCTCGATGTTTGGGTAGGCGGGGATCGCGTGCTTCCACATCGCTTCAGTGGCCGGGTTTGCGTCGGCCATCGCGTGCACCAGCAGCGGCTTGCCGGCCGCCATGACCGAGACGCCCATGTCGTCCACGATCTGCAGTTCGCGGTCGACCAGGGAGGGGGTTTGCACACCATAGCTGCCGAAGTACCCGGTGAGCACGACGGAGTCCACCTCGTCGGATCTCATCAGCACCGAGATCACATCGGCGTAGGAGGCCAGGTCCTTCTCGCCCGCACCCGCGAGGTCCACCGGGTTGCTGCAAGCGGCGCCGTCCGGCAGGAGCTGCGCGAGTTTGTGCTGCAGCTCATCGGAGAATGCCGGCACGCGCAGGGTCGCCGCCGCGGCGACGTCGGCAGCAATGCCGGTCTGGCCGCCGCTGTCTCCGACGATGGCCACCCGGTCGCCCATCGGCAGCGCGGAGGCGAGCAACAGCCGTGCCACGTCGACCAATTCACTCGGGGTGTTGACCCGGACCACACCGGCTGCCCTGGCGGCCGCGTCGACCACGTCCAGGTTGGAGGTGAGGGATCCGGTGTGTGAGCGGGCGAGCCGGGTGCTGGCCTCGCTACCGCCAACGGTCAGGAGGACAGTGTGCTTGCCGGCGCCTCGCAACCGGGTGAGTGTGTCGATGAGATGTTCTCCCGCGGAGAAGCTTTCGAGGTAGAGCGCCACCACTCGGGTCGTCCCGTCGGCGATCAGGTCGCCGAGCAGTTCGCCGGCGCGGACATCGGATTGATTGCCTATGGACACGAATCGGGAAATGCCCAGCCCGGCGCGTGCGGCCAGGTTCGCGATCTCGGAGCCGAGTTGCCCGCTCTGCGAGATCACCGCGATCGGACCGGGGGTGAAGTCGCCCCACGCCAACCTCAGTTCGGTGGAGCCGTCATAGATGCCCAGGCTGTTCATCCCGACCAGCCGAGCCCCCGCGTCGGTGATGCGACGGGCGATCGCGGCCTCGTCGGGCACCCCGGCGGTGATGCCGAGGAATCCGCGCACCCCGAGGGCCAGTGCCTCGTCGACGACCGCCCCGATGTGGGCCGGCGGCACGCACAGGGCGACCAGCTCTGGCGTGGCGGGCAGCTCGCCGAGGCAGCGATGGCTGGCCTCTCCAAGAATCTCGGCCCCCGAGCGGTTGACCAGGTAGACCTCCCGCCGGTGCCGGCCGGCCAGCGCACCCTTGGCCAGCCAATAGCCCCACTTCGCTTGGCCGCCGGTGGCGCCGACCACCGCAACCGACGCGGGGTCACGGAAGACCCGCAGATCGGTGTCGGCCGGCGGATGGGTTCGGTTCATGTGAGCAAGCTCCTGTGCGGATTCGATCGGTGACGGCGGTCAATCGGGCATGTGCGGCTGAACAGCCACTGATTTGTCGAGCGCTGTTGGGCCCACGGGCGGCTGCCAATGGGTGATCGAGAACGAACCGATCCCCGCAACCGTCGTCCCGAACGTCACAGCGCCGGGAACCGCTTCTCGATGAGGTCGAGCCGCTGTGCAGCGACAGCGAAAGCGGCGGACCGCGGGGTCACACCGTTGTGTTCGGCGTAGTCGAACATCTGGGCGCTCAGGGCGCGGATGCGATCGCTGATCTTTCCGAAGGATTGCTCGGCGCTGCCGTCGATGTCGCCGAAGAAGACCCACCACCACCAGGCGTTGGTCGCGGAGTTAGCCACAAAGTCCGGCGACACGGTGACCCCGCGGGCGGCCAACGCCTCCTCGGCCTCAGGGGTGACGGGCATGTTGGCAGCCTCGACGACCAGTCGCGCGTGCACCGCATGGTGATTGGATTCGTCGATCACATACGAGGCGGCGGCAGGCACGAGGACCTCGGCCGGCACGGCCAGCCACTGGTCGCCGGGCAGCTGGGCGTCGCCGGCACGAAGTTGACTGCGGTCCAGGCCGCCGGTGGCGTCGCGGGTGAGCAGCAGTCGCTCGACGTCAAGCCCGTCCGGGTTCGTCACAATGCCATGGACGTCGGCGATTCCCACGACCCGAACCCCGGCTCGGGCCAGGAACCGCGCGGTTGCGCCGCCCATGGAGCCGAAGCCTTGAATCACCGCCCGGGTTGCTCCAGGTTCCATCCCCTTGCGGTCCATCGCGGCCAGTGCTGCTTCGGCGACGCCGTAACCGCCGACCAGCTCGTCGAGCTTGACCCCGTCGACGATGGTGGTGAAGGCGGTGGTCATCCGCTCGTCGGTGGCAGCGCGATCGTCGATGACCTGGTAGGCCGCCTGAACCGAGCTGGTCAGGCCGATCTGGGCAATGCCACGGTCGACCGCCTCTTGACGGACGCCGAAGTCCTCACCCATGGTCCACCGCTGCTCGATCAACGGCTTCATGGCGCCGAGGTAGCGGAACAGAACCTGTTCGGCGTCGGGGTGGTAGGGATCGAAGTCGATCCCGCCCTTTGCGCCGCCGAGCGGCACATAGTACGCACCGTCCTCGTAGTGGATGGCCTCCTTGAGCGTCATGCCCCGGGCCAGCCCGCGGACCTCGCTGAGTGAGCACCCCGCCCGCATCCGCAGCCCGCCGCTGCTGATGCCCCGTACCAGCCGGTCGAGCACCAGGAAACCCTTGGCCCTGGTGACGGGATCAGTCCAGGTGACCTCGAAGTAGGGGGCATCAGAGTCGACGGCGAGCTCGCCTATCGCGTTGGGCAGGCTCAACGACATGGTGGAGCTCCTTGTTGTGAGGTTAGCTACTGACTAATTCATCAGTCAGTATCTACATTCTGGAGCGGGGAGTCAAGGCGCACCCGTGATGGCCGCTAGCTGCCCAACTCCAACCGCAGCGCGCTCTCCACCCAGTCGGCGATCTGGGCGTCGGTCACCGTGCTGTCCAACGCGACGTCCTGGACCGCGAGGCCGTCGATCAGGGCGGTCAGCCGCCACGCCGATCCGCGCGGGTCCGGTGAGGTGAACACGCCTGCGGCGACGCCCTCGGCGATGAGCTCGGTCACAACTTCTCGCCAGCGCGCATCCAGCCCCGCCACGACTTTGCGCAGGGCCGGCTCATGCAGGCTCGCCGACCAGGACTCGATCCACAGTCGCCACCCGGAAGCCTTTCCGGTCGGCCCGTATTCGCGCAGGACGGTCCGCAACCGGCTCTCGATAGTGCCGTCCGCGGTGGCCAGGACCGCGTCGAGGTGGGCCAGGTCACGTTCGGCGGCGAACTCGAAGGCGCGGACGATCAGGTTCTCGATCGTGTCGAAGTGGTAGAAGATCAACCCGGAGCTGACGCCAAGCCTCTCGGCGACATCGGTCGCCCGCAGCCGCTCGACACCCGAGGCGATGATGAGATCGAGAGTGGCGACGAGGATCTCTTCACGCCGGTCGGCGGGATCTTTCTTGTCTCTGGGCATATTGGCAACGCTACCTGCAGGTTTGCCCGTTCCGCGTCGCATGCTTCGGGGGCGGGGGTTGACGATCGGGTGAGTGGCGCTCATGGTACCTCAATACTGACTGAGTACATAGTCAGTTGCGTCGGCTTGGCACCCCCGAACCCGCCCTATCCACAAAAGGTCATCAGCTACAGCCACGCATTCGGACTCGACATGATCGAGGGCTGGCCCGGCGATGTCCCCGCGCCCGCGCTGCTCGGACACGGCTACCGCACCAACGCCACGGCGATCGTGCAGATCCGCGCTCTCGTCCGACGACCTGGCGGCGGTCGACCCGCCGCTTGCCCCGGTCCGACTGCTGGAGCTGCTCGAGGCGGGCTGGGCTTCCCTTAGCCCGCGGCGAGCACCGCCATCGCGGCATTGTGGCCGCCGATGCCAGACACCCCTCCGCCGCGGCGGGACCCGGCGCCGCACAACAGAATTCGGTCGTGTCCGGTGGCCACTCCCCAGTGCCGGGCGGGGGTGTCCAGCGGATCGTCGTCATCGGCGAACGGCCAGGCCAGCGCGCCGTGGAAGATGTTGCCGCTGGTCATGTGCAGCGTGCTCTCCAGGTCGAGCGTGGTCTTGGCCTCGACACAGGGCCGGCCGTTGGCGTCGAGCATGAGAACATCCTGAATCGGCTCGGCGAGAACAGAATTCAGCGACGCCAACACCGCATCGGTGAGCCGCTTGCGCATCTCGTCGGGGTCCGAGCCGGACAGCAGCGAGTGCGGGGTGTGCAGCCCGAACACGGTCAAGGTCTGCGCACCGGATTCGCGGAGCCCGGCGGACAGGATGCTCGGGTCGGTCAGTGAGTGGCAGTAGATTTCGCACGGTATCGGTTCGGGAATCTCGCCGCCGACTGCTCGGGAGTACGCCGCGTCGAGCTGGGTCCACGTTTCGTTGATGTGGAAGGTGCCGCCGAACGCCTGCTCGGCGGTGACGCGGTCGTCGCGCAGCTGGGGTAGCCGCCGCAACATCAGGTTGACCTTGACCTGGCTGCCCTGGGCCAGCGGTGGCGCGACCTCGCCGAGCAGACCGGCGAGGACCACCGGCGTCACACCGGCCAGGACGAACCGGCCGCGGACGCGACGCTCGTCGTCGCCGATGCGATAACTCACCTCGCCGTCCGGATCGATCGCGTAAACATCTGCGCCCGTGACAATCTCGGCGCCGTGGCCCGCCGCCGCGACAGCCAGCGCTTCCGTCACCGCACCCATGCCACCCACCGGAACGTCCCAATCGCCGGTGCCGCCGCCGACCAGGTGATACAGAAAACAGACGTTCTGCTGCAACGACTCGTCATCGGCGCGGGCGAAGGTGCCGATCAGAGCGTCCGTCGCCACCACACCCCGCACCAGATCGTTGTCCAACACATCGGTGATGGCCTGCCCGATCGGCTGCTCCATCAACGCGTGCCAGGCCTGCCCGGCCTCGGGATCACCGCCGTCCAGGACAAGCCGGCGCGCCTGCTCGCGGGTCCGGAGCGGTTCGATCAGCGTCGGCCACAGCCGCCCGGTCACCGTTCGGCAGCGGCGGTAGAACTCGACGAACGGCTGCTCGTCCGCGCCCGCCCCGACCGCGGCGAAGCCGCTGTGCGGACCGATCAGCAGGCCGGTCCGTCCCCCGGTGGCCGGGTCCGGCGTGTAGGACGAGTAGCGGCGCCGGGCCAGCCGCACCGGCGCACCGAGATCGTCGACGATGCGGGGCGGCAGCAGGCTGACCAGATACGAATACCGCGACAGCCGTGCGTCGACACCCTCGAAGGCGTGAGCCGACACCGCCGCCCCGCCCACCTGGTCCAGCCGCTCCAGCAGCCGGACCCGCAGGCCGGCGCGGGCCAGGTAGGCGGCCGCGACCAGGCCGTTATGCCCGCCGCCGACCACCACAACGTCGACATCCGAAGCCGAATCGGGGGCCATGGGTCAGCCAGCCAGATCAGCCGGCCAGACGTGGATTCGCGCGAGCGTATCCGCGTCAGCGAGTTTCTTGGACTGTGCCACGGCTCCAGTGTGCGATTCTGACCGGCTGCTGTGCGTTGTCGTCACTCCTGGGACAGCTCCTTCGCGGCACCGCGGGGGACGATCAGGACGGGGACCGGGGAGTGCCGGACAATCTTGGCGGCCCTGGACCCCAGGAACACCCGCGCGATGGGTCCCGACTCGCTCGATCCGATCATTAGCATGTCGCCCGCTCGCCATTCGACGTCGTCGAAGGCCTCCGCCCAGTCCCGGCCATGCCCGATGACGAATTCGGGTTCGGCCGCCTCCTGGCGCGGCGCCTGTTCCGCCTCCAGGGCGTCCTGGACGGCGGAGCGAATGTTCGCGGTCCATTCGGCGATGACCGCCCCGCTCTCGGCACGGAACCGGGCCGTTTCGGGTGGGGAGAGCTGGACGGCGAACGACGCCAGCCGCAGCTGCGCGCCGAACTTACCCGCCAAGGTCTCGGCGGCGCGCAGCAGCGCACCGCCCTGTTCGCCGCCGGTGTAGGCGAGCGTCACCCGCCCGACCTTGCCACCCTTGGCGCGGAAGCCGCGGGGCGCCAGGGCGACCGGAATCGGGGAACTGTGCAGCAACCGGTCGGCGACGCTGCTCAAGCCGATGTACCCGAACTGGCCCGCCGCGGCCGATCCCACCGCGATCATGCTGGCCTCATGCTGCTGGGCCGCCTCCAGCATGCCGCTGGGAGCCGACCGGGCATGAACCGTGGTGAACTTTGCGGACACGTCGGAGGGGAGGTCGCCACGGGCCTGGGCGACCGCGACTGTCGGCCGACTCTTCGATGTAGCTTCGATACCCCTCGTCCGCCCGGGACAGGCCGGGCATCCATGGTGCCGGGATGACCGTGCACACGAGGAGGTCCTCGCCGCTGGAACGCGCCAGCATGCCGGCCAGGCTGAGCACCGCCTTGGCCCGCCGGTTGATGGGGTATCCGACCAGGATGGTCATAGGGGAGTCTCCTCCTCGGCGGCAAGGCCGACATGCTCATGCCTACCGAGGTGCGAGTGGTTGCGCGCATAGATGAGATACCAGACAAATGCAACGGCGATCCAGATCACGAACACGTACAGCGTCACAAGCCGCAGGCTGCTGATGATCCACAGGGCGCCGGCGACCGACAGGATCGGGATCAGCGGATACGGCCGAACCTTGAAGCTGCGCGTCAGGTCCGGCGCGCGTCGCCGGAGAATGATGACACCGATGGACACGGTGACGAACGCGACCAGGGTGCCGACGCTGGTCATCTCGGCCAGGAAGTTGATCGGGATGAAACCGGCCAGCAGCGAGATCACCACCGCGACGATGATGGTGTTGGGGATCGGGGTCAGGGTCCGCGGGTTCACCCTGTGGAACACCTCGGGGATCATGCCGTCGCGCGACATCGCGAACAGGATGCGGGTCTGGCCGTATATCGAGACCAGGGTCACGCTGAAGATCGAGATGATCGCGCCGGCGGCGAGCACGGTGCCCGGCCAAGCCTGTCCGGTGACGTCCTCCAGGATCTTCGCCAGACCGGCCTCCTGGCCCTCGAACTTGTCCGGCGGCTGCGCCCCGACGGCGACGAGTGCCACCAACACATACATCACCGTGACCGTCACCAGGGATATCAGGATCGCCAGCGGCAGATTGCGGTGAGGATCCTTCGCTTCCTCACCGGCGGCGGCCACGCCGTCCAGCCCGACGAACGTGAAGAAGATGATGCTCGCGGCGGTGGCGACGCCAGAGACGCCGTAGGGGGCGAAGGGGTGCATGTTCTGCGACTTGAAGCCCTGGAAGCCGATGATGATGAACATGACGAGCACGACGAGCTTGATCGCCACCATGATCGCGTTGGTCTTCGCCGACTCGCTGACACCGCGGATCAGCAGCAGGGAGCACATCACGATGAGGATGATGGCCGGCACGTTGCAGATGCCGCCTTCCTCGGGTGCGTTGGAAAACGCGCTCGGCAGCTGGACGCCGAACACGTTGGTGAGAAATTGGTTGACATACTGCGACCAGCCGACGGCCGTGGCGGCGCCGGCCACCCCCCATTCCAGCAGCAGGCAGGCGCCGACTCCGACTGCGACCGCCTCACCGAGGGTGGTATAGGCGTAGGAGTACGACGAGCCGGCCACCGGAACCGCGCCCGCCAGTTCGGCGTAGCACACCGCGGTGAGTCCGGCGACGACCGCTGAAAGCACGAACGACCAGATGACGGCGGGCCCGGCTATCGGCACCGCCTGGCTCAGGATGAAGAAGATCCCGGTGCCGATCGTGCCACCGATACCGATCGCCGAGAGACCCCACAGTCCGACCGTGCGCTTGAGTTCGCTTTTTCCGGTGTCTGCGCCGGTTTCGAGCTCCATCTCCAGCACGGGCTTACGTCGCAACACCTGTTCTTTTAACGATGCCACTGTTCCCTACCTTTCCTTGAGGGTGTTCGCTGCCGCTGGCCGTAGGCTTCGAGTTACACAGACGTTGCCGTGCCGTTCTTTCGAGGGACCTTCTTTCGAGGGACGTAGTCGATCGAGCGGGACGCGATGAGTGGGCGGCGGACCGGCTGGTCGTCGGATTGGCTCGGCGCGGAGCGACCTGCCAGACGGGGCGTTGTCATCGTGAGTAGGCGATCTCACCATCAACCATGGTCAGGTCGATGTTTGTGTCTTTGATCTGATCGGGATCGACGCGGTAGATGTCCTGCGACAACACGACCAGGTCGGCGTACTTCCCGGGAGAAATCGACCCACGGTTGTCTTCGCAGAAGTTGGCGTAGGCACTGCCCATTGTGTATGCATACACCGCGTCCTCGATGTTGATGACCTGTTCGGGCACACAGGTTGGCGTGTCCGCCAGGTTGACCGCACCGAGACGCGACGTTACGGCTCTCACTCTTCGTATTGGGGAGTTGGAGTCGACAATGCCGCGTAGAGCTGGGGGCGACGGTCGGCCAGATAGGTGGCGGTTTGGCGTGATGCGGTCAGCAGCCCGTGATCGAGCTCGCAGATGATCAGCTCCTCGTTACGCCCGGCTCGCGCGGCGTCGAAACCGTCTGGTGCTGCCACGCAGCTCAGTCCGCAGTACTCGAGCCCATTCTCGTGACCGCAGTAGTTGGCGTATGCCACATACACCTGGTTCTCGTATGCCCGAGCCGGCACGATCGTGTTGGCGACGACATCGAACGGCACCATATTCGCCGTGGGGGCGACGATCAGATCGGTGCCGCGGAGCGCAAGTTTTCGCGTATTCTCCGGGAATTCCACGTCATAGCAGATCAGCATCCCAACCCGCCATCCGCCCAACTCGACTACCGCAGAGTCGGCGTCCGACGCGCAGAACATCGAGTGGTCGAGGTCACCGAATAGGTGGGTCTTACGATAGTTAGCGATCAGGGTTCCGTCTGCATCGACCAGCTCGGCCGCATTGAAGATGGCGTCCCCGGCACCACGCTCGGGGTATCCGTAGACAATCGCGACGCTGTTCTCCCGGGCCATCTCGGCCACGGCGTGGGCCGACATGCCATCGCTGGGCTCCGCCAGCCGACGCACCGCGTCGACCCCAATGTTGTACCCGGTCAAGTACATTTCGGGGCAAACCAGCAGGGCGACGCCCTCCGCCGATGCGTGTTTCGCGATGCGCGCCAGCCGCTCGAGATTCCGATCGACCTGCGCTGGTCTCGGCTCACATTGATAAATGGCGATACGCATCAGAACGACACCGCGCTATGTCAGTCGGGCAGTTCAATTGGCCCGATGTCGGCAAAGACGTCGCCAGGACCCGGATTGTCCGGATGGGTGCGACCACCGAAATGGCGCTCGATACCCCAGACCGCGTTCAACGCGGTTTGTACCGCGCCCTCGACCCAGGCTGGGGTAAACGAAATGTCGTCACCCGCGAGGAAAATGCCACGCTGATGGGCCGGCAAGTCGTCCTGCATGAAGTGCGAGTACATCCGAAGGTTGTATCGGTAGTGCCCAGGTAGCGCACCCTTGAACGCGCCGAGGGAGTGCTCGTCGGCCTCCCAGGAGACGGTGATAGGGTCGCCGACGATGTGGCTCGCGATGTCGACGTCGGGGTAGATCGTCTTGAGCGCCCGAAGTGCGAGCCGAACCCGATGCTCGACCGTATGCGGCAGCATCTTCATGGCGTCGCTCATCCAGGAGTAGGTAAGGCAGATCACGCCCGGTCGGTCGTCGCCGTTGTCAAAGAGGTATGTCCCGCGGGTTAGCCGGTCGGTCAGCGTCGTACTCATGATGTCGCGGCCGGTGTTCGGGTCCTTGTCCTTCCAGAACGGCCGGTCGACCATCACGAAAGTCTTCGACGACTGCATGTATCGCGTCCTGTCCAACGCGGTCCACAGCTTGTACGAAAACAGACTCTCGTCGGACATGATCTGGGTGGTCAGTAGCCAGCCCTGGCACGTGACGAGCACCGCTGGAAAGCGCCGGACCACTCCCCATACGTCGGTGATTTCAAACCCATTGTCGGCGTGGGCTATTCGAGCTACACCCGGCCTGGTGCCGCCAGAGTGCAGCGATGCCAGGGTGGTGCCCGCCGGCCAGTGGGTAAGGTTCGACGGCGCGTGCTCCCACAGGCCACGCGGCACCTGCTCGGCGCCGCCAACTATGAGGCGCTGGTTCTTCGTCGCAGTTGGTCATCACGACACGGAAGATCTCCAGCATCGAGTTCGGGAAATCGGAGTCCCAACCCCCGGTCCCGAATCCGACCTGACCAAACACCTCGCGGTGATGGAAGGACAACTTCGAGAACGCTTCCGAACTCGCCACGAAGTCGTAGAACGTGCGGTCGTCCCATGTCGGCACCAGCTTGTTCCACAAGAACTTCAAGCTCGCGACATCACGGGCTCGGATCGCATCCTGAATCTTGGTGAACGCCACGCTTTCCAGCGCATCGGCCCAAGCCTTGGCTACCTCCCGGAATAGCGGCGGCAGTGTGTCGGGCTGCTCGGCGTAATGCGTCGTGCCTTCTATATGGATAACCGTGCTGTTGGATGCGGGCGTAAGCGGGTTGGGGAACGGCTCAGTCTCTAGCCCGAGTAGATCGACGTAGTGATAGAACGCGGTCGACGAGACGGGGAAACGCATTCCGCCCAGCTCTGCGATCACGCCGGTCGGCGCACCCTCGAATTGCTGCGAACGCAACCGGCCACCCATGTGAGAAGCCTCGTACACGACGGGCCGCAGGCCCATTTTCATGAGTTCGTACGCCGCGACCATGCCGGACATGCCGGCTCCCACGATGGCAACTTCCTCGCCGAGGCGCTCCTGGGGGATCGAACCAAGTCCGGCCGGGTGCGTGATCCAGTCGTCGAAGGGAAAGGGAAAGTCGGGGCCGAATATTGTGACCGGCCGCTGCTACGCTGTCTGCCGCAGAAGTGAATTCATTCGCCATGCTCACGACCCTCCATCGTCTGGGCGCAAAGGAAACGGAGAGTTCTACAGCCGACTCCCGCGTGAACCACATGTTACGCACCACTACTCACCCGGTGACCTCCGCGCACTACGCGAGCTTCCTTCCTGACGTCGGAAAGCGTGACGTTTGCATTGTCTTCGACTTCCGCCGCTACCAACGCGACGTCTTCGAGCTAACAATGCATGCCCACGCCAGGGGAGCCAAGACTCTCGTCATCCCGACCCCTGGTTCTCGCAGGCAGCCGAGGTCGCCGATCTGGTTCTCCCCGTGACGGTTGACCGTCTAGGTCCATTCGACTCAGTAGTCCCAGCGACTGCGATCGTCAGTCACTCAGTTGCAGCGCATACTCGGCGAGCTCGGCGAGCGGGCCGATCGCCGGATCCGGGAAGCCATGAGCTGACCCAGGGCGTTATGTTCGACTGCGCATGTCCCTTTTCCCGGCCGAGATTGCCCTTGTTCTCGAGGCGAGTTGAGGGTAGGTGCGTACGCTGGCGTCTGGAAACTCGCTCAGTACAGTGTGCGAAATCCGTTGTCCCAATAGATTGTTCGTGGGTGACTTCTGCCGGCTGGCGAACAACTACGCGGTCGAATCATGACAGGTCGAGACAAGAGAACGGGCAGTGATCAACAGAAGAGCGCCGTCGTCCATGGAGCAGGCAAAGTGGGTGCCGACCGCGGGGCAAGAACGCTGTCCTCACCGGCTGATTCGTGTCCGGCGGGTCGGCGGGCGGGTATAGCGTGAGGCCTGGCAGACCGGCCGGGGGCTGGGAGGAATCGTGAGTTCACCTCGAAGCCAGCTTTCGCGACGCAAACCGGCCGATTGCGTTAGCTCCGCGGCGTCGCCGATCGCGACATGGCCGCCGATGCCGGCCAAGGCCTCCCAGCCGCTGTCCGCGCAGATCGGCAAAGGAAGCACCTGGGACGAGGCGGTCAACGACATCGCCTGGAGCGACGGTGACGCGCTTGTGGTCGGGTCGAGCAGCCTCAGCCGGTCTCGCTGGTGTTCCTCCGCTCGGCGCGCGACCAAGATGCGGGCTACTCCTCTGTGCCCGTCGTCGTCGTTCCACGCGGTGCCATCGAGGATCCGACAGCAGGCTAACCCACAGGAGGAAAGATGAGCGCGACCGCATTGATCCGCCGCCCGAGCTCGCGGCTCGACGAAGGAATCGTCTCGCACATTGCGCGCGAGCCGGTCGACGTCGCGCGTGCGGTCGAGCAGTGGGAGGCCTACGGTGAGGCGCTGCGCGGATCGGGTTGGCGCACGGTCGAGGTGCCGCCCGCGGACAACTGCCCGGATAGCGTCTTTGTTGAAGACACCATGGTCGTGTTCGGCGCGACGGCGGTCATTTCGCGACCGGGCACGCCGACCCGCCAGCCTGAAACCACCGCCGCAGAGCAGACGGTGTCTACGTTCGGCTACGACGTGCATCGCATCACCGCGCCCGGCACTCTCGACGGCGGCGACGTCCTCAAGGTCGGCGACATCATGTACGTCGCGCGCGGAGGACGCACGAACGGCGAGGGCATCCGACAGCTGAGGGCGGTGTTCTCGCCGCTCGGCGTGCGTGTCATCGCCGTGCCGCTGACGAAGGTGTTGCACCTGAAGACCGCCGTCACGGCCCTGCCGGACGGCACGATCATCGGCTGGCCGCCCGCCCTCGACAACCCCGGGTTCTTCCCGCATTTCATGCCGATGCCTGAGGAGTCCGGCTCGCATGTGGTGCTTCTCGGCGGAGACTTGGTGTTGATGGCCGACAACGCTCCGCGCAGTGCTGACCTGCTTTCGGATCTCGGCTATACCCCCGTGCGGGTGGACATCTCGGAGTTCGAGAAGCTCGAGGGCTGCGTGACGTGCTTGTCGGTGCGGCTACGGGACATCCCGTCCAGGTAGCCGACACGAGTCGGCCAGCGGTCATCGCATCGATGGCCCGGCTCAGATCATGACCGGAGTGGTTCGATACGCCTGTCCGCGGAGATCCACTCCCGCCATTGTTTGTGGCTCATGTTGGCGGTGAATTTGTCGCACAGCATTCTGGAGTGGCGATGGCGGGCCGGACCCCCACCGTCTTGTCGTAACTGGCGCTGGCCAGGCGGCGGCCGTCGGGGCTAAAACGCCACACTGAGCACCGCGTCAGTGTGGGCCGTGAGCGGCCACCGATGGGTTGGCCGGTATCGGCATTCCACAACCGCACCGTCCTGGCATCGTTCGCACTATGCCTGCCCCGACCTCTTGAATGTCGATAGCTCTCGCACCGAGTTGGTCGGTCCTACTAGCTCATTCGTCACCCCTGGGGACAGAACTCGCGACCAATGCATCCGCTCGATCACTTCATAAGCACTCGCATGCGGCTCAGGTCGGGCTTGGCCGCGCCTCGGACATGTCCGAACGGCGAACGCGCCGTGCGGAGCAGGAAGTCGATGACCTCCTCGGTGATGATCTCGCCAGGCAACAGGTTGGGGATACCAGGTGGGTAGGCGGCGAGCGACTCGGCGGACACTCGGCCGATGCACTCCGAGGTGGGCACCAGCTGAGAGGGCGAGAAGTATGCCTCGCGCAGTGACATCACCGCCTCGCCGGGCATAGGAAGCGTGATGGGCGGAATACCGGCCGCGCCAGCATCGGGCAGCGCATGGAGCGCCTGGAGCATCCTGTCCATGTCGGGCGCCGATCCCGCACCGATCACGGCGACGATAGCGCTGTCGGTGGCCATCTCGACGTGGATGCGGTGCTCGTCGAATAGGATCTTGCGGGCCTCATGACCGCTGATTCCCCCGCGACGGGTATCGATCACCACGCGAAGCGGGTCGACGGCGACGATTCCGGGAGAGGCCAGGAATCGGTCCGAGAGTTCCTCGAAACGGCCCGCGTCCCGCACACCCTGCCGCAGCTTGTTTGCGGCTTCGATCGACCGGCTTATCCGCTCCTTGCCGTGCACCGCCAGGTTCCTGCGGGCCACGTCTAGTGACATCATCAGGATGGAGCTGGCGCTGGTGGACTGCATCGAGCGGAAGGCCCGATTCACAAGGGGCTCAAACAGATCCACGAATGGGCCCTTGCCCAGGTGAAGCATGGCCGACTGGGTGAGGCTACCCCCCAACTTGTGGGTGCTCGAGATCATAATGTCGGCACCCTTCGCCAGTGCGTTCTGTGGTAGGTCAGGGTGGAAACCGAAGTGTGATCCCCAGGCGCCGTCCACGACTAGGGCGCAGGCTCTCGAGTGGGCGACATCGGCCAGGACCTGAAGGTCCGATTCCGCGCCGAAATAGCTCGGCGACACGACGTACACCGCCGATGCCCCGGGAAACGTGTCCAGAGCCTCGGCCAGTGATTCGGGCGTGATCCCGTGCGCGGCCCCTAGTTCGACATCGATTACCGGCTGGACGAAATGGCACTGAAGGCCGCCAAGCACCATGCCATCCATAACGCTCGAATGCATGCTCCGCTGGGCCACGATCAGCTCCCCGACATGACGCAGCGCGAGGCAGGTGACCAGGTTGCCCTTCGACGCGCCGTTCGTGAGCAGCCAGGTGCGGTGGGCTCCCCAGGCCTCCGCGGCGAGTTGGGCTGACTGTTGCATAGGGGTGGGAACGGACCCCTGATCAATGCCATCCACCAGTGGTGGGACGTCGAGCGCCAATACCGACTCGCCAAACAGGTTGGACAGCTCCGGCTGGGTGGCCGCCGAACCTGTGTGGCCTGGGACGTCGAGCCGGAGGAAGTCTCTCGCTGCATAGGCGCGAACGGCCTCGACATACGGCATGTCCTCCTGCGAAAGGTGCGGCAAGAAGGTGGCGTTGGGCTCCGTGTTACTCATCTGGGAATGCCTCCGATCTCGCAAGCCACACATAATGGACAGGCCGCAAACTGGGTGTGGATGGGCACAATGATTGCGGCCTTCCGCCCCCAGCACGGCGGAATGGCTCGGGTTGCCAGTCGAAGAGATCGACGTGGTCTAAGTCAGTGCGCCAAAGGACCATGCCGACAAGGGCTTGACCACGGGCCAGCGACCGTTGCCTGGCATCTGCAGCATTACTACGGCCTGAGGGTGTCGCCGGTGTCGATCCACCGGCACCTGCGCGCGGCCGGGCCTCCACGTAGGGGTTTGTGCTAAATCTAGGACCCCCGTTGCCGGCTCGCCGCGATTCGTTGCTTTAGGCGAGTCCAGGAACGGATCCCATACGCTACGCCAGTGTCGCGGCGTTGTCGCTGGTCACCACGGCGTAGATCGTGGCCGCATACCAGCGGGTCTTGCCACGGGCGGTGGGGACACTGTCGGCCATCAGCCCTTCGGCGATCGCCTGGAACGTCCGTCCGTTGCCACGCTCGGCGATGATGCGGCGCGTGATCTGCATCGGCAGGGCCGGCGCTGCGCCCAGTCGCTCTCCCCGGGCGCGCTTGGCCGCCAAGGCATCACGGGTGCGTTGGCTGATGGCCGCACGATGTGACCGCCCGAGGTCGGGCTGCGTGCCGAGGACTCCATCCTCGAGCAGTTGGTGTCGCAAGCACGAGAGACGTTGGCGCAGTTGAAGACCGAAGGTGTCGTTTGAAGGACGTGGAGCTCAGTCGTCACAGGCAACGGCTGGGATAAGGCACTGGACGCCGCCGACTGGCACGACGGCGAACTGCTGGCCATCGGCACGTCGCCGGCGGGCGGAATCGCGCGCGTGTTTCTTGGCTCGCGCGGCTCAAAGATCCTGCGGCACAGCCCAGTCCCGGTCCTGGTGCTACCCGGCTAGTACTTCGCGGTGCCGCGGTCGACGGCGATCTGGCTGCCCGAGATCGTGGCCGACCCGTCACCGGCCAGCCACGCGACCACGTCGGAAACCTCCTCGGGCATCATGAATTCCTTAAGCCCCCTCTTGCCCTGGTGGTTGACGGGATGGAACGGCATCGGCGCGAAGCTGTGCAGATACTGCGGATACTTGGCGAAGATGGCCATCATCGCCTCCTTCTCCACCATCGGCGTCTCGATCGAGTACGGGTGAATCGAGTTGACCCGAATCCCGAACTCCCCCACCTCGATCGCCAGTGCATTCGTCAGTGCCACCAGACCGTGCTTGGACGCGGAGTAGTGGCCGTTGCCAGGGGTGGCCTTCAGGCCGGCCGATGAGCTGACGATGATGATCGACCCGCCGTTACCGGCCTCGATCATCGCGGGCACGGCGGCGCGAATGGTCCGCCACGTGCCGTTTAGGTTCACGTCGATGACGGTGTCCCACTGCTCTTCGGACATCTCCCACATCCGGCCCCAACTCAGCACCCCGGCGTTGGCCACCAGGATGTCAAGCCGGCCGAACTGCTCGACGCCGTCGGCAACCACCTGTTGCAGCGCGGCCAGGTCGCGGATGTCGACCTCGCGGGAAAGCACCTTGCGGCCGGTGGCCTCCACCGCCTGAACCGTCTCGGCCAGCTCCTCGGAGGTCGCCAGCGGATAGGTGATGGTCTCCGAGATCGGGCGGCAGACGTCGATCGCGATGATGTCGGCACCCTCGTTGGCCAGCCGGATCGCGTGAGCCCGGCCCTGACCGCGCGCGGCCCCCGTGATGAATGCCACTCGCCCGTCCAGGGGTCCGTTACTTGCCGTCACCGCTGCTCCTTTCATGGGGCTGCCGACAAGGCTAACAGCCGAACTGGAACGTGTTCTAGCGGTCCTCAGTTGTCGACGGGGTCGCGGATCAGCGGACAGGTCATGCAGTGGCCACCGCCGCGGCCGCGGCCGAGTTCTGCGCCGACGATGGTGATCACCTCGATGCCGGCCCGGCGCAGCAGCGTGTTGGTGTGGGTGTTGCGGTCGTAGGCGAACACCACCCCCGGTTCGACGGCGACGAGGTTGTTGCCGCTGTCCCACTGTTGGCGCTCCGAGTCGTATGCGGTGCCTCCGGTCTCGACCACCCGTAGCTTGGCCATTCCGAGCCCGGCGGCCACCACTTCGACGAAGGGCTTGTCCGCCTCCACCACGTCCACACTGATGTCGTTGTCACTGGGATGCAGGGTGAAGGTCTGCATGGCGTCGACGATGTCGGGATAGATGGTCACGACGTCGCGGTCGGCGAATGTGAAGATGGTGTCCAGGTGCATGGCCGCCCGCCGTTTGGGCATGCCCGCAACGATCACCTGACTGGCCGCCTCCTCGGCGAACAGCCTGGACGCCACTTGCGTGATCGCCTGCCGCGAGGTGCGCTCACTCATCCCGATGATGACCACACCGTTGCCCGGCACGAGCACGTCGCCGCCCTCGATGGTGGCCATGCCCCACTGTTTCTCGGGATCACCCCACCACACCCGGGAGCCGACGAAGTCGGGGTGGAACTCGTAGATTGCCTTCATCAGCAGCGTCTCGTCGTGTCGCGCCGGCCAGAACAACGGGTTGAGCGTCACCCCGCCATAGATCCAGCAGGTCGTGTCGCGGGTGTACAGCGTGTTCGGCAGCGGTGGCATCAAATACTCTGTGACACCGGTGCTTTCGCGTGCCAGCGCCCGGTAGCCCGATTGCAATTCCTTGGGCAGGTCCCGGGTGGACATGCCGCCGATCAGCAGCTCTGCGAGCCGCCTCGGCTGCAGCGAGTCCAGGTAGCCGCGCGTGTCGTCGACAAGGCCGAGGCCCACCTCGTTGGGTACGATCTTGCGGTCCAGCAGCCACGCCTTGGCGGCCGGGTCCTTCATCGTCTCGGTGAGCACGTCGTGCAGTTCGACCACCTCGACGTTGCGGTCGCGCATCTTGTCGATGAAGTCGAAGTGGTCACGACGGGCGTTCTGCACCCACAGCACGTCGTCGAACAACAGGTCGTCGCAATTGGTCGGGGTGAGCCGCTCATGCGCCAGGCCGGGCGAGCACACCAGTACCCTGCGTAGCTTGCCGACCTCGGAGTGAACGCCGTAATTGGCAGACGGATTCGTCACCTCGGTTCCTCTCCCTGCGCCGCTAGATTTCGATCGCCCCAGTTGCCAAGGACACCACACCCGCGACGGCCCCGAGGACAATCACGCCGAACAGCACCGCCTCGGCGGGTCTGAACACACGCAGACCGCGTTCGCGGCGCGCCCTGAAGTAGAGCGCGGCAGCAGGCGCGTACAAAATGCAGGACAGCAGAAGCTTGTCGACTCCCGCCGCATATATCAGGAACAAGGTGTACACCGTCGCCACCGCGGCGATGACCATGTCGCCGACAAGCGACTTGCCGTCACCGTAGGTCTGCCGAGTGACCGTCAGCTAGAGCGCGTAGGCGGCCGCGAGGAGCAACAACGAAATCAACCCCGCGGCCATGATCAGCGCGGTGACCGGGCGCCGTGGCTGTTGGTGCGGGCCAGGAATCGACGCATGTCGTCCGTCTTGGCGGGATGTAGAGGACCTCGGCCGCCATCAACATCCATGCGAGATATGCCACCGACACGATCACACCGACACGGATGAAGATCGATCCCCATGGTCCGACAATGGATTCCAGCACCGCCGCCATGGAGAGCTGGCTCACACCGGCGAGCTCACTCTGCGGCATCACGCCATACGACACCAGTGTCACCAGCGCAAAAACACCGAGCACACTTAGGAATCCGATTACCGTGGCACCGTGATCAGCATCGTGCCGGTTGCCTGGTCCCAGACCGATGCGAACGAATACTCGTCGCCGCCCCAGAAGTTGTCGGCAAAGACGCCGGCCTTGAACGCGATGATCGCGATCACGATAAAAACCAGGATCGGCACGACCTTGGCGATGGTGACAATGTAATTGATGACGGCCGCATCGTTGACGCCGCGCAACACGAGGAAGACGAAGAGCCACACACCGACATGCCCTCACAGGCCGATGCCCAATAGCCGATCGCCGAATTGAACCCGACGTAATCACCGAACCCCGCCTTGGCATACGCGAAGATTCCGGCGTCCAGATCGGGCTTGCGCATCGCCAGCCGCTGAAAGACGAAGGCCAGCATCAGCATTCCGGTACCGGCGATGGTCCACGCGATGATCGCACCGGCCACACCGGTCTCGGTACCGAAGCGACGCGGCAGCAGAAAGACCGCCCGGATGGTGACATCGGTCATTGACGGTGCTCGAACCACCTGCCTCTCCAGCGATTCCGCCATCACCGTGCCCCTGGTTGCACCCGAATCCGGCTAGAGATCGGCCAGGATCTGCTGATGCTTGGCGTTGTACTCGTCGTCGGAGATCGCGCCGGTGGCGCGCAACTGTCCGCGCCGACGGTCATCGTGTTCGTGTGCTCGTTGGTGGCGCTGGCGGCATGTCGCTGGCGAGGCCCCAGGTCGACGCTCGATCACACGTGCGCGGGCTTGATCCGCTGACGGCGTCCGGGTTCACGCTCGCCGGTGTCGGTGTCGCGGTGTCCGGAACGGTGATTGAGATGCTTCAGTGCGCCGGGATGTCGCCGGCCGATGCGATCGACGCCACCGTCGTGGTGCTGGCGGCGCTACTGCTGCCCGCCGGTGTGGTGGTGCTGTTGATCGCGCGGGCATTCAACCCAGGCACCGGGCCCTGATGTGGCGTCGGTGAGGGTCCGAGGAGTTGGTAGACCGACGTCGTCCACTCATAACCTCCACTGGTGCTGACGGCGTAGCTGGTATGGATGGCGACCGCGGCAGGCGTCACCTCTTCGGCATCGGCGTCATAGTCGCAGACCGCGTCGCCAAGATCGCACACGCTGATCGTGCGGCTGCCGATGGCCAACGGCAGCTTGGCCGGAGCATGCGCCAGGATGGGCCAGTCCTGCGCGACACCCTTTCCCTTGCCGGGCACCGCGGTGACGGAACCGATGTTGATCACGTTGTCATCCGGTAGCCGGTCGCCGTCGGCGATCAACAGCGCCGCGGCCACGTTGGGGCTGTCGGCGAGCGCCTGCAAGTTGCGGTGGACCACCATCGCGCCCTGCGAGTAACCGGCCAACACCACCTTGGTGGCCGGGCAGCGCTGGGCGAACGATGCGTACTGCGCACCCAGCGCGGCCGTCCCGGCGTCGACACTGTTCATGAAGCCGGCCCAGCCCAGCAAGTCGCCATCGGCGGGCACCGCCACCGCGGGATACTCGACCGCTTCAGCGGTGATGGTGCGGCCATCCCGTTGTAACAGCCGCGCAAGGTCGCGGTAGGACTGGTACGTCACTCGGCCCATCCCGCCGTTCGCGGTCGGGTCGCCGGCGCGCTCACCCGAGCCTGCGGCTCCGATCCAATGGACGTCGGGGCAGCCGGGATCCGCATGTGCGGTACTGGCCGTCAGACCAACGAATGCGGCACCAGCCACAGCGGCGGCGCACGCCAGCGCACCAATACGTCCTAACATCGGACCCCCTACCCTTCAGCGACCACAAGCCCGTTGCGATGGTCATCGCCTCAGGCGTCGCACCCGTTACACCGCTCATAGCAGGATGTCCGCCGAGATCGACGAAATGGCGTGATCTACTCGCATTTATGCGCCCGTTTGGTGGTTTGGGCGAAACGAGACAAACGAAAGCGGCACCCACCCGAAGGTGAGCGCCGCTTTGCGGTACTAGATCAGATCACTTGATGATCTTGGTGACCCGGCCTGCGCCGACGGTACGGCCGCCCTCGCGGATCGCGAAGCGCAGGCCCTCGTCCATGGCGACGGGCTGGATCAGCTTCACCGAGATCTCGGTGTTGTCACCGGGCATCACCATCTCGGTGCCCTCTGGCAGTGTCACCACACCGGTCACGTCGGTGGTGCGGAAGTAGAACTGCGGACGGTAGTTGTCGAAGAACGGCGTGTGCCGGCCGCCCTCGTCCTTGGACAGGATGTAGACCTGGCCCTCGAACTCGGTGTGCGGCGTGGTGGTGCCGGGCTTCACCACAACCTGACCGCGCTCGACATCCTCACGCTTGATACCGCGCAGCAGCAAACCGACGTTGTCGCCGGCCTGGCCCTGGTCGAGCAGCTTGCGGAACATCTCCACACCGGTGACCGTGGTCTTGGTGGTCTGCGGGCGGATGCCGACGATCTCGACTTCCTCGTTCACATTGATCACGCCGCGCTCGACACGACCGGTGACCACGGTGCCGCGGCCGGTGATCGTGAAGACGTCCTCGACGGGCATCAGGAACGGCTTGTCTGTCTCGCGGACCGGGTCGGGGATCGACTCGTCGATCGCATCGAGCAGCTCCTCGACGCTCTTCACCCACTTCGGGTCCCCTTCGAGCGCCTTCAGCGCGGAGACCCTGACGACGGGTGCGTCCTCGTCGAAGTCCTGCTTGCCGAGCAGCTCGCGAACCTCCATCTCGACGAGCTCGATGAGCTCCTCGTCGTCGACCATGTCGGCCTTGTTCAGGGCGACCAGGATGTAGGGCACACCCACCTGGCGGGCCAGCAGCACGTGCTCGCGGGTCTGCGGCATCGGGCCGTCGGTCGCGGCGACCACCAGAACCGCGCCGTCCATCTGGGCGGCGCCCGTGATCATGTTCTTGATGTAGTCCGCGTGGCCCGGAGCGTCGACGTGCGCGTAGTGACGCTTCTCGGTCTGGTACTCGACATGCGCGATGTTGATCGTGATGCCGCGCGCCTTCTCCTCCGGGGCCTTGTCGATGTCGTCGAAGGCCGACGCCTCGTTCAAGTCGGGGAACTTGTCGTGCAGAACCTTGGTGATCGCCGCGGTCAGCGTCGTCTTGCCGTGGTCAACGTGACCAATGGTCCCGATGTTGACGTGCGGCTTCGTCCGCTGGAACTTCGCCTTCGCCACTGTGTTGTCCTCCTGGACTGTGTTGGTGCTTGTTGTAAAGCAGTGTTGATCTTTGCAGTTGTTTGTCGCCGCAAAGCAACCGGGGCTATTGCCCGG
>CAVYPI010000072.1:0-66336 GCA_963770125.1 uncultured Actinomycetota bacterium | reverse complement strand
CCATGACGCGAGATCGATGTTCTGCCAACCCTTTATGTCGGCGGTGCCCGCGTTGGCGATGAGCAGGTCGACCTGGCCAAGTTCGCCGTTCGCGTGTGCGACAAGCTCGGCGGGTGCCTGCGGATCGGACATGTCCGCCGCGACGACGGCGACGCGCCTGCCCAACTCACGGGCATAGGCGCCGATGGACTCGGCGTCGTCGGCGTGGCGACCATAGGCCAGGCACAGGTCGGCTCCCTCGTCGGCAAGCCTGCGCGTAATGGCCTTGCCGATGCCGCCGGACGCGCGCCGCGACCAGCGCGACACGTCCCGTGAGCCGTCCGTCATGGCTTCACCAGGATCCTGATCGGGTGCCGTCCTGACGGTCCAGCTTTTCCAGCCGCCCCGGGACACCAGCGTTGCGAGTGTTTGGATGTCGACGTTCTGATACTTGGCCCAGCATGTGTTTCTGCGTGAGTCCGAACATGTTAGTTGGTCCACGTGGGAGACTCTGCACTGATCCCCACACTGACCAGACGCCCGCCGACCGTCACACTGTCGAGGGCTTGCTCGAACGTCGACTTCAGGCCCACCGCGTCGAACGCGTAGTCGGCGCCGAGTTCGACGGCGCGATCGAGGACCTCGGGCTTGATGTCGACCGGGATCACCGGCGCGGCGCCGCACGGCGTCGACACCCCGTCGGCGAGAACCTCGCCAGAACCTGGCTTCGGTATCGGAACATCTTCTACCGCAATAGTTTTGGAGTCAGCATAGAAACGCTCGGCCCGCGTGGTGTCAACCATTTCGCTCCCTTCGCCCCAGCGGCTACCCTCGGATCATGGCCCAGCCATTGGTTGTGGAGCAATCACGCGTGATACCCGTTCACCCCGAGTCGGCGATGTTCGTGGCCGCCCGTCCAGTATTCGGCTGGCTGTGGCGAGGCTATGCCCGGTATCGGCTCGAGGTGAGCTGACCCATGTGCCGACTGTTCGGTCTGCACGCCGACCGGCGGGTGGTGACCGCGACCTTCTGGCTGCTCGAGGCACCCGACAATCTCGTCGAGCAGAGCAAGCGCAATCCCGACGGCACCGGGCTTGGGGTGTTCGGGGCCGACGGTAAGCCCGTGCTCTACAAGCAGCCGATGGCCGCATGGCAGGACAGCCAATTCGCAACAGAAGCACACGAGTTGACCGGGACGACGTTCATCGCACATGTCCGCTACTCGTCCAGCGCGGCGCTGGAAGTGCGCAACACTCACCCGTTTCTCCAGGACGACCGGATCTTCGCGCACAACGGCGTGATCACCGGCCTCGATGTGGTCGACGCGCGGCTACGCGAGCTCGGCGTCGGCGATCTGGTGCAGGGCGAGACGGATTCCGAACGGACCTTCGCCTTGATCACCGCCTGCATCCGACGACACGGTGCCGGCGTCGGCGCAGGCATCGTCGAGGCGGTCGGCTGGCTCGCCGACACCGTGCCGGTTTTCGCGGTCAACATGCTGCTGGGCACCGCGACCGACATGTGGGCGCTGCGCTATCCGGAAACCCACGAGCTGTATCTGCTTGACCGCCGCGATGTCGACAACAGGCGCCTGCGGATGCGCAGTGACCGCATCACCGCACACTCCGAGCAGCTGACCTCCGACGCCTCGGTGTTGTTCGCCAGCGAGCCGATGGACGACGACGACTGGCAGCTGCTCGCGCCGGGGGAGTTGGTGCACGTCGACGCCGATCTGCAGATCGACCGTCGCATCGCATTCCACGATCCGCCCAAACATCAACTGCGGCACGAGGATTTAGCCGCCCAGGCTGCGGCGTCCCAGCACGCCTCGGTAGCGTAGCGCCGAGATCGACGCTTTGGCGGCCGCGTCTCGCACTTTCGCGCCCAAACGTCCGTTTGGGCGAATCCTAAAACGCGCACTGGCAGACTCGCTGCCGTGGCGACGAAACGAGCGTTGGTGCTGGCCGGCGGAGGACTGGCGGGCATCGCATGGGAAACGGGCGTTCTGTGGGGCATCGCCGACGAGTCGCCCGCCACGCCAAGGCGCTGTTGGTCTCCGACGTGCTGGTGGGCACATCGGCCGGCTCGACGGTCGCCGCTCAGCTTGGCAGCGGGTTGGGGCTCGAGGCGCTGTTCGATCGCCAGACCACCGCGCCGTCGACGGAGCTCAACCCTAACGCCGGCATCGACGTGCTAACCGAGAGGTTCCTCACCGCAATGTTGACGCCGAACACGACGAAAGCCGAAAGGCTCCAGAAGATCGGCGCGGTCGCGCTGTCGACGGCGACCGTCACGGAAGCGGTGCGCCGTGATGTCATCGCGCAGCGGCTGCCGTCGCACGACTGGCCCGACCGCCTGCTGAGGATCTCCGCGATCGACACCGCCACGGGCGAGCTGATCACGTTCGATAGAAACTCGGGAGTCGGCCTGGTCGACGCAGTTGCCGCCAGCTGCGCGGTGCCGGGTGTCTGGCCACCGGTGACGATCGGCGACCGCCGTTACATGGACGGCGGTGTGGGCAGCAGCGTCAACATGGCCCTGGCGAATGACTGCGATGTCGCGGTGGTATTGGTGCCGTCGGGGCTGTCGGCACCGTCACTGTTCGGCGGCGGCGCGGCCGAGGAGGTCGAGGCGTTCGGAGGGTCGACGTTCGGCGTGTTCGCCGACGACGAGTCGATTGCCGCGTTCGGGCCCAACCCACTCGATCCGGCGTGCCGGAAGCCCTCCGCACTGGCCGGTCGTGAGCAAGGCAGGCGGGTCGCCGCGGCGGTCGCCGACTTCCTCGGCGGCTGAATCAGCCTTCCGCCGTTGGCTTTTCGAGTTCGTCGAGCACGGTAGCGGCCAGCGCCCGGCCGACGTCGATGACCTCGGCGGCACGGTGGAACTCAAGGCTGCGGCAGGCGCTGCGCGGCACCTCGACCAACGTCGGTGGCGGCCGAGGTGTGCGGGCAAGCGCGGCCTGCGCGATGTCGATGGTGCGGTTCATCACCTCGAAGCTGCCCAGCCTGGGCCCGCCTCCTCTTTGGACGGTCACGAGTTCGTCGCCCGCCTCATCTGGAGCGGCTCCGCCGCGGCTGGACTCGAACAACGTGGCGGTGCTGCGCCACATCCGGCTCAACCATTCCGTCGTCGCCCTTGGCTCGGTCTCGGTCGCCTCGTAGCGGCCACCGGCCTCGCTGCCCGCGAGGCTGACCGCGATGGTGAGGTCCGCGTTGACCGCGGCGATCGGCGCCATCGGGCAACGGGTCGAGGATTCCGCCGTCGGCGAGCAGGCGCCCGTCGAACACGCGCGGTGTGATCACGCCGGGGATCGCGATCGACGCCCGGATCGCCGCGTCGACCGGACCGCGTTGCAGCCAAACGGATTTACCCGAGAGCAGGTCGGTGGAGACAGCGGTGTAGGGGATCGGCAGTTCTTCCATCGTCACCTCACCGAGAATGTCCCGGACCGCGTCCAGTATCTTCTCCGCCCGCAGCACCCCGGCTGCGGTGATGGACGGGTCCAGCAGCCGCAGCACGGCGCGCTGTGTCAACGATTTGGCCCAATCCGCGAATTCGTCGAGCCTGCCAGCCGCATGTAGACCACCGACCCGGCGATTCCGACGATGTCGTAACCGCGGTGGCGTAGTTCGTCGATCACGCCGATGTGGGCGTATCCGCGGGCGCCGCCGCTGCCGAGAGCGAGCGCCACGCCGTTGGCCGACCATACCGCCATTTTGCCTACTCGCACCCGCCGTTGGCGGCGCCGGTGACCGCCATGATGACGCCCGCCTGCTGGGCCGGTGTCAGCTTCGCCCACGGCGTGTTGAAGTTCCCGGGGCCGGTGAAGCCGGGCGACTGGACCATCTTCAGGTACGGCTCGACGAGGGTCTTCGGGTCGGCCTGCTGGCTGTCCATCCACACCTTGGCGGCATGGCAGGCCTGTCCGTACTGCGATTCCGTGGCGTCGGCAGGCACGTCGACCCTGGTGGTGACGCCACCGGGCGAGACACCGACGGCGCCGGGCTCAGCCGGTTCGGCGGGCAGGGGCGGCAGCTCACTGGTGGACGTCGTCGGCGTCGACGTCGACGATTTCTGCTCGTTCGACGAACAGCCTCCGACCGTGAGCGTCAGCAGTGCACCGCAGAGCGCGATGCGTTGGGGGTACCCGCGCATGCTGCCCAATCTATGCAACGCGTAGGCCCATCAGGGCCCGCCCCTACGGCCCAGTCGACTGCCCGTTATCGCCGCGAGGGCTGTCGCTTTTGCCCTCAGATCCTGACTATGGTGCAGCGATCCCGGCGCGGTCTGAAACGCTGGGCGCCACCACTTTCTCTGACATGCGGCGCAATTCTGCTCACCGCGAGCCGAAGCCGGTTCGCCACGCATCCGGCCTTGAACAGTGTTTTTCGAATCGTGTGCACGACATCGCATGGAGCCGCTCGATCGGGGGGCCTCACCCCTGTGCCACACTCGCGTACATGACGACCGGATTCCGGGGCTGGGGCCACCTCCTCGCGTGCAAGGGGGAGTGTTGTCGGGGCTGAGCGCCGACCCCCTGATCCGTCCGCGTCACTTCTGGAGCTCCACATGGTTTTCGCCCAGTCTGCTGTGTTGCCGTCTGCCGTCCCCGCCGTATCCGCGCCGACCCGCCTGCGGCTGCCCGACCTGCTGCAGGCCACCGACCGCTACGCCGACGACGTGCTCTCGGGCCGCTGCGACCACCTGCTGCCCGTGGGCGGACCGCCGACCGACGACCGCTGGTTCGCGCGGCTGCACGGCGACGACGAACTTGACGTCTGGCTGATCAGCTGGGTCCCGGATCGCTCGACCGAACTGCACGACCACGGCGGTTCGTTGGGTGCATTGACCGTGGTGTCCGGCGCACTGAGGGAAACGCGTTGGGACGGGGAGGCGTTGCGGCGCCGACGCCTTCGGGCCGGCGATCAGGCCGGGTTCCCGCTGGGCTGGGTGCACGACGTCGTGTGGACGCCCGAACGGGACCTGTCGGCTCCGGTCACCCCGACACTTAGCGTGCACGCATACTCGCCGCCGTTGACGGCGATGTCGTATTACGAGGTGACCGAGCGAAAGACGCTGCGCCGCAAGCGCACCGAACTCACTGATGTACCGGAGGGGCGATGAGTCGAATCGATCGGGTACTCGAGGAGGCCCGCTCACGGCTGCGCAGGCTTTCGGCGCGCGACGTGCCCGCAGCACTCGAGCGTGGTGCCGTGTTGGTCGACATCCGCCCGCACGCCCAGCGCGAGCGCGAGGGCGGCGTGCCCGCCGCGCTGGTGATCGAGCGCAACGTGCTTGAGTGGCGCTGCGACCCGACCAGCGACGCACGCCTGCCGCAGGCCGTCGGCGACGACGTGGAATGGGTGGTGCTCTGCTCGGAGGGCTACACCTCCAGTCTGGCCGCTGCGTCGCTGATCGACCTCGGCTTGCACCGCGCTACCGACGTCGTCGGCGGCTACCACGCCCTGGAGGCCGAAGGCGTTCTGGTCTAGGAACGGTTCCGTAGTCCGTCGAGAATGATGTCGAGCAGATGCTCTGCGCGCGTGTCCCATTCGGCCTCATCGAGACGTGTCAGATAGCCGAGAAGCAGTATGACGTCGCGGGCGTCCACGTCGCGTCGAATCGCTCCTTGGCGCTTTCCGGCATCGAGCAGTGTCGTTACCGCTTCGCCGATCGGTCCGAGGCTGTGCCCTGAGAGGTCGTTCTGCATGGCGGACGTGACGGCGGCGAACACCCCGCGCTTGACCTTGGCGTACTCGGCCACGCGACCAAACCAACCGGAGAGTGCGTCTACTGCACTGCGCTCGGCCAGCAGTGCCGGTGCGGCTGCCACCAGCGCGTCGACATCGTCGCGATGGACCTCGACAAGCAGGTCTTCTCGGGTCGGGAAGTGCCGGTAGAGGGTGCCTTGGCCGACGCCTGCGGACTTGGCGATCTCGTTGAGCTTGAAGTCCTCCGACGCAACGATGTGCTCTCGCGCGGCCTCGATGATGCGGGCTCGGTTCTGCGTCGCGTCGGCACGACGGCGGGGCGGCGTCATGCGATCACTTGCTAAGCGGACACGTGTCCGCTACGTTGGAGAGACAGTAAGCGGACACATGTCCACTTTATCGGAAGGGTGGTACGAAATGCCGTCGATCCACCACAATGTCGTCGCCATCACCGGAGCCAGTAGCGGAATCGGAGAGGCGACCGCACGACTGCTCGCCCAGCGCGGTGCATCCGTCGTCCTCGGGGCACGCCGCACAGAACGGCTCGAGCAAGTCGCCGCCGGGATCACAGAGCGGGGAGGAGTCGCCATCGTGTGCGCGACGGACGTCACTCGCCGCGAGGATCTGCAGCGACTTGTCGACCGGGCCGTCGCCGAGTTCGGTCGGCTTGACGTGCTGGTCAACAACGCCGGCATCAGCAAGATCGGGCCGATCGCCGATCTGGACCTCGACGGTTGGACAGCGATGATCGACGTGAACCTGCGCGGCCTGCTGTACGGAATCGCCTCTGCACTACCGGTGTTCGCGCGACAGAAGCACGGGCACTTCGTAACGACAGTGTCGACGGCGGGTCTGAAGATCGTGCCGAATATGGGTGTCTACGCGGCGACCAAGAACGCCGTGCGCACAGTGCTCGAAGCGCTGCGGCAGGAATCCACCGATGGTTTCGTGCGGACCACGACGATCTCACCCGGCTTCGTTCGCACCGAGCTCGACAGCTCGATCGACGACGCCATCATGCGCGAACAGATCCGCGCCGGTATGGACGAGTTCGGCATCGAGCCAGAGGCTGTCGCCGAAGCGGTGGCATTCGCCATCGACCAGCCTCGCGATGTCGAGATCGGCGAGATCACCATCCGCCCGACCGTGCAGAACTGATGACGTTGTGGCTTAAGCGTTTTCTTCGTTGGTCAACAACGGGCGGAGCTTTTCGGTCTTCTCGGGTGTCCAGCCCGGCGGCTGCAGGATCGCGGCCCACGCGTTGGCCACGTCCCTGACGTAGAAGTGGCCGTGTCCGTCGGGCACGTCGACCGCGACCGCCATATCGGCGGACACCTGTAGGAAAGTCACGATCGGGATCCATTCCATGCGTGGCGACACGTCGTATCCGCGCGGCTCGCGCAGCCAATCCGGTTTTGAGAACAGGAGATCGACGTTCCACCATGCGATCGGGTCGGACGCGTGCTGCAGGTAGACCACCCGTGGTTCGCCCCACGGATCCGGCGGCCTGCCGAGGTTGTCGGCCCGCGCGGCGAAGCGGACGTTCTCGCCCTTGTCGTAGATCGGCAGCCACATCGGGGAACCCTTGTCGCGGCTACGGGTGAGGTCTTCCCAGATCGTGTTGTTGAACGTCGGCCCGGAGAACAGCGCACCGTCGGTGCGGGCGATGAGGTTGTTGAGGGCCAGGAATGGCGCCTCGCCGCCGAACGAGCCGAGGCTCTCGCCGAACACCACGAGTTTCGGGCGCTTGCCCTCGGGCCGTTCCTTGACCATCGCGTCGACGGCCTCGAAGAGCGCCTGCCCGGCCTGGCGCGCGTTCTCCTTGTCCACCAGGAACGACAGCCAGCTGGGCAGGAACGAGTACTGCATGCTCACGATCGCGGTGTTGCCGTTGTACATGTACTCCAGTGCGGAGGCTTCGGCCTCGTTGATCCAGCCGGTGCCCGTGGTGGTGGCGACGGCGACAACCGCGCGATCCAGTCCGCCGGTGCGGCGCAGTTCTTCTGCGGCGAGTTGGGCCGTCGCCTTGATGCCGGGGGCGGAATGCAGACCCGCGTACGCGCGGATCGGCTCGATTGCAGGCTTGCCGTTGAACTTGGTGAGTTGCCCGACCGTCGGCCCCGCGGACACGAACACCCGACCCTGATGGCCCAGCGACTCCCAGCTGTCCAGCGATTGTGGTCCGCCCGAGCGCAACGGCGACTTCGGTGCGGGGAACTCCGGATCAGTTTCGTCGTTTACCGCCGAGAACGTCTTGTTGATGGTGCTCATTGCGAACCGGACCACGACGCCGTTGAGCAGCGCGATCGTCAACGCGAGCAACAACACCACCACAACGACGGCCGAAACCCGTGGCGGCGCAAAGCGATTGAGCTGCCGCACGAGATAGCGCACCAGTCTGCCGATGAGCTGGCCGATTTCCACCAGGATGAACAGGAAGACGATCGAACCAATGGCTGCTAGCGGATGGTCGATGAACTTCAGCCGCGGCACACCCATCAGGTCGCGGACGTCGTCCTGCCACACGTGGAACCAGATGATCATCAGGATCTGGCCGATGATGCCGACGACGATCAGCGTGATCCACGCCCAGCGCGGGGCGGGTGGGCTGGTGTCCTTCGACTGCATGTAGCGCACCAGCCACACCGCGAACACGCCGAGGCCATAGCCGGTCGCGCCGGCCGCGCCGCTCACCAGGCCCTGGAAAAGGGGGCCGCGGGGCAGCAGCGACGGCGTCATCGAGAACCACAGGAACACCAGGCCCACCGCGGTTCCCGTGAACGTGTAGTGCCGAAGCCACCATGGCCGCTTGGCGGTCTCCCCCCGCGGCGGGGCTTCCTTGGTTGCCTCCGCGGCGTCGGTCACGAACGAACTTTATCGGTGGGTGAAGTTCGGCGGGCGTTTCTCGGTGAACGCGTTCATGCCTTCGGTCTGGTCGTCAGTGGCGAACGCCGAGTGGAATAGCCTGCGTTCGTAGAGGAGTCCCTCGGCCAGCGTGGTTTCAAATGCGCGGTTTACGGCCTCTTTGGCCATCCGCGACGCCGACAGCGACATGCCCGCGATGGTCTTGGCGACGGCGTTCGCCTCCTCGAGCAGCTTGTCGGCGGGCACCACGCGCGACACCAGCCCGGCGCGTTCGGCCTCTTCGGCGTCCATATTGCGGCCGGTCAGGATCAGGTCCATCGCCTTGGCCTTGCCGATCGCGCGGGTCAGCCGCTGCGAGCCGCCCATGCCGGGCAGCACCCCAAGCTTGATCTCGGGCTGCCCGAACTTCGCGGTGTCGGCGGCGATGAGCAGATCGCACATCATCGCCAGCTCACACCCGCCGCCGAGCGCGTAGCCCGCAACCGCGGCGATGGTCGGGGTGCGGGTGGCAGCGAACTTGGCCCAGTGGGCGAAGAAGTCGGCTGCGAACACGTCGGCGAACGACAGGCTCGCCATCTCTTTGATGTCCGCGCCCGCCGCGAACGCCTTCTCGTTGCCGGTGATGACGATCGCCCCGATGCCCGGGTCGTTGTCGAATTCGGCTGCCGCCGTGGTGACGTCGTTCATCACCTGGCTGTTCAGTGCGTTGAGTGCCTTCGGCCGATTCAACGTGATGGTGCCGACGCGCTCATCGCGGGTGGCGAGGATGGTCTCGTAGTTCGTAGAAGTCACTGCAGCTCCAGTTCGCGATCGGCCGGCGCGAAATAGGCCTCGACGTCGGCGGTGGTGACGGCCGCCAGCGACGCAGGCGACCATTTCGGATTGCGGTCCTTATCGATGACCTGGGCGCGGATGCCCTCCACCAGATCATGCGAGCGCAGCGCCCCTACAGACGTCCGATACTCCTGGCGCAGCACGTCTTCCAGTGTGTCGAGCTTGGCGGCGCGACGGACGGCTTCCAGCGCCACAGACACCGAGACGGGGGAGCGGCTGGCGATCAGGTTGGCGGCGTCGTTGGCGGGACCCGCGTCGTGTCCGCGCAGCGCCGCGACGATGTCGGCGACCGTGTCGCCGGCGTAGCAGTGGTCGATCCAGTCCCGCTGCGCCAGTAGCTGACTCGGGGGAGGCTCTTTCGCGTGCGCGGCGAGCGCCGCGTCGATCCCGTCGGCGACGATCGCGTCCCTGAAGTCGTGCAGTTTGTCGTGAGGCACGAAATGGTCGGCGAAGCCCATGGCGATGGCGTCGGCGCCGTCGAACGGTGCTCCGGTGAGCGCGGCGTGCAGGCCGAGCAGCCCGGGCGCGCGGGACAGGATGTAGGTCCCGCCGACGTCGGGGATGAAGCCGATACCGACTTCTGGCATGGCCATCTTCGTGGTGTCGGTGACGACCCGGACGCTGGCGTGCGTGCCGACTCCGACACCGCCGCCCATCACGATGCCGTCCATCAGCGCGACATACGGCTTGGCATAGCGGCCGATGTGCCCGTTGAGCAGGTACTCGTCGTACCAGAACTGTCGTGCCTCGGACCCGTCGGCACGCGCACTGTGATAGATCGCCACGATGTCCCCGCCGGCGCAGAGCCCTCGCTCACCGGCGCCGGACACCACCACCGCGCGGACCTCGTCGTCGCGCTCCCAGTCCGTGAGCACCCTCGACATCGCGGTGACCATCGGGTGGGTCAGCGAATTGATGGCCTTCGGGCGGTTGAGGGTGATCAGGCCGACGCCGTTCTCGACAGTTACTAGGACGTCCTCGTTTTCCGCCACGTTTATGCAATCTAGATCGTTGCCCCGATTAAGGCAGCGCCGGGTAGGGTTTCCTGTGAATAAGCTGGGCGGTTTCTCCGGGAACCAAGACCAGGTCGTCGATCGTTGAGAGTGTGTTCGCCAAACTTGTCGAACCACAGCACTAGGAGAGGAACCGACGGTGCGGGAGACCAGCAACCCGGTATTTCGTTCCCTGCCCAAGGGGCAGGCCGGCTATGCGCAATTCGGTACCGGAGCCGCCGGCTACGGTGCGCAGGCAGTAGATGCCCAGCCCTACGTGACGCAGTACCCCGACCAGCGGCAGACCGGGGTTTCGCGGCCGCTGACCATCGACGACGTCGTCACCAAGACCGGCATCACGCTGGCCGTGCTGACGGCAGTCGCGGTCGTGTCCTACTTCTTGGTCGCACAGAACCTGGCTCTTGCCGACGCCGTTCCTCCTGGTCGGTATGTTCGGCGGCCTTGCGCTGGTGCTCGTCGCGATCTTCGGCCGCAAGCAGGACAACCCGGCGATCGTACTGAGCTACGCCGCATTCGAGGGGCTGATGCTCGGCGCGTTCTCGTTTGTCGTGGCCAACTTCGATGGTGTCCGGTGTCAGCGCCGGTGTGCTGATCAGCCAGGCGATCCTCGGCACGGTCGGTGTGTTCTTCGGCATGCTCGTGGTCTACAAGACGGGCGCCATCCGCGTTACACCGAAATTCACCCGCATGCTCGTCGCCGCCGGTTTCGGCGTGCTGGTGCTGATGCTCGGCAACCTGGTGTTGGGGCTGTTCGGTGTCGGCGGTGGTGAGGGCCTCGGCCTGCGCAGCGGTGGACCGATCGCGATCATCTTCTCGCTGGTCTGCATCGGCCTGGCGGCGTTCATCTTCCTCGTCGACTTCGACAGGCGCTGATCAGATGATCCGCGCCGGCGCGCCGGAGAAGGCCGCGTGGGGCATCGCCCTCGGCCTGACCGTCACGCTGATCTGGCTGTACATGGAGATCCTGCGGCTGCTCAGTTACTTCAACAACAACTAGCTAGCAGCCTTACGAGAAAGCCCGGCACGAGATGTGCCGGGCTTTTCGTTTGCGCCGAGACTGCTCACAGATCGCGATTCATCCACACATTGCGATCTGTGAGCAATTTCGAGGGGTTCGTACGGCGAGTGTGGAGCCATGGCGATACCCAACTTTCCGTTTGTGGGCAGTGAGGCTTTGGCGAATGGACTGGTGAAAAAGCATCAACTGCGGGCACAGTTTCGCATCGTCTTTCCCGACGTGTACGTACCTAAGAACGCGGTGCTGACCGGTTCACCAGCGGGCGAAGGCGGCGTGGCTGTACTCGCATCGGAAGGTGTTATCGCGGGGTTGACGGCATCAGCGCTGCACGGCGCGAAATGGGTGGACGACGGTTTACCGATCGAGCTGGTCTGGTCGAACGCCCGACGTCCGCGCGGGCTCCGCACCTACGACATGCGGCTTCATCCCAACGAGTTTGTCGATCTCGGCGAGATGCGTGTCACCACGGTCGAACGCACAGCGTTCGACGTCGCTCGGCGCGGTCGGCTCGACGACGCCGTTGCCCGCCTCGACGCGCTGGGGAACGCCACGGGCTTCACGGCCGACGATGTGGTTGCCGTCGCTGATCGCCATCGCGGTGCCCGCGGACTCCGTCAGCTACGCGCTGCGCTCGACCTGTACGACCCCGGCGCGCAATCGCCGAAGGAAACGTGGTTGCGGGTCTTGATAATTCGCGCCGGCTACCCGCGGCCGCAGACTCAGATCCCCGTCCTTAGCGCCGACGGATGCCGGCAGTACTACCTCGACATGGGATGGGAAGACATCAAGCTCGCGGTCGAATACGACGGGGAGCAGCATCGCGTCGACCCGATCCAATTCGCTTACGACATCCGACGATCAGAGGACCTCGACGAGCTCGGTTGGACGCGGATCAGGGTCGTCAAGGAGAACCGTCAAGCCGATGTTCTGCGTCGACTCGATCGCGGACGAACTAGCTGAGCCGCTCGATGATCATCGCCATGCCTTGGCCGCCACCGACGCACATCGTCTCCAGACCGAACGTCTTGTCGTGCGTCTGCAGGTTGTTCAACAGCGTGGCGGTGATCCGTGCGCCCGTCATGCCGAACGGGTGGCCCAGCGCGATCGCGCCGCCGGACACGTTCAGCTTGTCGTGGTCCATGCCCAGCTCGCGAGCCGAGCCAAGCACCTGCACGGCGAACGCCTCGTTGATCTCGTACAGGTCGATGTCGTCGATCGTCATGCCCGCGCTGGCCAGCGCCTTTCGTGTCGCCTCGATCGGGCCGAGGCCCATGACCTCCGGCGACAGCCCGGACACGCCCGTCGCGACGATGCGCGCCAACGGCGTCAGCCCCAACTCCTTGGCCTTGGCATCCGACACCACGACCACCGCGGCGGCGCCGTCGTTCAGCGGACACGCGTTGCCCGCGGTGACTGTGCCGTTCGGCCGGAACACCGGCTTGAGCTGGCTCACCGCCTCGTAGGTGGTGCCGGCCCGCGGCCCGTCGTCCTTCGAAACCGTCGAGCCGTCGGGCAGCTTTACAGGAACGATCTCGCGCTCGAAGAAGCCGCTCTTGATGGCCTCCTCCGCCCGGTTCTGGCTGCGCACGCCCCAGTGGTCCTGGTCCTCGCGGCCGATGCCTGTGAGCAGCGCGACGTTCTCGGCGGTCTGCCCCATCGCGAGGTAGACATCCGGCAGCACGCCGTCCTCACGTGGGTCATGCCACTCGTCGGCGCCCGCGGCGGCCTGCACGGAGCGCTGCTCGGCGTCGGCGAACAGCGGGTTGTGCGAGTCCGGCCAGCCGTCCGATGTGCCCTTCGGGAACCGTGAAACCGTTTCCACGCCAGCGGAAACGAACGCGCTGCCTTCGCCGGCCTTGATCGCGTGGAACGCCATCCGCGTGGTCTGCAGCGACGACGAGCAGTACCGGTTCACCGTGGTGCCGGGCAGGAAGTCGTAGCCTAACTCGACGGCCACCGCGCGGCCGATGTTGAAGCCTGCCTCACCGCCGGGCTGCCCGCAGCCCATGATCAGGTCGTCGATCTCGCGGGGGTCGAGCGCAGGCACCTTGTCCAGCGCCGCGCGCACCATCTGAGCGGCGAGGTCGTCGGGCCGCATATCCACCAGCGAACCCTTGCCGGCGCGGCCGATCGGCGAACGCGCGGTCGAAACGATGACGGCTTCGGTCATGACGGCTCCTCGTACGAGTGAATGCGAGAAACCTAACTCGCGGGCACCACGATCGGCGCGGGCACCCCTGTCGAGCGACGCCACAGCCGACTGACGTTTCCCAGCCTGGCGAGCAAGGAACTACCTTCGGGCGATCGCGATTCCAACGCTTCCTCGGCCATCGGGTGACCGATGAACTCTCCCAACGCTTTACCGAGTGCAGGCAATAACTGGCTGGCGGCCAAGGCATATCCGGCAGCCGACGGGTGGAACATGTCGTGCGAGAACAGCACTTCCGGCATCTTGCGGAAGTGCGGAGCCAACAGATCGGAGAACGGAACCGGGACGCCGCCCCCCGACCGGACCGCAGAGGCCTGCGCACGGGCCAGCCGCAGCCCGCGGCTGCGGGCCACCCAGCGCAACGGCTGCGGGATCGTCCTGATGACGCCGAAGTCCGGGCAGGTGCCCACCACCACGACGGCGCCGCTGCCGCGCAACCGCCGCACCGCCCGGCCCACTCGGCGTGCCGACGGTCCGATTCCGTTCGGCTTGGTGATGTCGTTGGCGCCGATCATGATCACGGCGGCGTCCGGCGGCGGTCCCGCCACGAACATCGCGTCGATCTGGCCCGACAGACCCTTCGACGTCGCGCCGACGATCGCTTTCGTGCTCAGCCGCACGCGCTTGCCAGACTGTTCGGCCAGCCCCCGCGCGATGAGCACACCAGGCAGCTCGTCGGCGTCCTTGCAGCCGTAGCCGGCGGCGGTGGAGTCGCCGAAGATCATCAGGTGCAGATCAAACGGCACCCCGCGGTGCCACCGTTCGACGGGACCACCGCCGGGTGAGTAGACGCCATCGGCGCGCGGCGGGATGGCCCATGACTTAGGTATGACTCGTCGGGCCTGGTCAGCCTGCCCGCTCAGCAGGTTACGGGCCCCGACGTAGGCGGAGCCTGTCGATGCGAGCGCGGCCGCAGCCGCCAGGGCAATGGTCGTCCGACGGCCAGCACGTATGCCCACGCGACAAGTTTAAGTGGGAAATCCGGGGCTATCCGCGTGGCAATCCAGGATCTCCGGTCACGTTGCGGTATCAAGTCCGGTATCAATTTTGACTCGTTGATTGTTGTATGGACTGTAGGGTGTCAAGCTAAGCTCGCTGGGTTTGCTCAGTAAACATGGCGCACCCCCGGCACTATGATGGCGTAGGAGTGGTGGCGATGACGGCACCGAGTAAGGTATCGCGAACGTCTCATGCTGGTGTCAGCCCAGCTAGATCGCATAAAGCGCGCAAATTTCCGGTCAGTGACGGCGTTCCCGTACAGGTCGTAGAAGACGGACCTAGTATCGCGGGACGGCTCGTAGCTCTGGCGGCTCTGCTAACTATTCGGCCAACTCTAGCTATCGGCAGCTATGCGCCACGCCTGCCGTGGCCATGGGGATTGGTCGACTTCGTCGCGCGCGTCGTGCGGCCGGCCCCGGGCGCCGTGCGCGCCACCATTTCTTTGCCGAACTGCACGGCGCAGCTGGTCCGCGCCGGTGGCGTGCTTCCCGCCGACGGCAACCACAGCGTCATCCTCTACATGCACGGTGGGGCGTTTCTGACCTGCGGCGCCCACTCGCACGGCCGGCTGGTGACCGCACTGTCGAAATATGCCGATAGCCCTGTGCTGGTCGTTAACTACCGAATGATCCCGAAGCACTCCGTGGGGCTGGCGCTGGACGACTGCTACGACGCCTACAAATGGCTGCGCCTGAAGGGCTACGACCCCGACCAGATCGTGCTGGCCGGTGACTCCGCAGGCGGCTATCTGGCGCTGGCTCTTGCCGAGAAGCTGCAGCTCGAGGGTGAAGAACCCGCCGCGATGGTGGCGATGTCGCCGCTATTCGAGATCGACAACGAAACCCGGGCGAACCACCCGAACATCCGCACCGACGCGATGTTCCCGCCCAAGGCGTTTCGCGTACTCGTCGAGCTCATCGAGGAGGCTGCCGAACGGCACATCGTGGACGGAGAGCCCGAACAGATCTACGAGCCGCTCGACCACATCGAGCCGGGCCTTCCGCGCACCCTGATCCATGTATCGGGTTCCGAAGTGCTTGTCAGTGATGCCCGCAAGGCGGCCCACATGCTGGCCGCCGCCGGTGTGCCCGTCGAGGTGCGGGTCTGGCCCGGTCAGATGCACGTGTTCCAGCTGGCCGCACCCGCGGTGTCGGAGGCCACCCGGTCGCTGAAGCAGATCGGCGACTACATCCGCGAGGCGACCTGGTAGCCGATCCGCGGGCCTGAGACGATGGACGCATGCGCATCGCTCGGCACGTCAGTGAGCTCATCGGCAATACCCCTCTGGTGCAGTTGAACTCCGTTGTTCCCGAGGGCGCAGGCACGGTTGCGGCGAAGATCGAATACCTCAACCCCGGGGGCAGCGCGAAGGACCGCATCGCGGTCAAAATGATCGACGCCGCCGAGGCCAGCGGCCAGTTGCGACCCGGCGGCACCATCGTCGAGCCGACCTCGGGCAACACCGGCGTCGGGCTGGCCCTGGTTGCTCAGCACCGTGGCTACAAATGCATCTTCGTCTGCCCGGACAAGGTCAGCGAGGACAAGCAGAACGTGCTGCGCGCCTACGGGGCCGACGTGGTCGTGTGCCCGACGGCCGTGCCACCCGACCATCCGGACAGCTACTACAGCGTCTCCAACCGGCTGGTCGAAGAGATCGACGGCGCGTGGAAGCCGGACCAGTACTCCAATCCGATGGGACCGGCCAGCCACTACGAAACCACCGGCCCCGAGATCTGGGCCGACACCGATGGCAAGGTCACCCACTTCGTCGCAGGCGTCGGCACCGGCGGAACCATCACCGGCGCTGGCCGCTACCTCAAAGAGGTGTCCGGCGGGAAGGTGCGCATTGTCGGCGTCGACCCCGAGGGATCGGTGTACTCCGGCGGCACCGGGCGGCCATATCTGGTCGAGGGCGTCGGCGAGGACTTCTGGCCGTCGGCGTACGACCCGACCGTGCCGGACGAGATCATCGCGGTTTCCGACGCCGACTCGTTCGAGATGACGCGACGGCTGGCGCGGGAGGAAGCGCTGTTGGTCGGCGGGTCGTGCGGCATGGCCGTTGTTGCCGCGATCAAGGTCGCCGAGCATGCCGGGCCAGAAGCGGTGGTCGTCGTCCTGCTGCCCGACGGCGGAAGAGGTTATCTCTCAAAAGTTTTCAACGACGCGTGGATGTCGTCCTACGGTTTCCTTCGCACGCGTCTGGACGGTTCGGTCGAGGAGTCGACGGTCGGCGACGTACTGCGAGGCAAGTCGGGGGCGCTGCCCGACCTGGTGCACACCCATCCGTCGGAGACGGTGCGCGATGCGATCGGCATCCTACGCGAGTACGGCGTGTCGCAGATGCCGGTCGTCGGCGCCGAGCCACCGGTGATGGCAGGCGAAGTCGCAGGCAGCGTGTCGGAGCGAGAACTGCTCTCCGCGGTGTTCGAGGGCCGCGCCAAGCTCGCCGACGCCGTCTCCCAGCACATGAGCCCGCCGCTGCCTTTGATCGGCGCGGGCGAACTGGTCAGCACCGCCGCCAAGACGCTGCGCGAGTGCGACGCGGTGATGGTGGTCGAAGAAGGCAAACCGGTGGGTGTGCTGACCCGCCACGACCTACTCGGCTTTCTGTCCGACGGAAACATCCGTCGATAGGGCGTGATGCGCCCGAGGCACCGGCATTGTGCCCGCCCTCATGATCAACTCCGGGTAGAAAGACCAGCTGTTAGGTACTTCTCAGGTTAGGGTTAGCACGCTCGTTGCCAGCTAATTTTATTACTGGAAGGCGTCTATGACCGATCAACCGCCACCACCCCCTGGTAACTACCGCCGCCGCCTCCGCCGCCTCCTCCTCCGCCCCAGGGTGGTGGTTACCCGCCGCCGCCTACGCCGGGTGGTGGCTACCAAGCGCCACTGCAGGCCGCGACGGGCTACCCGCCCCCGCCCGCCGCTGACGGTCCGGCGCTGCCGAAAGAGGCCTACACGCCGTGGTTCACCCGCGTGTTGGCGTGGCTGATCGACTTCATCCCGGTCGTGATCCTGGAGGGCATCGGCTATGGGCTGTGGCTCGGCACCAGCGAGACCGCGTGCGTCACCGACACGTCGGAGTACGACCTCGGCGACTTCTGCTCGAGCCCCGCGTCCACGCTGGGTCAGGCCTCGTTGATCATTACCTGGCTGCTGTCGATCGCCTACCTCATCTGGAACTACGGCTACCGTCAGGGCACCACCGGATCGAGCATCGGCAAGTCGATCATGAAGTTCCAGGTAGTGAGCGAAAAGACCGGGCAGCCAATCGGTTTCGGCTTGTCCATCGTGCGCCAGCTGGCCCACATCATCGACAGCGCGATCTGCTACATCGGCTACCTGTTCCCGCTGTGGGACCCAAAGAGGCAGACGATCGCCGACAAGATCATGACAACGATCTGCCTGCCGATTTAGTACCGACTACTTCTGGAGATTCGATGACCGATCAACCACCCCCGCCTTCCGGCGGATATCCACCACCCCCGCCTCCCGGCGGATACCAACCCCCGCCGCCTCAGGGCGGGTATGCTCCGCCACCGCCGCCGAGCGGTTATCCTCCGCCCCCGCCGAGCGGTTATCCGCCACCCCCGCATCAGGGCGGTTATCCGCCACCCCCGCCCTGGGCGCCCGGATATCCGCCGCTGCCCCCACCGTCGGGGGCCGCCCTTCCGAAAGAGGCTTATACACCGTGGTTCACGCGTGTAGGGGCGTATGTCATCGACGTCATCCCGGCCGCTATCGTCGGCGGAGTCGCCCAAGGCATTGCCTTCGGCACCGCCGACAACAACTGCGTCAGCAACAGCGGGGAGTACGACCACGGCGTGTACTGCACGTCGAACTTCTCGGCCTTCGGCATCATCCTGGTCGTGATCGCGTCCATCGCGATCGTCGCGTACTGGATCTGGAACTTGGGCTACCGGCAGGGCACCACCGGGTCGAGCATCGGCAAGTCGGTGATGAAGTTCAAGGTGATCAGCGAGAAGACTGGGCAGCCAATCGGTTTCGGGATGTCCATTGTGCGCGAGCTCATCTACTGGGTGGCTGCTGTGGCCTGTGGCATCCTTTGGCTCGTCGCCGTCCTGTTCCCGCTGTGGGATCCGAAGCGACAGACGTTGGTCGACAAGATCATTTCAACGATTTGTGTGCCGGCACCACAGGCGGCGTTCAACCCGCAGCCGCCGGCACCGCAGCCACCACCACAGTGACGCGGCTCATCGGAGGGCGCTGACCAGGTCAGCGACTCTCCGGTGGCCAACCGAATGTGCGCTACTGCCAGCTGATTTCGCCCTGGACGCGTGATGGCCGAATATCCGCCACCGCCTCTCGGGAACTATCCGCCTGCGCCACCTGGTGCCTATTACCCTCCCCGCGGTGGGTACTGCCGACGGACGCCTATACGCCGTGGTTCAGCTGTGCGCTGGCCCTCCTCATCGATTGGACCCCGATCTGGTTGGTCTTCGTCGTTCCGATGATCGGGTGCTCATTACGGATGGTGTGGAGTGTGTGCCGTTGGACCCGCTGCCGCCGCAGCCGCCACCCCAGTGGTAACTCAGTTCATCGGAACGCGCTGACGCCGGTCAGCGCTTCTCCGATGACCAACTGGTGCACCTCGGACGTGCCCTCGTAGGTCAGCACGGATTCGAGGTTGTTGGCGTGCCGAATCACCGGATACTCCAGCGTGATTCCGTTGGCGCCCAAGAGCGTTCGACACTGCCGGGCGATCTTGATCGCTTCGCGCACGTTGTTGAGCTTGCCGACGCTGACCTGTTCCGGACGGATACGGCCGTCGTCCTTGAGCCGCCCCAGGTGCAGCGCGAGCAACTGTGCCTTGCCGAGTTCGACGGCCATGTCGGCCAGCTTGGCTTGCGTCAGTTGGTATCCAGCCAGCGGTTTGTCGAACACGTCGCGGGTGCCGACGTAGTCCAGTGTGGTCTGCAGGCAGTCGCGCGCGGCGCCGACGCTGCCGAACACGATGCCGAACCGCGCCTCCGACAGGCAGCTCAGCGGACCCGACAGGCCCGACGCCTCGGGCAGCTGGGCGTCCGCGGGCAGCCGCACGTCGTCGAGATGCAGCTCGGAGGTGACGGACGCGCGCAGCGACAGCTTGTGCGTCATGTCCCGCGCCGAAAAGCCTGGTGTGCCCGCCGGCACGACGAAGCCGATGATGTCCTCCTTGGAGCGGGCCCACACGATCGCGACGTCGGCGACCGAGCCGTTGGTGATCCACATCTTCGAACCGTTGAGGATCCAGTCCGACCCGTCGCGGCGGGCAGTGGTGCGCATGCCGGCGGGGTTGGAGCCGAAGTCCGGTTCGGTCAGCCCGAAGCAGCCGATGACGTCGCCGGTGGCCATCGCAGGCAACCACTGGTTGCGCTGCTCTTCGCTGCCCCAGCGGTAGATGGCGAACATCGCCAGCGAGCCCTGCACCGACACCAGGCTGCGCAGGCCGGAATCGACGGCCTCGAGTTCCTGACACACCAGCCCGTAGGCGGTCGCCGTCGAGCCCCCGCAGCCGTAGCCCTTGAGGTGCATGCCCAGCACACCCAGCTTGCCCAGGTCGGCGGCCAGTTCGCGGACCGGCACCTCGCCGGCCTCGAACCAGTCGGCGACGTGCGGGCGCAGCCGCGCTTCGCCGAATCGGCGCACCGTCTGGCGCAGCTCGATGTCTTCGGGCGTCAGCAGTATGTCGAGGTCGAGCAAGTCTTCGATCCGGGTAGGCATGGTCCATGTCTACACCGGGTTCAATGTGAGACACGACGGAGACCACCGAACCGGGCAAGCGCGCGGAACTGTCGCGGATTGACCATATTCTGGGGTGATGGCTAGCGAGCCGGCTGCAGACGCCCGGCAGGGCATCCAGTCTGTCGAGATTGCGATGCGAGTGCTGTTGGCCCTGGAGCACGGCGCGGGACCGATGACACTTACGCAGATCGCCGAGGGCTGTGGGATGCAGGCCAGCAAGGTTCACCGCTACCTGGTGAGTCTTGGCCGTGTGGGTCTCGTGTCCCAGTCACCACGGTCTGGGCGATACGACCTCGGCCCGTCGATGCGGCGGCTCGGTGCTGAGGCGGTGCGCCGTATGGACGAGGTGGGTCTTGCCTCGGAATACCTTCCCGCACTGAGGGACCGCACGAAGCACACGGTTGCGTTGTTGGCATGGGGCGAGCGCGGGCCCGTCGACGTGCGATGGGAGCACGGCGCGTATCCGCTGCCTATCACTGTGCGGGTCGGGTCGACACTGCCGGTGTTGCCAACGTCCGCTGGGCGCGTTTTCCTTTCGTATCTGCCCGCCGCCATGACCGAGCCGATCGTGCGGGATGAGCGGGAGGCAAACCCATCGAGTCTTGGTGACAGGGAGCTGTCGAAGATCAAGGCTGAGGTGCGCCGCCAGGGTTTCGCTGTGACGACGGATGCCATGATCCCCGGAGCGACCGCGGTCGCCGCGCCGGTCTTCGCCACCGAGGCGTCGCTGCCGCTTGTGGTGGTGATCGTCGTGCCCCGCTCCCCGCTCACGGGTCACCGGAGATCGTGGCGGAGGTACGCGAGCAGCTGCTGGCCACAACCAAGGCGATATCGGCGGAACTCGGCTACGTGCCGTCGGCCTGAAAACGCCCTTCCGTCAGGTGATCTCGGCCAATTGCCGGGGCGTCGAGTCAGCCAGGGCATTGATCAGCTCGTTGACGAGCGCCAAGGCGGAGGCCGTGTCGACGGCGGTGCCGTAAACGTAGAAGTCGGGACGCATAGCGACGGCTATTCACCGATGCTCACTGAACCACTGTTGGTACGTCCCGTCCACATCGATCACGCCTCCGGCGGTGGCGCGTTGGTCAGCCAGTGCGACGATGGTCACCCCCGCCGCCCGCAGTGCCGCAATGGATCCGTGGTGCTGCAGCTCCGGCAACAAATCGGCGGTCACCAACAGGTGGAAGCCGTGGCCTGCGATGAAGTCGAGCCGCTTTGGCCCCGTTCCGTCATCGGCGACACCCTGACGACAGCTCTCCGCGCCCCGGCCCGGAGCGGGCCGCGAGAAAGCCCACGGTGAGCCCGGGCAGCCGGATCTTGGCGGGTTCCTGGCCGGCAACGCGTTCGGCGATCAGGCGTCGATCTCGTTCGGCGGCGATGACCGGGTCGCGCACCGTCTGCACACGGCCGAGCTGGATTCCGCGCTCGATCACCGCGCGCACGTGTGCCTGACGCTCCTGTTGGTAGGTATCGAGTAGCTTCGGGGTTTCGACCACGCAGCACGAGGTCGAGCTTGAACGCGAGGTTCTGGGCGTCGCGGATTCCGGAGCACATGCCTTGTCCGAGAAACGGTGGCATCTGATGAGCCGCATCACCGGCGAGCATGACGCGTCTCACCCGCCACGAGCGCGCAACCAAAGACCGGAAGGTGTAGGTGGCCACGCGGATCAGTTCGGCCTTTTCGGGGTGCAGATAGCGGGCGGCTCGGTGCCAGACGCGCTCGGGCTGGCTCTCCTGCTCGAAGTCTGACTCCGAGTCGAGCATGAAGCTGATCCGTTGGCACTCGCGCCCGATGGGCACGACGGCTGTCGGCTGTCGCGGGTCGCACACCTGCATCATCGGAAGGTGCGACGGGTTGCTAAGCTGAAGCTGAATTCGCAGTCGCAGACCATCCACGCTTCGCCGAAACCGTAGTCGTCCTGGTCGATTTCGAGGTGTTGGCGATTCAATGCATAATAGTGAATCCATCGACTTGGCTGCATGGTGGGACGACCTGTGCGGCGGCCATCCGGGCCTCGTTAGGCTGATCGATGATGACTGAACAACCCAAGTGGCAGGGCTTGGCCACCAAGGCGATCCACGCGGGGTTTCGGCCCGACCCGGGCACCGGCGCCGTCAATGCACCGATCTACGCGAGTTCGACGTTCGCGCAGGACGGCGTAGGTGGGCTGCGCGGCGGGTTTGAGTACGCGCGCACCGGCAACCCGACGCGCGCGGCGCTGGAGGCGTCGCTGGCCGCGGTGGAGGAGGCCGCGTTCGGGCGGGCGTTTTCCTCCGGCATGGCCGCTACCGACTGTGCGCTGCGCGCGTTACTGCGGCCGGGCGATCACGTCGTCATCCCTGACGACGCTTATGGCGGCACCTTCCGGCTGATCGACAAGGTGTTCACTAATTGGGGTATCGCCTACACGGCGGTGGCGCTCTCCGATCTCGACGCGGTCCGTGCGGCGATCACCCCGACGACCCGGCTGATCTGGGTGGAGACGCCCACCAACCCGTTGCTCTCCATCGCCGACATCGGCGCGATCGCGCAACTGGCGGCCACGTCGAACGCAAAGATATTGGTGGACAACACCTTTGCCTCGCCGGCATTGCAGCAGCCGCTGCTATTCGGCGCCGACATCGTGTTGCATTCGACGACCAAGTACATCGGCGGACACTCCGACGTGGTCGGCGGCGCTCTGCTGACCAACGACGAAGAACTCGACAACGCGTTCGCATTCCTGCAGAACGGCGCGGGCGCGGTGCCCGGACCGTTCGACGCGTACCTGACCATGCGGGGGCTCAAGACGCTGGTGCTGCGGATGCAGCGGCACAGCGACAACGCCGGGTTGGTGGCCGAATTCCTCGACAACCACCCCGCGATCGACGCCGTGTTCTACCCGGGACTGCCCAGCCACCCCGGCCACGAAGTCGCCAAGCGGCAGATGAGCGCGTTCGGCGGCATGGTGTCGGTGCGGATGCGCGCCGGGCCGCGGGCCGCACACGACTTCTGCTCTCGGACAGAGCTTTTCATCCTCGCCGAATCGCTGGGCGGGGTGGAATCGCTGATCGAGTATCCGGGCGCGATGACACACGCGTCGACCGCGGGCTCGCAACTGGAGGTGCCCCCCGACCTTGTGCGGTTGTCGGTCGGCATCGAGGATCCCGCCGACCTGCTCGCCGACCTGGAGCAGGCACTACGCTAGCGCGGGCCGCACCGCCGATGCGGTAACCGCCAGATTTACTTCCGGCAGCGCCGTCGGATACTCGTCAACCCAACTGCCGCTCGCGATTTCGCCGGCTCGGACGTGCACCCACCGCCAGCCGCGATCGTTGAGGCTCAGCAGGGCGCCGAGCCCGTCGACCCCGTGCAGCAGCGAGATGATCGCCGCGGTCGACGGGGCGGGCGGCCTGCGGTCGAATAGTGCCTCCACCAGCGCCGAGCGGGCCTGGCTCACGCGCTCGCGATTCGTCAGCGGCCAGGCGTAGGGATGGGTGAACCGCTTGGAATGCAACCGAACCCGTCGGATCTGCCCGGTGTACTCCAAGTAGTTAGCGAGGTTGTTCTGGGTCTGCTTGGAGAGCCGCTTCACCGCCGTGATGGGACGCAGCGGCTGGCGCTGCAACAACTGGAATGCCGGCGCGACGACCGGGTCCATCGGGCCGGGCACGGCAAGTGCGACGAGACGGCCTGGCTCGACAAGCTCACCGGTGACCGCCGGCCTGATCCGGCATGCGTACGCGAGATCCAGCAGCACTGCGGCCGATAGCACCCGCTCGCGGCGGGCACGGTCAAGACCGGGCTGAGCGGACGCGTTGTCCAGCAGCAGCAGAAACAGGTCCTCGGCGATCTGCGCCATAGGCGGACTGTAAACCGCGCCGCGGCGCAGTCGCGACTTAGGAGTGGTACGGCTCGGCGCTGACCAGCGTGACCTTGACGGTGTTGCCGTTGGGCACCTGATAGGTGCGCGTCTCGCCGACCTTCGCGTCGATCAGGGCGCCGCCCAGCGGCGAGTTCGGCGAGTACACCTCGAGCTTGCCGTCGGACACGCCTTCCTGGCGGGTGGCGATCAAGAACGTCTCGGTGTCGCTCTTGTCGTCGTCGTAGTACACCTTGACCACCGAGCCGGGCAGGGCCACGCCGGACTGCTTGGGCGCCTCGCCCACCTTGGCGTTGTTCAGCAGCTCCTGCAGCTGACGGATACGGGCCTCCTGCTGGCCCTGCTCCTCGCGGGCGGCGTGATAGCCGCCGTTCTCGCGCAGGTCGCCTTCCTCGCGGCGGTCGTTGATCTCGGCTGCGATGACCGGTCGATTGGCGATCAGCTGATCGAGCTCTGCCTTCAGCCGGTCGTATGCCTCCTGGGTCAGCCAGGTGACCTGGGTGTCGGTCATGTCGTCGCGCTCCTGTCGTCGTTGCTCTCGCGCTTTTTCGCGTAAGAAAGTTTCGTGTTTACGGCGCCGGGAGCTCTCGTCGTGTATTGCCGCGTTCGTCAATGGCTAATCCACGCACTAAAAGCAGCAATACACGGTCCCAGCAGGAACCGTGTATCGAGTCATTCTAGCACCGTCGGGACAGCGATTTTTCACGTATTCGCAGTTCGCCGTTTGTTGCACCGACTTCCTCGATGTGTTCTACGAGGCCACCAGGTACGACGGCACGTCGGTGCCGCAGCCGTAGACGTCCCCCACCACCGGTGGCCTGCTGGTCTTGACGACCGTGGTCACCTGCACGGTCTTCTGCGCCGACGGCGGAACCAACACCTCGCGGCGGCCGGTCTCGCTGCCGTCTATCGACCGCGCCCGCACGATGCACACCACCGGCCGGGACGGGTCGTCGCGGGTCACGGTGATCGTCACCTGCACCGTTTCGTCGTCGACCAACTGATAGCCGCCCAGCTCGCCCTTGACCTGCCCGGTACCGAGCCGCTGCGAGGCGATCACCGCGATCCCAATCCCGACCGCAAGGACCAGCACGCCCAACCCGATGGCGATCCAGCGGCGGTTGCTGCGCGACAGCCGCCGCCCGTAGCGGTCGGCAGGGCGCTCGATCATCTCGTTTCGCATGCCCGTCCGTCGGATAGATCTACAGAACTGGAACTATAGGGCTACCCGAATGGTTGAAACGTCTCGACAATCGCCGGCAACGAGTCGGCCCGAGACGAGCAGGTAAGAGGGAACAGGTTGAGCGAACTGCGGTTGATGTCGGTGCACGCCCACCCGGACGACGAGTCCAGCAAGGGGGCCGCCACCATGGCGCGCTACGCCGACGAGGGTGTGCGTGTGCTCGTGGTGACGCTCACCGGCGGCGAGCGCGGCGACATCCTCAACCCGGCGATGGACCTGCCGGAGGTGCACGGCCGGATGGCCGAGATCCGGCGCGACGAGATGGCCAAGGCCGCAGAGATCCTCGGGGTCGAGCACCACTGGCTCGGCTTCGTCGACTCCGGCCTGCCCGAGGGCGATCCGCCGCCACCGTTGCCCGACGGCTGCCTCGGCGTCGTGCCGCTCGAGGAGCCCGTCGAGGAGCTGGTGCGCGTGATCCGCAAGTTCAAGCCGCACGTGATAACCACCTACGACGAGAACGGCGGCTACCCGCATCCGGACCACATCCGGACCCACCAGGTTTCGGTGGCCGCCTACGAGGCCGCAGGCGACTACTTCCTGTTCCCCGACGCCGGTGAGCCGTGGGATGTGCTCAAGCTGTATTACAACCACGGATTTCTGCGAAAGCGCATGCAGTTGCTGCAGGACGAGTTCGCCAAGCACGGCCAGCAGGGTCCGTTCGAAAAGTGGCTCAAGCACTGGGATCCCGACCATGACGTATTCGAGAAGCGGGTGACCACCCGCGTGGAATGCTCCAAGTACTTCGCCCAGCGCGACGACGCGCTGCGCGCCCACGCCACCCAGATCGACCCGCTGGGTGACTTCTTCCAAGCTCCGATCGAATGGCAACAACGGCTGTGGCCGACGGAGGAATACGAGTTGGCCCGCTCGCGAGTGCCGGTGTCACTGCCGGAGGCCGACCTGTTCGCCGGGATCGAGACGGACCGGTGAACGACGCGTTGATGCTTGCGATCGGCCTGCTGGCCGACGACGCTCCTCGCAACACGGGCCCGGACTTCGGCAAGGCCAGCCCGTTCGGGCTTGTCATCGTCGTGCTGCTGTTGATCGGGACGTTCCTGTTGGTGTGGTCGATGAACCGGCACCTGCGCAGGCTGCCCAAGTCGTTCGACAGCGGGAACACCGAATCCGACCAGGTGCCCGACCAGGACCCCAAGCGTGAGCCCGGCTGAGCTTTCTGGCGAAAACGCCCTGTCGATGGCGACCAGCCCGTACCTACGCCAGCACGCCGCCAACCCGGTGCACTGGCAGCAGTGGACGCCCGAGGCGCTGGCCGAGGCGGCCGCGCGCGACGTGCCGATCCTGCTGTCCGTCGGGTACGCGGCGTGCCACTGGTGCCACGTGATGGCCCACGAGTCGTTCGAGGACGATCAGGTCGCCGCGGCGATGAACGACGGCTTCGTCAACATCAAGGTCGACCGCGAAGAGCGGCCCGACCTCGACGCGGTGTACATGACCGCCACCGTCGCGCTGACCGGGCAGGGCGGCTGGCCGATGACGTGCTTCCTCACTCCCGACGGGAGGCCGTTCTTCTGCGGGACCTATTACCCCAAACCGAACTTCCTGCAGCTGCTCGCCGCCGTGACCGAGACGTGGCGCACCCGGCGCGCCGAGGTGGAGGAGGCCTCCGACCGGATCGCGGGTGAGCTGCAGTCGATGGCGTCGGGGCTTCCGGGTGGTGGGCCGCCGGTGGTGCCCGCGCTGTGCGATCACGCAGTCGCCGCGGCGCTGCAGGATGAAGACGTTGTGCGTGGCGGCTTTGGCGGCGCGCCGAAGTTCCCGCCCTCGGCGCTGCTGGAGGCACTGCTGCGCAGCCACGAACGCACCGGCGACATCTTGCCCTTGGAGGCGGTGGAGCGGACCTGCACCGCGATGGCCCGCGGCGGAATCTACGACCAGCTGGCCGGCGGCTTCGCCCGCTACAGCGTCGACGCATCCTGGGTGGTGCCGCACTTCGAGAAGATGCTCTACGACAACGCGCTGTTGCTACGGGTGTGTGCGCACTGGGCCCGTCGCACGTCAAACCCGTTGGCGCGCAAGGTGGCCGACGAGACGGCGCGGTTCATGATCGACGAGCTGGGTGCCGGCGGCATGTTCACGTCGTCGCTGGACGCCGACGCCGACGGCCGCGAGGGCCTGACCTACGTGTGGACGCCCGCGCAGCTGCGTGAGGTGTTGGGTGACGACGACGGGCGTTGGGCCGCAGAGCTTTTCGACGTGACGGAGGCAGGCACATTCGAACACGGTAGTTCGGTGCTGCAACTGCCGGCCGACCCTGAGGATCCCGCACGCTTCGAGCGGGTCCGCACCGCGCTGCTGTCCGCCCGGCTGACCCGACCGCAGCCAGGCCGCGACGACAAGGTGGTCACTGCGTGGAACGGGCTGGCGATCACCGCGCTGGCCGAGGCCAGTGTCGCGCTCGACAGGCCCGAATTCCTCGACGCCGCAACGCAGTGCGCGCGCTCGATCGTCGACCTGCATGTCGTTGACGGCCGGTTGCGGCGTGCCAGCCTTGGTGGCCGGGTCGGTGACAGCGCCGCGATTCTGGAGGACCACGCGACGCTGGCGACGGGTCTCTTGACGCTGCATCAGCTGACAGGCGAGACGTCGTGGCTAGACGAGGCCACCGGACTGCATGGACATCGCGCTGGACCATTTCGTCGACCCGGATCGTGAGGGCCGCTGGTTCGACAGCGCCGACGACGCGGAGCAGCTGATGGTCCGGCCCGCCGACCCTCTCGACGGGGCCACCCCGTCCGGCGCCTCATCGATCGCCGAGGCGCTGCAGGTGGCCGCCCACCTGGTTCCCGCCGACCGCGCCGAGCGCTACGCCGCCTCGGCCGACGCGACGTTGGCTGGCGCGACGCCCATCTTGGCCCGGCAACCACGCTCGGGCGGACACTGGCTCGCCGTCGCCGAAGCTGCTGTGCGCGGACCCATCCAGATCGCCGTGGCCTGCGACCCGCAGCACTCGGAATTGCTTTCCGCGGCACGCGAATTGGCGCCCGGCGGAGCGGTTGTGGTGGGCGGCCCGGTCAACTCCTCGCAGCTACTGCTCGACCGTGACCGGGCCGGTGGGTCCGACGCCGCCTACGTCTGCCGCGGCCGGGTGTGCGACCTGCCCGTCACGACGGCCGGAGAACTCGCCGCTGCGTTGGGTGCGGCCGTGTAGCGTCGCGGAACATGACGACCGCCGCAGCCAACGCCAAGACCGTCAACCGCTACCTCGAACTGCTCGCGAAGGCGCAGGCGGACGCCATCGCCGACCTCTATGCGACCGATGCGACCGTGGAGGATCCGGTCGGCGGAGAGGTGCACATCGGGCGCCAGGCAATTCACGGCTTCTACTCAAACGTGCCGGGCACGAACAACGAGACCGAAATCGTCACGCTGCGCGCGCTCGGCAACGAGGTCGCGTTCTTCTGGCGGCTGACCGTCGACCTCGGCGATGGCGGCAAGACGTCCATCGAGATCCTCAGCGTGATGACTTTCGACGACGAGGGCAAGATCGCGTCGATGAAGGCCTACTGGGGCCCGGACAACATCACCCAGGTTTAACCACTGAACACGGCGAACCACATCGCGATGTAGTGGCAGATCGCCGCGACCGCGGTGCAGGCGTGGAAGAACTCGTGGTGGCCGAACGTCGTCGGCCACGGGTTGGGCCACTTCAGCGCGTAGAGCACGCCGCCGATGCTGTAGAGCGCGCCGCCGACGACCAGCAGCACCAACGCCGCCACCCCAGCCCCGTGCATGATCGGGCCGACGAACCATACAGCCACCCAGCCGAGCAGTAGATAGAGCGGCACCCCGACCCAGCGCGGCGCCGACGGCCAGAACATCTTGAGCAGCACCCCGGCGATGGCCCCGCCCCAGACGATCCAGAACAGCTCCCAACCGCTGCGCTCCGGCAGCGCCAGCAGGGCGAACGGTGTGTAGCTGCCCGCGATGAACACGAAGATCATCGAGTGGTCGAGCCGCTTCATCCACTTGCGCGCGTTCGCCGAGCGCCAGTTCACCCGGTGATAGGTGCCGCTTACGGCGAACATGGCCACGATTGTGAAGGTGTAGAGCAGCGTGGCCAGCCCGGCGCGCGTCGACTCCAGCGCCCACGACACCGACACGAGCGTGGCGCCTGCGATGGTCGCGACGATCGCCGAGTAGACGTGGATCCAGCCACGCAGCCTCGGCTTGCCGAGGAACTGGGCGACACCGTCGACGACGGCTTCGGGAAAGTCCTCGGCGTATACGCGGGGCGGCTGCTGCTGGGCCTCGTCGGCGGTGTCGATCTGGGCCATGTCACCTCCATCAATGCCATGGGGGTTTCCGAGCGTCACAGTAGTCTGGATCTTCGTGGACATCATTCCCCCCAGGCTCAAGGAACCGATGTACCGCCTGTACGAGATGCGGCTGCGTCAGGGACTGGCGTCCTCGAAATCCGAACTGCCTCGCCACATCGCGGTACTGTGCGACGGTAACCGACGCTGGGCACGCGATGCCGGTCACGAGGATGTCAGCTACGGCTACCGGATGGGTGCCCACAAGATCGCCGAAATGCTGCGCTGGTGCGAGGAAACCGGCATCGAGATGGCGACCGTCTACCTGCTGTCCACCGAAAATCTGCAGCGTGACCGTGGCGAGCTGGCGTCGCTCATCGAGATCATCACCGACGTCGTCGAAGAGATCTGCGCACCCGCCAACCGATGGAGCGTGCGCACGGTCGGCGACCCCGAGCTCATCGGCGAGGAGCCGGCGCGTCGACTGCGCGATGCCGTCGAGTCAACCAACGGCAACGGCAGGGGCTTTCACGTCAACCTCGCGGTCGGCTACGGCGGGCGCCAGGAGATCGTCGACGCGGTGCGGGCGCTGCTCGGAAAGGAACTGGCCAACGGCGCGACCGGTGATCAGCTGATCGAGGCGGTCACCATCGACGCGATCTCGGAAAACCTCTACACCTCCGGGCAACCCGACCCCGACCTGGTGATCCGAACATCGGGGGAGCAGCGGCTGTCGGGCTTCCTGCTGTGGCAGAGCGCCTACTCGGAGATGTGGTTCACGGAGGCTTACTGGCCGGAGTTCCGGCGGGTGGACTTCCTGCGGGCGCTGCGCGATTACACCGTCCGCCATCGCCGCTACGGAATGTAAGGGCTATCTGCTCTTCGCGCGAGCGCTCATCTAAGTGGCATCTGCTCTTCGCGCGAGCCCTCATCGCTGCCACACTTGAACCATGGCTGCGCTGTCAGCGGTGGTCTTCACGCTCAGCTGGTGGTTGGGCCTTTACCTGCTGGCCCGTGACCCACGCAAGCCCGTGCTGATCCTGGCTGCGATCGGGCTGACCAGTTTCGCGTCGGTGGTGGCGCTCGACGCGGTGCGCGTAGAAAGCGCGGCCAGCGTTTCCGACATTCTCAGCAGTGTCGAGGTCTACCTGGTCACCGTGCCCGGCATCGCCTGGTTCGCGGTGCTGCTCGAGATGTCGCGGCCGTGCGACACCTGGCGCAGCCGGGCCGGCGACGTCGCGCTCGTCGGCGCCGTCGCGGCGGTCGCTTTCTTCGGCGCGGCGATGGCGGGCAACGTCGACGGCCCGTTGCGGATGGGCCACTGGGTGATGTTCGCCGCGATCTCGCTGTCGTCATTGGGCGCGATGGTAAAGGCCGTTCTGGTGAAGCCACCACGACCGGTGGTGACTTTCGTCGTCATCGCCACGCTGTTCTTCGCGCTGGGCAACGCGATCCTGGTCATCCCGCTCGGCCTGGTGCCGAGCTGGCTGGCGTTGGCGTCCACCGGATTTGACGTCGCACTGCTGGGGATCGCGGTTGCGATCGGCGATGCGTTCGACGAGGGCCAGGCGCTGCGGGCCGACATGCTGCGGTCGTTCGCGGCGACGGCCGTGGTGGCGCTGCTATTCGGCGGCCAGCTGTTGATCGGCCTGGCCGTGTCGGGTCTGGTGACGGCGCTGACCGTGCTGCTGTTCACCAGCCTCGGCATCGCGATCGGGATCAACGTGCTTGCCGACCCGCTGGCCGGACTGCTCGACCGGCTGGCGTTCTCCCGCTCGCCGGACCTGCGGGCCGATCGCGCCGCGTTGCGTCGCACCGAGGCGGCGCTGCCGCTGCGGTCGGCCAGCCCGCTCGCCGGCATCGACGACGACACCTTCGCCCGGCTCACCCGCCGCGCGCTTGGCCACTACGGCGACCTGTCCAAGCTCGTCGCCAGCCCGTTGACCGCGCTGCCTCTTATCGACCAGCGGCTGGTCGCCCGTGGCGCGCCCGACCAACCGCTGGAGCGGGCACAACGAACTCAAGGCCCTGCTGGCCGACCGCATCGCCCGGCTCAAGCCGCGCGACGGAGGCGACTTCGGCACCACCGAGCAGTGGCGCCACTACAACTCGCTGTACTTCCCGTACGTCGTCGGCGTGCGTGCCTACGCGCAGAACGCCACCGCAGCCGGGCTGGACCCTGTGGCCCGGCAGGCCTGGCAGTGGTTCGTCACCGAGGTGCCGCAACGGTCGCTGCACAACTGGCAGAACGCGGCGGCCCGACTGATCGCCGCCGATCTGCGCGGCAACCTTGTGTCCGCCCAAGACTGACGAAAACGCGCTGACTCAGGTCTGATTGGTCAGCTCCTCCTCGGGCTCGTTCCTCGCCCGCATCGTCGCTGACCTGCGGCTGGCAGTAGCTGGCAGCGTCTGGCGTCGATCTGGCAGTGGGTTCTGAGCAACCTCAGAGCCATGACCGCAATCAACACCCGCCCGGTCCGGGAAAGCCGGGAATATGTCGCCGCCGCTGCGGCTCCGGGCGACTCACTACTGCGCTTCGCCCTTCGCGCCGACGCCACCCTGTGCGCCGGCTTCGGGCTGCTCGTCGCGATGGCAGCCGACCCGCTGTCGCGGCTGTCCGGTCTTTCATCTACTTCAGAGTGGATCGGCGGTGCCGCCTTGGTAATCTACGGCGCCGCGCTGTACATGGCTGCCGGCCTGCCCGACGTCCGACGCGTCGGCGTCGGTGTGCTCGCCGGAAACGTCGCGTTCGCGATCCTCGTCACCGTGGTGCTCATCGCCGGCTGGGTGCCGCTGACAGAAGTTGGCGTGGTCGCGACGGTCGCGTTCACCGTCGTCACGCTCGCCTTCGCCTATGCCCAGTACCTCGGAGTGCGCCGCCTGGCGTGACTCCCACATGACTGGTCCGGAGCCGCCGTCGTCAGAGGTTGCGGCGTCGGTTCCGGAACCGGTTGTCAACCATCGAGAAAGGGAAACCATGACCGCCATCACATCTCGCCGATTCCGAGTCGACCGACTCGCTGCTGCGCTTCGCGATGCGCGCCGACGCCGTGCTCAGCGGCCTCGCCGGTTTCGCCGCCATCCCGATCGCCGGCTGGCTTGCCGAGCTGTCGGGCACGACGACGACGTTCGAGTACTCGATGAGCGCCTTCTTCATCGCCTACGGTGTCGTCGTATTCGGGCTCGCCGCCCTGCCGTCGGTGCGCCGCGCGGGCATGGGCGTCGTCATCGCCAACCTGCTGTACACGGTGGCCGCCATCGTCTTCGTCCTCGCAGATGTCTTCCCGCTGACGACGACCGGTGTCATCTTGACGCTGGCCACCGGCGTCTACACCGCGATGTTCGCCGAACTGCAGTACCAGGGCTGGCGCCGCGCGAAAGCGTAAGTCATCGAAGTCAGGCTTATGGCACAGTTTCGCGCGAAATGCGTGCCATAGGTCCTGATTTCGCGCTTAAAGCTTGCGCAGCCGCAGCCGGTTGATGGAGTGGTCGGCGTCCTTGCGCAACACCAGCGTCGCGCGTGGCCGCGTCGGCAGGATGTTCTCAATCAGGTTGGGGCGGTTGATGGAGTGCCAGATATCGCGGGCTGCGAACACCGCGGCGTCATCGGTCAGCGTGGCGTAGTGGTGGAAGTGCGATGCGGGATCGGCGAACGCCGTCGACCGCAGGCCGAGGAACCGGTTGATGTACCACTGCTCGATGTCCTCGATGCGCGCGTCGACGTACACAGAGAAGTCGAACAGGTCCGACACCATCAGCGCCGGACCCGTCTGTAACACGTTGAGGCCCTCGAGGATCAGGATGTCGGGATGCCGGATGATCTGCTTTTCGTCCGCCACGATGTCGTAGAGCAGATGCGAGTAGACCGGTGCGCAGACCTTGTCGGCGCCCGACTTCACGGCCGTGACGAACCGCATCAGTGCGCGCCGGTCGTAGCTTTCCGGAAAACCCTTGCGGTGCATCAGGTTTCGACGGGTCAGCTCGGCGTTGGAGTACAGGAAGCCGTCGGTGGTGACGAGGTCGACACGCCCGTGGTGTTCAAAGCGGGCCAGAAGCGCCTGCAGCACACGGGCGGTGGTCGATTTGCCTACTGCGACGCTTCCGGCGACCCCGATGGCGAACGGCACCGGCCGGTCCGGATTCTGCTGCGGCTCACCGAGGAACTCCGCGGTCGCGGCGAACAACCGCTGGCGCGCGGCGACCTGAAGGTGGATCAACCGGGCCAGCGGCAGGTAGACCTCTTCGACCTCCAGCAGGTCGAGCTTCTCGCCGAGACCCCGCAGCTGCAGCACCTCGTCTTCGCTCAGCTTCATCGGCGTCGACATGCGCAGCGCGCGCCATTGACTCCGGTCGAACTCCACATAGGGGCTCGGCTCGCTCAGCCGCGGCATGGGGTCAGTCTTGCATTTACCGTTGAGGCCATGGACGCCGCCACCTTGATCCGCGACTATCTGCTGCTCGGTTTGCGCTTCGACCGGGTCGAGGAAGGCTACGTCGACTCCTTCACCGGGGACCCCGGCCTCCGCCAGCAGGTGCAGAACGAGCCCGCGCCCGATCCCGCCGACCTGGCCGTCCAGGCCGAGCGCTTGGTCGCCGAGGTGCCGCTCGTCGACGGCCTCGGAGCGGCCCGCGCCGACTACGTCACGGCCCACCTGCGGGCGCTGGCCTGTGCCGGCAGGAAGTTCGCGGGCCAGGACGTCGGCTTCGTCGACGAGGTGGAGGCGTACTTCGACGTGCACATCGCCAAGGGTGATCCGGAGCGCTACCGGCAGGCGCACCGCAAGCTCGACGACGCGCTGGCAGGCAGCGGACCGCTCGCCGAGCGCATGCAGGCCTACCGCGCGGGAGAGGAGATCCCGCCCGACCGTCTCGAGGAAGCCATCCACGCCTTCTCCAGCGCGCTGCGCGACCGGGTGCGCGCCGAATACCCGCTGCCCGACACCGAGACCATCACCTACGAGGTGGTCACCGATAAGCCGTGGTCGGGGTTCAACTACTACCTCGGCGACTACCGCTCCACCGTGGCCGTGAACGCCGACCTCAGGCAGCAGATGTCCAACCTGCCCCGACTGGTCGCGCACGAGTCCTATCCCGGCCACCACACCGAGCACTGCCGCAAGGAAGCCGGGCTGGTCGAGGGCAAGGGCCACGCGGAGCAGACCATCTTCCTGGTCAACACGCCGCAGTGCCTGATGGCTGAGGGGCTGGCGGACCTGGCCCTATACGCCGCGATCGGGCCGAACTGGGGCGGCTGGGCCCGCGAGATCTACGCGGACCTCGGGCTGCGGTTCGACGGCGAGCGCGCTGAGGCGGTGTCCGAAGCGGCGGGGGCGCTGGCCGAAGTCCGCCAGGACGCCGCGCTGATGCTGCACGACGAGCACCGCGACGTCGACGACGTCGTCGACTTCCTCAAGCGCTGGCTGCTGGTCAACGACGAACGCGCAAGGCAAATGCTGCGCTTCTTGTCCTCGCCGCTGTGGCGCGCCTACACCAGCACCTACGTCGAGGGCTACCGGCTGCTACGCGGCTGGCTGGAGGCCCGGCCCGACGGCGTCAGCCTGGCCGAACGGTTCGGTCGGCTGCTGGATGAGCCGCTGATCCCGTCGTCGCTGCGGGACGTAGGCTGAACCGCATGACCGCTGACTCGACCGTGACCACCACCACCGCTCCCGGTGCCGAGTACGCCGATACAGCAAGCACCGCCTACCGCTCGATCCTGCAGATCATCGAGTCCGTCGAGCCCCGCATCGCGGCGGCGACGCGCAAAGAGCTTGCCGACCAACGTGATTCGCTCAAGCTGATCGCCAGCGAGAACTACGCGTCCCCCGCGACGCTGTTGACCATGGGCAGCTGGCTGTCCGACAAGTACGCCGAAGGCACCATCGGGCACCGGTTCTACGCCGGCTGCCAAAACGTCGACACCGTCGAGACCGTGGCTGCCGAGCACGCCCGCGAGCTGTTCGGCTCGCCGTACGCCTACGTCCAGCCGCACTCCGGCATCGACGCCAACCTCGTTGCGTACTGGGCGATCCTAGCCACCCGCGTCGAAGCGCCCGGGTTGGCGGAGCTGGGCGCCAAACACGTGAACGACCTGTCGGAAGCGGACTGGGAGAAGCTGCGCAACAAGCTCGGCAACCAGCGGCTGCTCGGCATGTCGCTGGACGCAGGCGGGCATCTCACCCACGGCTTCCGGCCCAACATCTCCGGCAAGATGTTCCACCAGCGCAGCTACGGCACCGACCCGGAGACGGGTCTCCTCGACTACGACGCACTGGCCAAGGCCGCGCGCGAGTTCAAGCCGCTGATCCTGGTCGGCGGGTACTCGGCCTACCCGCGGCGGATCAACTTCGCCAAACTGCGCGAGATCGCCGACGAGGTGGGCGCGACCCTGATGGTCGACATGGCGCACTTTGCCGGGCTCGTAGCGGGCAAGGTGTTCACCGCCGACGAGGACCCCGTGCCGCACGCCCACGTGACGACCACCACGACGCACAAGTCGCTGCGCGGGCCGCGCGGCGGGCTCGTGCTGGCCACCTCCGAGTACTCCGACGCCGTGGACAAGGGCTGCCCAATGGTGTTGGGCGGCCCGCTGTCTCATGTGATGGCGGCCAAGGCCGTCGCGCTGGCCGAGGCCCGCCAGCCGTCTTTCCAGGCCTATGCGCAGCGGGTCGCCAACAACGCCAAGGCTCTCGCCGACGGGTTCCTGCGGCGGGGGGCGCGGCTGGTCACCGGCGGCACCGACAACCACATCGTGCTGCTCGACGTCACGTCATTCGGGCTGACCGGCCGGCAGGCCGAGTCCGCTCTGCTGGATTCCGGCATCGTCACGAACCGCAACTCGATTCCCGGCGACCCGAACGGCGCCTGGTACACCAGCGGCATCCGCTTCGGCACGCCCGCGCTGACCACCCGCGGCTTCGGGCCCGCCGATTTCGACCGGGTGGCCGAGCTGGTTGTCGAGGTGCTGACCAACACATCGCCGGACGGCACGTCCAAGGCCAAGTACACGCTGGTCGACGCCACCGCAGACTGGGCGCACGCCGCGGCGGCCGAGCTGCTGGCGGCCAACCCGCTGTACCCCGGCCTGACGCTGTAGCCGACCCCTTCGCGAGATCGACGTTTTGGCGCGATTTACTCGCACTTTCGCGCCCGTTTGTCCGCTTGGGCGAGCCGGATTTCAAAAAACGTGTGAACTCGGGTTACAGTTACTTTCATGGCACAGAAACCTGTACCTAACGCACTGATTCTCGAGCTAGAGCCGGTTGTGCAGCAGGAGCTGCGTCGCCACATCGACACCGAGGACCTCTGGTACGCCCACGACTACGTGCCGTTCGACCAGGGCGAGAACTTCGCTTTCCTCGGCGGCAACGACTGGGACCCGTCGCAGGTGACGCTGCCCAAGACCGTCACCGACGCCCTTGAGATCCTGCTGATCACCAAGGACAACCTCGCCGGTTACCACAGGGAGTTCGTGTTCAGCTTCATCCTCGACGACAAGTGGGGCCGCTGGATCGGCCGCTGGACCGCGGAGGAGCACCTGCACGCCGTCGCGCTGCGCAACTATCTGGTGGTCACCCGCGAGATCGACCCGGCCGCCAACGAGGACGTGCGCGTCGAGCACGTGATGAAGGGGTACCGCGCCGACACCTACACGCAGATCGAGCGCCTGGTGTTCATGGTGTTCTTCGAGCGCGAGCACGCCGTGTTCTGCCGCAACCTCGAAGCGCAGATCACCGAGCCGGCGCTGAAGAGCCTGATCGGCCGCATCGCCCGCGACGAGGAACGCCACGAGGAGTTCTTCGCCAACCTCGTCGCGCACTGCCTGACCTACAGCCGCGACGAGACGATCGAGGCGATCGCCCGCCGCGCAGCCGAACTCGGCGTCGTCGGTGGGGACATCGACGCGTACGCGGACAAGGTCGCGCATATGGCTGAGGCCGGCATCTTCGGACCGGAGCAACTGCGCCAGCTGATCGCCGACCGCATCACCGCGTGGGGGCTCGCCGACGAGCCCGCGCTGCGCGCCTACGTGTGACGAGTTAGCCACGGCGCGCCTGCACGGCGCGAAGCGCTCAGCGAGAGTAGCGTCGTTTCTCGATGGCTAGCGACATGCTCTGCTATCCGGGCGGTACCGATCGTTTCGATTACGAGAGGACCGGCCCCGGTCCTGGTACCGCAGTGTCCGCCGAGATGTTCGTGCGGGGCCGCGCGGGCTCGAGGAGCGCTACGTGACTGATTCGGCCGTCCGGACCTATGTGCTCGACACCTCCGTGCTGCTGTCCGATCCCTGGGCGGCCACGAGGTTTGCCGAGCACGAAGTCGTGGTCCCGTTGGTGGTCATCAGCGAACTGGAAGCCAAGCGGCATCACCATGAGCTTGGCTGGTTCGCGCGGCAGGCACTACGGATGTTCGACGATCTGCGGCTCGAGCATGGGCGGCTGGATCAGCCGATTCCCGTTGGGACGCAGGGCGGCACGCTGCATGTCGAGCTGAATCACAGCGATCCGACGGTGCTGCCTGCAGGCTTCAGGACCGACACCAACGACGCCAGGATCCTGACGTGCGCGGCCAATCTCGCCGCGGAGGGCAAGCGAGTCACGTTGGTGAGCAAGGACATTCCGCTGCGGGTGAAGGCGGGCGCGGTCGGTCTGTCCGCCGACGAGTACCACGCCCAGGACGTGATCACGTCGGGTTGGACGGGGATGGACGAGCTCGAGGTGTCGGCCGATGAGATCGACACTCTCTTCGCCGACGGTGAGATCGACCTGGAGGCCGCACGTAACCTTCCGTGCCACACCGGCATTCGGCTGCTCGGCGGCAATTCGCACGCACTGGGCCGAGTCAACCCCGAAAAGCGGGTGCAACTGGTCCGCGGCGATCGCGAGGTTTTCGGGCTGCGCGGCCGCTCCGCCGAGCAACGGGTCGCGCTCGATCTGCTGCTCGACGAGTCCGTCGGCATCGTCTCCCTCGGCGGCAAGGCCGGCACCGGCAAGTCCGCGCTGGCACTGTGCGCCGGGTTGGAAGCCGTCCTCGAGCGGCGCACGCAGCGCAAGGTAGTGGTGTTCCGTCCGCTATACGCGGTCGGCGGGCAGGACCTCGGCTACCTGCCGGGCAGCGAGAGCGAGAAGATGGGCCCGTGGGCGCAGGCCGTCTTCGACACGCTCGAAGGACTGGCCAGCCCGGCGGTGCTCGAGGAGGTGCTCTCGCGCGGCATGCTCGAGGTGCTGCCACTCACTCACATTCGCGGCCGCTCACTGCACGACTCGTTCGTCATCGTCGACGAGGCGCAGTCACTGGAACGCAACGTGCTGCTGACCGTGCTGTCCCGGCTGGGTGCCGGATCGCGGGTGGTGCTCACCCACGACGTCGCCCAGCGCGACAACCTGCGAGTAGGACGCCACGACGGCGTGGCCGCGGTGATCGAGAAGCTAAAGGGTCACCCACTGTTCGCGCACATCACGCTGCTGCGCAGCGAGCGTTCACCCATCGCGGCGCTGGTCACTGAGATGCTCGAAGAGATCAGCCCCGGGGCCCTTCCCTGAGTGCTTTCGGCGCGCCTACGGTCGCTCAGCGTCGTGTGCGTCGCTCAGCGCGCCGAAATCACTAGTCGGTAGGCTGCTTGGGTGCCGAAGCGACCCGACAGCCAGGCCTGGCGGTACTGGAGGACCGTACTTGGTGTGCTTGCGGCCGCCACGGTGCTGGTCGTCGGCGGCCTGACCGGCCACGTCCGCAAGGCAAGCGCGGACAACGTCGACTGCTCACAGGTCAAGTGCGTGGCGCTGACCTTCGACGACGGGCCAAGCCCGTACACCGACCGGCTGCTGCAGATCCTCAACGACAACGACGCGAAGTCGACGTTCTTCCTCATCGGCAACAAGGTCGCGGCCAACCCCGCAGGCGCTAAGCGCGTTGCCGACGCCGGCATGGAGGTGGCCAACCACACGTGGGAACACCCCAACATGACGACCATCCCGCCTGAGGACATCCCGAGCCAGATCTCCAAGGCCAGCGACACGATACAAGCCGCAACCGGCCAGCGGCCGAAGCTCCTTCGCACTGCGGGCGGGCTGATCAACGACAACGTCTTGGCGGCGGCCAAGCAACAGGGGATGGCCGACATCAACTGGGACGTCATCCCTTTCGACTGGATCAACGACTCCAACACCGCCGCCACGACCTACATGCTCAAGACACAGGTCAAGCCCGGCTCCGTGGTGTTGTTCCACGACACCTACTCGAGCACCGTCGATGTGGTGTACCAGTTCATCCCGGTGCTCAAGGCCAACGGCTATCACCTGGTGACCGTGAGCCAACTCCTGGGGCCCCGCGAACCGGGCAGCACCTACGGCATTCGGGACAACGGGCCGCCGGCCAACGACATCACCGACATCCCGCCTGCCGAGATCCCGACGCTGCCGAACACGCCGTCGCCCAAACCGATGCCGAACTTCCCGATCACCGATATCCCGGATCAGAACTCCGGCGGGCCCAACAACGGGGCCTAGGCGCGCGGCTGAGGAGAACAGTGTGCGCACCGATACGGCGTTCGTGCTCACCGTGTTGGTGCTGTGCTACGCAGTCGTCTCGGGGTTGGTGAAGCGGTGGTACATCGCTCCCGCATTGATCTTCGTCGCGTTCGGAATGGCGTTGGGCCCGTTCGGATTCGGCGTGATCGACGCCGGGGCCGACACTGAGAGCTTCACAATCCTGGCCCAGCTGGCGCTGACCGTGATCCTGTTCAACCAGGCCGCCATGCTCGACCTGCCGTCCGTGGTGCGCCGCGGCCATGTCACATTCCGGTTGCTGGTGATCGGAATACCGCTGTCCATCGTCCTCGGCACGGTGGTCGCACTGCTGGTGATGCCGGTGATGCCGCTGTGGGAGGCCGTGTGCCTTGCCGCCATCGTGGCACCGACGGAAGTGGCGCTGATCGACGCACTGCTCGAGGACCGCCGCATCCCGGAGCGCGTCCGGCACGCGCTGTCGGTCGAAAGTGGCTTTTACGACGGCTTCGCGTTGGCGGCGATGCTGGCCGCCCTGGCGCTGGCCTCCGAGCAGAACCACCCGGATCCGGCACGGTGGGGATGGTTCGCCGTTCGCACCGAGATGGTCTCCCTGGTCGTCGGCCTCGGCATCGGCGTGATCGGTGGCCTGGTGATCGTGCGGTCCCGCCAGCGCGGATGGATGAGCGATACCTGGGCCCAATTGGCCACCGTCGCCTTGGCGTTGGTGTGCTTTGAAGTCGGAGAGCGGTTGCACGGCAGCGGATTCGTCACTGCCTTCGCAGGTGGCCTGGCGTACTCGATGATGGTGCGAAGGGCGGGCGCGCAGATGCCGTCGCAGGTGACCGATGCGGCCGGTCAGCTGTTGGAGTTGATGGTGTTCGCGATGTTTGGCAGTTATGCCGTGTTCGTGGGGTGGCGCGATGCGGATTGGCGGGTGGTGCTTTTCGCCGTCGTCGCGCTGATCGTGGTGCGCCTGGTCGCGGTGTCTGCCGCGCTGGTCGGCACCGACCTGCCAGCACGCAGCAGGCTGTTCATCGGTTGGTTCGGGCCTCGCGGGATCGGCACCCTGGTCCTGGGTCTGGTCATGGTTGGGCGGGGCGAGATCCAGCAGGCCGACATGATCACGCAGGCGGTCGTCGTCACCGTCACGGTCAGCCTCGTGGTGCACAGCCTGACCGCGCCGATCGGCATTCGGCTGTGGCCAGCCCCGTCGCCGGAGAAGACGGCGCAAGCGAGCGGCTAGCGGCGGCGGCTGCCCAGGACCAGGAACCACCCCGCGGCCGCGGCGCCGCCCAACGCGACCACCCGGTCGGCCCGGTCGGCTTTGGGCAGGTCCAGCAGCGAGACCAGACCGAGCATCGCGAAGCCGGTGCGCAACGCGGGTTGGCTTGTTGCCGTCGTCACCAAGGCGGCATCGTTCTGACTTGCCAAAAGGTTGTGGTCGACGGGCACCGACCGCTCCTTCGATTGCTCGACGTGCACGGCCGGATTGACGCTAATTCGCTCAAGAGCGTTGAGAAATAGGGTGTTTCCCTATTCCTGAGCGGGTCTAGGACTTACCCATATGACGGCCGAGTTCAGCACGTGACTTGATGCCCAGCTTCCGGTAGATCCTGGCCAGGCTCGCCTCGACGGTCTTCGGGCTGATGAACAGCGCGGTCGCGACGTCGCGGTTCTTCATGCCCGACGCGGCAAGCTCGGCGACCCGTTGCTCGGACGGCGTGAGCTGCCCGCTCTGGCGCGGACCGATGTTTGCGCGGAGGAGTTCGGCACGAGCACGGTCCGCCCACAGCGGGATATGCAGCCGGTCGAAGATGTCGAAGGCTTCCTGCAGGCTCGCCGATGCGGACTCCTTTCTGCGCTGCCGCCGCTGTAATTGGCCCAGCAGCAACAGCGTTCGAGCACGCTCGAACGGTATCGGCAGCCGGTCGTGTTCGGCGATCGCGCGCGCAGCGGCCGCGCTGGCGGCGTCGAGGTCACCCCGGGCGGCCAGCAGCATGCTTCTGCCACGGGCACCGACGGCCATCATCCACGGTCGGCCCTGCCGCTCGCCGTTGCGCTCGAGGGCGTCGATGAGGGGCTCCGCCTCGGCGCCCCGGTCCACCTGAATCAGGGCCTCGATCGCGTCCGCCAGAAACGCGGCATTGGGAAGCTCGGTCGGTGTCGACGCCGGATCGAACTTGGTCATCAGTGGCTGCAGAGTCGCGATCGCGGCCTCGTAACGGCCCAGCGACACTTCGAGGAATCCGAGTACGGCAACGACCCGCTCTGTCAGCCGAAGTGCGCCGGTGCGTCTGCCGATCTCGAGCGCTACCTCGGCCGCATCCCTGGCGTCGGCTTCGCGGCCTGCGTACGCGGCCAAACTCGCCCGCAGGCTGTTCGCCAAGAACAGCGGGGTGTCGCCGCCGAGCTGGCGAGCCCGCTCCATGGCGTCCTCGGCGACGAGGCCGGCCTCGACGAAGTCGCCTCGCCAGATGCTGCTCAGCACCACATGCTGAGCGATGAAGATGAGCTCGCCTTCCTCACCCTTCTCCACGCAGCGACGCCGGACGGCTTCCAGTACGCGATGGGCTTCGTCGAGGCGGCCGGTCCACTCCAGCAGCAGGGCGCGCTGAACGGATGGCCGGAATACCAAGGGGGTGAAGATGTCCCGGTCCTCCAGCGCCACAGCGCGCCGAAGGTCCATCGAGTCGAAGCCTTCGCCGCACAGGAACCGCAGGACCACGCGCATACCGAGGGCCAGGCCCAGCAAGTGTGGCTGGTTCAGGCGCTCGGCTTGGGCGACGGCCTCCTCGGTCATCTGCACACTCGCTTGGGGCTGATTCGCGTTCAGCAGGGAATAGGCCAACGTGATCAAAATCTGCACGCGCAGCGGGCTGTCGGTGTCCACCTCACTGAGCGCGCGCTGCAGTAAACGCGGAGCCTCGAACAAGCCGTCTCCATACAGCCGCACGATGGCGAGCCGGCTCAACGCCTCTGCTCGCAGGCCGCCGGGCGCCAGTTGCTCGATGGTCTCTTCGAGGATGGCGCGCGACCTCTCCTGGTCGCCTGCGTCGAAATGGTGCAGGGCGGAACGGAGTCGACGATCGGCGGTGTCACCGCCGAGGCCGATCGCCAGGTCCATCAACTCGGCGGCCGCCGCCGGCGCCCCGCGGGTGCGCGCGGATTCCGCCGCTGTATCGAGTGCCTGCAGGGTGACTTGGTCGCCGCTGGTCGCGGCCAACGCCAGATGGCGTGCCCGCAATTCGGGCTCGTCGACGATGTCGGCGAGGCGGCGATGCATGGTTCGGCGCTGGCCCGGCGCGGCTTCGGTGTACACACCCATGGCCAGCAGGGGATGGGCGAAGTGGATCCGGTTGCCGTCGATGGCGATAATGCCTTTGCTTTCGGCGTTCTCGAGCAGCTCGATCAACCGGTCATCATCGCTGATCGTCGCGCTCGACACCTGTTCCACCGTCGGCGAAGCCATGCACGACGCGGCGAGCAGCGCATCATGCACGTCGGGAGCGAGGCCGCTGATCCGGGCCCGCACGACGTCGGCCAGCGTGCTTGGCAGTGATGTCTCCACGCCAGGGCCGCGTTCGGCTATCGCCCGCGCCAATTCGATTGCATAGAAGGGGTTTCCGCCGGATACCTCGTGAATCCGGCCCATCGTCGGGCGCGAGAAGCGTCTCCGCAGCCGTGCCGACACTGCTGCGTGCAGATCATGAAGACCCAATGGATGCAACCGAATTCGATTCATTGCATCGGGACGGGGCATTTGCAGCCAACCGGCGACGGCGCCGCCGCCGCCATCGGTTCGCACACTGCCGAGAATGCCGACCGGCCCGGTGAGCCGCCTCGCGGCGAACGCCACCACGTGCATGCTCGACGGGTCAATCCATTGCAGGTCGTCGATCGCCACCAGCAGCGGCCCGTCGTCGGTGAGGTATTCGACGACCGACAGGAACGCCGCGGCCACGGCGCGCTGATCGGTGGACGCGCCGTTTGCCGCCCGCATCAGCACCTGGTCGACCGCGGATCGCTGGGGTTCGGGCAAATCCGCCCACGCGGATGCGGGCACCCCGTCGAGCAGGTCGGCCAGGACGGTGTAGGCCAGCACCGATTCGGCCACCGCCGCGCGTGCCGACAACACCCGGAATCCGTTATCCCGTGCCAGCTCAAGGGCCTCTAACCAGAGGGTGGTCTTTCCGATGCCGGGTTCACCCTCAATCAGCAGCGCCGATGGCCCGGACGTCGCAGAAGCCAAAAACCCAGCGATTCTCCGACTCTCTGTAGGACGGCTCTCCACGCCCACTCCCGGCACAGCTAGAAGAATTCCAGCTAACGGCGGTTAGGTCAATTTTCTAGATCAACTAGGCAGAACTACCGCAGCTGGCAACATCCGGTACAGTACGTTTACCCACTATGGTCGGATCGTATTCATATGCCGCCCGAGTTCGGCCCGCGATCGGATACCCAGCTTGCGGTAAATATGCGCAAGGGTGGCCTCGACTGTCCTCGAGCTGATGAACAGCTTGGCCGCCACATCGCGGTTCGTCATCCCCGACACCCCGAGTGCGGCCACCCGTTGCTCGGCGGGCGTGAGCCTGTCTCGCGCGCTGGCCGCGGCATCCAGGAACTCGCCGAGCGCCCCTCCTCGGCGGGGCGGCCCGCCATGACCCCGGTCATCCCTGAAAAATCTCGACTACCGTCCGCAGTTCGCGCGTTTCAAGCGCTTCCTAGGCGTCGCCCGGTTTGACCTTGGCCATCGCCAGCACGTCGAGCCGACGATCCAGCTCCTCCAGCGACAATCTGTCGCCGATCAGGCCCCGGTCGATGACCGTTTGGCGGATGGTCTTCTTCTCCTTGAGCGCCTGCTTGGCCACTGCGGCGGCCTCCTCATAGCCGATCGCCGAGTTCAGCGGCGTGACGATCGACGGCGAGGACTCGGCCAGCTCGCGCAGCCGCGCGTCGTTGGCGATCAGGCCGTCGATGCAGCGCTCGGCGAACAGCTTCGAGACGTTGGTGAGCAGCTTGAAAGACTCCAGCAGGTTGCGGGCCATCATCGGGATATAGACGTTGAGCTCGAACGCGCCGGCCGCACCGCCCCATGCGATCGCAGCGTCGTTGCCGACGACCTGCGCCGCGACCTGCGTGACCGCCTCGGGAATCACGGGGTTCACCTTGCCCGGCATGATCGAGCTGCCCGGCTGTAGATCGGGAAGTTGGATCTCGGCCAGACCGGTCAGCGGCCCGGACCCCATCCAGCGGATGTCGTTGGCGATCTTGGTCAGCGACGCCGCGATGGTGCGCAGCGCGCCGGACGCCTCGACCAGCCCGTCGCGGGCCGCCTGAGCCTCGAAAGAGTTGACCGCCGTGCGCAATTCGGCCAGACCGGTCTGGTCCACCAGCACCTCGACGACCTTGGCGCCGAACCCGTCCGGTGCGTTGAGGCCGGTGCCGACGGCGGTGCCACCGATGGCGAGTTCGCCCAGTCGGGGAAGACACCCGCGCACCCTTTCTATACCCGCCTCGATCTGGCGGGCGTAGCCGCCGAACTCCTGGCCGAGGGTCACGGGCACGGCATCCATCAGGTGCGTGCGGCCCGACTTCACCGTGGTGCGCCATTGCCGCGCCTTGTCCGCCAGCGACTCGTGCAGCACCTCGAGCGCCGGAATCAGATGCCGCACAGCGGCTTCCGTGGCCGCGATGTGCGTCGCGGTGGGGAAGGTGTCGTTGGATGACTGCGACATGTTGACGTCGTCGTTGGGATGCACAGTAACGGGCGGGGTCGCCGTTGCCGCAATACCGGCGATCACCTCATTGGTGTTCATGTTCGAGCTGGTGCCCGAGCCGGTCTGGAACACGTCGATCGGGAACTGATCGTCGTGCAGGCCGTCGGCGATCTCACCGGCCGCGGCGATGATCGCGTCGGCCTTCTCCGGTGCAAGCAACCCGAGATCCTTGTTCACTTGGGCGCAGGCGCCTTTGAGCAGCCCGAGCGCCCGGATTTGCGTGCGCTCCAGGCCGCGCCCGGAGATCGGGAAGTTCTCCACCGCCCGCTGGGTCTGTGCGCGCCACAGTGCGTTGATGGGCACCCGGACCTCGCCCATGGTGTCGTGCTCGATGCGGTAGTCGGCCTGGGAATCGACAGCGCTGTCGGCGCTCATGTGTTTCCTTTGCGGTGAGGTGATTACGGCAGCGGCTGGAAGGCGTTGCTGTCGCCGGTGAAATCGATGGCGGAGTACTCGTTGAGCTTGGAGAGGCGGTGGTAGGCCTCGATCATCCGCACGGTGCCCGACTTGCTGCGCATGACGATCGACTGTGTGGTGCAGCCGCCACCGTAGTAGTGGACGCCCTTGAGCAGATCACCGTCGGTGACGCCCGTGGCGCAAAAGAAGACGTTGTCCCCGGAGACCAGGTCCTCGGTGAAAAGGACCTGGTCCAGCTCGTGGCCGCGGTCGATGGCCTTCTGTCGTTCTTCATCGTCCTTGGGCGCCAGCTGGCCCTGGATGGCGCCGCCCATGCAGCGGATGGCTGCGGCGGTGATGATGCCCTCCGGTGTGCCGCCGATCCCGACCAGCAGATCGGTACTGGTGTTCGGCCGGCACGCCGAGATCGCGCCCGCGACGTCGCCGTCAGAGATCAGCCGACACCGCGCGCCTGCGTCCCGGACGTCTGCGATCAACTTCTTGTGCCGCGGTCGGTCCAGGATGCACACCGTCAGGTCGGACACGGACACGTTCTTGGCCTTGGCGACCTTGCGGATGTTCTCGCCGATCGGGGCGGTGATGTCGATGGCGTCGACGGCGTCGGGTCCGACGGCGATCTTGTTCATGTAGAACACCGCCGACGGGTCATACATGGTGCCGCGTTCGGCGACTGCCAGCACCGAGATCGCATTGGCCAGGCCCTTGCTCATCAACGTCGTGCCGTCGATCGGGTCGACGGCGAAGTCGCACTCCGGCCCGTCGCCGTTGCCGACCTCCTCACCGTTGTAGAGCATCGGTGCGTTGTCCTTCTCACCCTCGCCGATCACCACGACGCCGCGCATCGACACCGAGTTGACCAGCTCACGCATGGCGTCGACGGCGGCACCGTCGCCGCCTTCTTTGTCGCCGCGGCCTACCCAACGGCCCGCTGCCATCGCGCCGGCCTCGGTGACTCGGACGAGCTCGAGGGCGAGGTTGCGGTCGGGGGCTTCACCACGCGAGGGGCTCATGGGCCAGATTCTCCCACTAGCCGGTCATCGGTAGGGAGCTGGGATACTGGCCGCTATGACGACGGAGCCGCTACCGGCCCCCAAGCCTGAAAAGCCGCGGATATTGCAGGACGGCCGGGACATGTTCTGGTCGATCGCGCCGCTGGTGATCGCCTGCATCGTGCTGGCAGGGATGCTGGGCATGTGCTCGTTCGCGCCGAACGGGCCGGGCAAGGGGCCGACGCCGTTCTATGACGCTCCGGCCGCGCTGCAGGCCGACGCCGACGCCCTGAAGATCCCGATCCGGCTGCCGAAGCTGCCCGACGGCTGGCAGGCCAACTCCGGCAGTCGCAAGGGCATCGACGGCGGCCGCACCGATGCGTCCACGGACCAGCGGTCCCGCGCGGTCCGCTCCACCGTCGGATACCTCGCGCCCAGCGGGATGTACGTGAGCTTGACTCAGAGCAATGCCGACGAGGACAAGCTGGTCGCCTCCATCAACGGCGATCTCTATCCGACTGGGACGCAGGACGTCGACGGCGTGAAATGGGTGGTGTACGAGGGTGTCAGCCAGGAGGGCAAGCCGGCCGAGCCGGTGTGGACCACCCGGCTGAACGGTGCGGGCGGCCCGGCGCAGATTGCTATAACCGGCGCCGCGGGTACGAACGAGTACCGTACGCTGGCGGCGGCGACGCAGACGCAGTCGCCACTGCCAGCCAAGTAACGGACGGAGACGCCATGACCATGCCGGAAGCCGACCTGACCGGATGGACCGTCGCACCGTTTTCCGCGGCCGGATACACCCACGATGTCTACCGCAGGGGCGAAGGCCCGGGTGTGGTGCTGATTCCGGAGATGCCTGGCATCCATCCAGGCGTGCTGGGGTTGGGTAATCACTTGGTGGACAACGGGTTCACCGTGGCGTGTCCGTCCCTGTACGGCACTCCGGGCGCACCGGCCGTAAGGCCCGGAATGGTGCCGATCATGCTGCGTGGGTGTGTGGCAAAGGAATTCGCGGCGTTTGCGACCAATGCAGACCGGCCGGTCGCCCATTACCTGCGCGCGCTGGCCCGCGAACTCAATGAGAAGACGCCGGGTAGGGGTGTCGGTGTGATCGGCGAGTGTTGGAGCGGAGGCTTCGCGCTCGCAGCCGCGGTCGACGACAGCGTGCTGGCCCCGGTACTGAGCCAACCGTCGCTGCCGATAGGGTTGACGGCGAAGCGGCGACGCGATCCCGGCCTGTCCGAAGCCGAGTTGAAGATCGTCGAACAGCGCGTCACCAACGACGGCCTGTGCGCACTGGGCCTGCGGTTCAGCGAGGATCCGTTGGCGCCGGGTGAGCGCTTCAAGACGCTGAAGGATCGGCTGGGTGATGCATTCGAGGTCATCGAGATCAATTCGATGAAGGGCAACGAACACGGATTCGGCAAGATGGCGCACTCGGTGCTAACACTGGAGGTCCGCGAGGTGGACGGGCACCCGGCCTATGAGGCGCGCAAGCGCGTCGTCGAATTCCTCACCGCGCGTCTGAGCGCGAATTAGGTGGAGGCGCGGCTGACGTATCGTCCGCTGTGGCCGGCTTGTTCTTGCCCTTGCGGTGGGCAAACCGGCCGAGAAGCCTACGCTGCTTTGGCTTTTCGTCGTCCTCGGGTGCAGCCATCGGCACATCCTTGTATACCGCGAGGTAGACGCTGATAGTGGTGACGATGACGATCATCAGCACCGGGCCGATCACGATGCCCCATGCGCCGAACATGGCGATGCCGGAGAAGACGGCAAGAAGCATCAGCGCAGAGTCCAGGCGGGCCGCTCGCGGCACCAGGATCGGCCGCAGGAAGTTGTCGATGTTCGTCACCACGATCAGGTGGAAGAGAATCACGAACACACCGCCGAAAACGTTGCCGAACAGGATCATTCCGATCCCGAACGGGATCGTCACGATGCCGCTGCCGAGCGGAATTACCGACAACGCCGACAGTAGAACCGCGAAAAGGAAGAAACCCTCGTGGAAACCGGCGATGTAGATCGAGGCTGCGCCCGCGACCCCTTGACAGACGGCGATGACGAACTGCCCCATGACGGTGCCCTTCACCATCGCCCCCATCTTCGCCATGTAGAGGTCGGTGACCTCCTCGCCGAGCGGGTTGAGTTGGCGGATGATCGTCAGCACGCCGTCGCGGTTCACCAAGAGCGAGATGAACACATACAGGAACAGGATCGCGGCCGTCACACCGCCGAACACGCTGCCCGCGGCTCCTTGCAGGAGGCCCAGCAGCCAGTGGCCGACGTTCTGCGCGACGGTGGTCATCGAACTCCGCAGCGATTCCGGGGTGACAGTCACGTCGATGAACGGCAGCCGGTGCAACACGTCGTTGACGAAGCGCAGCGCCTGATCACCCAGGGTCGACAAGTCGGTTCGTCCGACCCAGTCGGCTACTCGCTCGACCATGTTGGTGATCTGCACGACGGCGAGGAACACGAACAGGGCCAGAGGCACGATGACCGAAGCGGTCGCCGCCAACAGGGTCAGCGTCGCCGACAACCCGGTGCCGAACCGCCTGTTGACCCGATTGAACAGCGGCGTGAACAGGTAGGCCGCCACCGCCGCTACCACGATGAGAATGAAGTAACCACGCAGGAAATAGGCGCCGAACAGGATGGCGATGGCGGTCGCGACCGCCAGAGCACGCTTCTGTGTCAGCGTGAACTCGGTATCCATTGCGGCCACTGGCATACCGTAGCCAGGTTGCGTCGCTACAACCCCGATTTGCTCAGTGAATCTGCGAACGGGCTGCGACCTGGCTGGCCCGCTGCCGTTCGATGAAGCCGATCGACATGCGCTGCATCAGGGTCGGCGACAGCCGGGCGAGCAGCCATTGGGCATGTGCCAGTGGCGGTTTCACCAGCAGCGCCTTGTTCTTCTCGATGGCGCGCAACGTGTCGCGTGCCAGCCGGTCGGGGTCGTACGCGGTCCGCACGCCTTGGCCCTGCAGAAAGTAATTGCGTCCGACGAACCCGCCGATCGCGCCCTTGTCGAGGATCGGGGTCTCGACGGCAGAGGGGCACACCACCAAAACGCCGACGCCGCGTGTGACGGCCTCCGAGCGCAAGGCCAGTGAGAGCCCGACGACGGCGTGCTTGGTGGTCACATAACTGGTGATCTGTCCGGCCGCGGTCAGCCCCGCCATCGACGCGGTGTTGACGATGTGCCCGTGGCCTTGCCGCACCATCAGTGGGTACGCCGCGGCGACACCGTGCACGACACCGCGGATGTTGACGTCGATGATCGCGTTCCACTGGTCCAGCGTCAGCAGCTCGGTGTCGCCGCCCCACACGATGCCCGCGTTGTTGAACATCAGGTCGAGCCGGCCCGCTCGATCGACGACCTCGTCGACCGCGGCCTGCACCGCCGTCGCGTCGGTGACGTCGAGCCGCGCGGAACGGGCGTTGGCGCCCAGCGTCGCGGCGGTCCGTTCGGCGGCGTCGCCATCGATGTCGGTGCAGACCACCGTGGCCCCCGCGCTGACCAGCGCCCGGCACAGCGCCGCGCCGATGCCCGAGCCTGCACCGGTGACGATCGCCTGCTTGCCCGCGAAACTCTTGGTCTTCGGCTCTTCGCCCAAGAGGCTCATCCCGCAGCCTCCGCCAGTTTCATGACGTGGCTGAGGATGTCCGGGTAGCGCTTCAGGTGCGCGCCGCCGTTGAGGTCCAGCACCTCTCCCGTCAGCCACGACGACGCAGGCGAACACATGTACAGCACGGCGTTGGCGATGTCTTCGGGTGTGCCTGCGCGGCCGAGCGCGGTGTTCTCCAGATACTCCTCGACCACGCCGGGAACGGCGGCGGCCGGCTCGGTGAGCGGCGTGTGGACGAAGCCGGGCGCGACGGCGTTGACGCGGATTCCGCGCGGGCCGAGCTCCAATGCGGCGACCTGAGTGAGCATCGAGAGTCCTGCTTTGGCCGCGCAGTAGGCACTCATGCCTGCCGCGGGCTGCCGCGCGTTGAGTGAGCTGATCGAGACCAGCGCCCCGCCGGGCCGCAGGTTGCGGCCTGCATGCTTGGCGACGATGAAGGCACCCGTCAGGCAGACATCGATCACGTCGCGGAACTGGTCGACCGGCATGTCGGTGATCAGGCCGACGTTGGAGAATCCGGCGCAGTTCACCACCACATCCACCGGACCGGTCGCATTGAACAGCCGTTGCACGGAGTCCTCGTCGGTGACGTCGACGGACGCGGCGGTGTGGGGGTCGCCCAGTTCGGCGGCCCGGCTTTGTGCCCCGTCGGCGTTGCGGTCGGCAACGGTCACCCGGTCTCCCTGGGCGGCCAGTGCCTGCGCCGTCGCCCACCCGATACCGGATGCTCCGCCGATCACAACCGCGATCCGCTGGTTACCGTTGCTCATCCAGTTGGCCCTTCGACGACAGAATTAGAACGCGTTCCAACCTCACATCCGCGGGCCGAAAGTGCAATAGCGTCCTGGCAGACTCGAGTCGTGACCGAGCTGAAGATGTCCGATTCGATTTCCGTGGCGGTGGCACCGGACGAGCTGTATGCGCTGGTGTCGGACGTGACCAGGATGGGTGACTGGAGCCCGGTCTGCCGGGCCTGCCTGCGAGGCCGAAAGATCGCGTCCACCGCCATATCGGCCATTGGCTGACGCAAATTCTGGACCGGTAGGACGACGACCCGCACGCGACCCGACCGACGCGCGCCGGGGTTGCGATCAAGTGGGCTCGCCCCACCGCCCATCCCCATGATCGCGGCGACCTTCGTCTGGTGTCGGCGCTCCATCTCCCGGTGCGAAGCCTGCCTGACTGAGCATCCGGCGCAAGTCGACGATCATCTGCTCGTCGATGTCTTTCCCACGCGGCGCGTCGAGCACCTCAGTTTCGGGACCCAAAGTCACTTTGAATTTGCCGTTGCGCTCTTCGGTAGTCGTTCCGAGGTACTCGAGCAGAGACAAAACTTCACGCCAGTCGATATTGCCGCTGGTGGGATGGCGGAAGATTTTCTCGAGCGTATCGCGGTGATGACTACTGAGTTGCTCGTCCATGAGCCGTCCTCCCGAGCTGGATTCGACGAACTCCATCGTGTCGCACGGCCTTTGTAGCGATGGTGTTTCCGGGGACAACACCGGCGACCGATGTTTGTCACTGGGGCCATCGACCGGCAGGGGAACTAATCGAACGATGGAGTCAGGTCGATGCGGACCTGACCGGGCGGGAGGCCTTCGATGATGACGAGTCACCTGCAGCAAGACGACTGCGACGCGGTAACGCGGGTATTGCTCGCGCAATTGATCCAGAAAAGCGTCCCTGACGTGAGCGCAACTGAGTACTTCAAGCCAAGTCAGCTCGTCGATCTGATCCACCAGAACACGAAGAGCTTCGGGGTGTTCCACCCCGGCTATCGAGCCGTGCACGCGAATGGGCGCTTCTATGCGGGCACGTTCGCACCGACCCCGCAAGCCAAGACCCTCTCGCGCGCGTTGCATCTCCAGGATGACAGGGCTCCGGTCACGTCGCGCTTCTCGTTCGGCAGTGGCAACGTCGCCCAACGGGGTGGTCGCGATGGCGACGCGGTTCTACCTGCCCGACGGCACGTACTCGAACCTCCTGAGAGATACGAAGAAGGCCAGCCACGTCAACGTCGAGGATTACGACGCCATCTACTTCACCGGCGCCGTCTGTCACGGCCCAGCAGGTCTGCTTGAGGTCACTCTGGAGAATGGCGAGTCACTAGTGAAGGGCAAGAACGTCACCGGCTTCTCGTGGCCGGAAGAAGTAGCCGCGCAACGCGCCGACGCTGTGCCGTTGAGCCAGCAGGACGCGCTCGAATGTCGCGGCGCCAGGTACAGCGTCGCCGACAAACCCTTTGGCACCCACGTCGTCACCGACGGCCGACTCATCACGGGCCAGAACCCGGCCAGCGCACGCGCGGTCGGGGAGGCCGTGGTCGCCGCACTGCAGGAAAGGTGAAACCATCATGGCCCACAACGCACAGCGACGAATCGCACGTTTCATAGAACCGTTCCGAGTAGACCCGGGCTCGAAGGTGAACCTGGCGAAGGACTTCGATCCCGCGTTCGAAGCGGGGATCAAGAAGAAGGAGGACGGGGTCGCGCTGCTGGAGGAGGGGATCGAGGTCCTCGCGGAGTACCAGGCGCGGCTGGCCGCTCAGGACACGTACGGGGTCCTGGTTGTGCTTCAAGCGCTCGATGCCGCGGGCAAGGACGGGACCATCCGCCACGTGATGAGCGGCGTCAACCCGCAGGGCGTGCGGGTCGAGAGCTTCAAGGTCCCGTCAGCGCGCGAGCTCGACCAGGACTTCTTGCGCCGCTACCAGCAACGGCTGCCGTCGCGTGGGGAGATCGGCATCTTCAACCGGTCGCATTACGAGGAGGTGCTGGTCGTGCGGGCCCACCCGGAAATCCTTCTCCGCCAACAGCTGCCGGCCGAGACGCGCGAACATCATGTCTGGAAACGCAGGTACGAAGCGATTAACGACTGGGAGCAGTATCTGTCCGAGAACGGGTTCCGGATCGTCAAACTCTTTCTGAACCTCTCGAAGGAAGAGCAGCGGCTGCGCTTTCTTCGGCGCATCGAGCTGCCCGATCACAATTGGAAGTTCTCCTCGCACGACGTGGAGGAGCGCCAGTTTTGGGATAGCTACCAGGAGGCGTTCTCGGAGATGTTCAGTCACACCAGCACGGCGTGGGCGCCGTGGTACGTGATCCCTGCTGACCGCAAGTGGTTTGCGCGCATCGCGGCCGCCGCAGTGATTGCGCATGCGCTGATCGATATCGACCCGCACTACCCAACCCTCGACGACAGCGCACTCCGCGACCTGCAGGCCGTGAAGATGCAACTGGAATCGGAGGCACCCTCTGCGGCGGCACCGACGGCGAACGACGCCGCGGCCCAAGCCGCACCGGCCCGGAATCTGACTAAGACGGGTGCCTGAGCGATGGCCGCCAAGTTCGTGGCAGCGATCGACCACGGCACCACCAGCACGCGCTGCATGCTTTTCGACGGAAAGGGTCAGCCGGTCGCGACGGCCCAACGAGCCCAAACCATGTACTACCCGCAGCCCGGGTGGGTCGAGCTCGACATGGACGAGGTCTGGCGGGGAACCCAGGAGTGCATTCATGAGGCGCTCGGCTCGGCGGGCGCCTCGTCGGCGGACGTGGCGGGCATCGGGATCACGAACGAGCGCGAGAGCGTCGTGCTGTGGGATCGACGGACCGGACACCCGGTTGCGCGGTCGATCACATGGCAGGACACTCGCACAGCCGCCGCTGGCCGACGCGCTCGCGGCCGACGGGGGCATCCATCGGTTCCAGCACCGGACCGGCCTGCCGATCTCGACGTATTCGTCTGCACTGAAGCTTCGGTGGCTGCTCGACCAAGACCCGGCCAGGCGGGAGGCCGCCAGACGCGGCGACCTCCTCTTCGGCACGCCTGATTCCTGGCTACTCTGGAACCTCACCGGGGGTCCCGCGGGAGGGGTGCACGCCACCGATCCAACGAACGCAAGCCGCACACTCCTGATGAACCTGCAGACCCTCGAATGGGACGAAGACCTCCTCGACGTGATGGAGATCCCGGCTCAGGTGCTGCCGGAGATCCGCCCGTCGAGCGAGGTGTACGGGATGGCAGTCGGCGATTTGGCCGGCGTGCCTGTCGCGAGCATCCTCGGCGACCAGCAGGCATCGCTGTTCGGTCACACGTGTTTCAACCACGGCGACATCAAGAACACCTACGGCACCGGTGCCTTCCTGCTCTTCACGCTCGGGAACGAACCGGTGATGTCCGAGCACGGCCTGGTCACCACGGTCGCGTGGAAGCTCGGCGACGCGGCCCCGGTCTACGCGCTGGAAGGCTCCGTTGCCGTCGCGGGCGCACTCGTCCAATGGCTGCGTGACAACCTCGGAATCATCCACGACGCCAGTGAGATCGAGGCCCTGGCACGCTCGGTCGACGGCTCAGAAGGCGTGGTCTTCGTTCCGGCGTTCTCCGGCTTGTTCGCACCATATTGGCGTGACGACGCGCGCGGCGTGATGGTCGGCCTGACGCGCTTCTCCACCAAGGGACACATTGCGCGGGCAGCGCTGGAGGCCGCGGCCTACCAGACATATGACCTGGCGCAGGCCATGCTCACGGACACAGGACTCGCACAGCTCGGGGAGCTGCACGTGGACGGGGGCATGACGCAAAACGATCTGCTGATGCAGTTCCAGGCCGACATTCTCGGCTCTCCCGTGGCGGCCCCCGCCAACCCCCAGATGACCGCCACCGGCGCCGCGTATGCCGCGGGGCTGGCAACCAAATTCTGGTCAGATCTCGACGAGCTGCGCGCGAACTACACGATCACACGCCGCTGGCAGCCTCAGATGGACGAGGCCGAACGCGCTCACCGCATCGCCGCCTGGCACGACGGTGTCGAGCGGACCCTCCACCTGGCGGAGAGGCAGCCGGTCGAACCGGCCGTCGTGAATGACGGTGGCCGGCCTGAGAAACAGCTGCCCCCGACGGATGTCGGGGGACTCAACGCAGCGTCTTGCCAGTTCGCCGGGACACGTCCGGCCGGTCCCGGCGTCGGCTGATCCAGTGGGTGATGTTGCGGTGGGGCGAGCTCCGGGCCGTCGTCGTAGAACTGTTGGTCGCGGTAGTCGTAGAACCAATGCTCCGCAGGCTCGTAACTTGTGAGCATGGGATGTCCGGTCGCTTCAGCGTGGGCGGTGGCGTGCTGGCCCGGCGAGTTATCGCAACAGCCGATATGGCCGCATTGAGCACACCGGCGCAGATGAAACCACCAGCCGCGCTGCTGTTCGCACTCCACACAGCCCGGGCCGCTGGGCGGAACAGTAGTGTAGATGCCGGCGTATTCAGTCACCGATTCCATGAAACTCGGCCTTGGGCACCGGCTGCAATGATGCTCGGGAAACCGCCACGGTGGCAACGCCTCCCGAGCCTACAGTCAGCGCATGTCTTCTGACGACATCGAGGCCGGACTCGCTCGCGCCGAAACACGGGACAGCCATGAGGCTTTCCCGCGTTTGACTGCCGACCAGCTGGAGGTTCTGCAGGCCTGGGGGCAGCGAAGAACCGCCGAGGTAGGCGACGTTGTGTACAGGGCAGGAGAGCGCGTCAGCGAGCTGTTGGTGGTGCTGAGCGGGAGTGTCGGCATCGTGGAGAGTGATCCCGGCGGTGACCGGGTGGTTGAGGTTCAACGGCAAGGAGAGATACTCGGCGAGTTGGGCATGCTTGAGGGGCAGCCGGCCCTGTTCAGCGCCCGGGTAGTGCAAGACGCGGAGATCCTGGCGGTGCCCACTGCTCACCTCAGTGAGGTCGCATCGCAGGACTCGGTACTGGGCGAGACGATCCTGCGGGCCTTTCTGATTCGCCGTTCGCGACTGATCGAGCACGGAGCGGGTATGCGGATCGTCGGCTCGTGCTATGACGCCGACGCCCGCAGACTGCTGGACTTCGCTACCCGAAACCGCTTGCCCCACAAGTGGATCGACCTCGAGAAGGAGCCAGACGTCGAGGCCTTCCTGCGAAGGATGAAGGTTGATCGCACCGATACGCCGGTGGTGATTCTGAGAACCGGGAAGTTGATGCGTAACCCGCCCAACTCCGAGGTCGCCGCCGAACTGGGCATCTTGATATCGCCGAATCAGGCCGGCGTCTGTGACCTACTGGTCGTCGGCGCGGGCCCCGCCGGGCTTGCTGCGAGTGTGTACGGCGCCTCCGACGGCCTCACCGTCACCACTGTCGACGCCGTGGCAGTCGGCGGCCAGGCCAGTACCACTTCCCGCATCGAGAACTACCTCGGTTTTCCCGCCGGTATCTCCGGCGCCGAGCTGACCGAACGTGCCGTGGTCCAGGCCGGCAGATTCGGTGTCCACGTGGCCGTGCCCGCGAAGGTGACCGCGGTGGCCCTGGACGAGGGACACTTTCGGGCGGAGCTGGGCGGTTCGGACTGTGTGCGCGCCCGCGCGGTCGTCGTCGCGTCGGGGGCGCGCTATCGGCGTCTCGACGTGCCCGGTATGGCCAGGTTTGAGACCGCCAACGTCTATTACGAAGCCACCATCAACGAGCGACAGGCCTGCGGTGTGGAACCGGTGGCGGTGGTCGGCGGCGGCAATTCAGCCGGACAGGCAGCGGTTTTCCTGGCCGACCCCACGCGCGAAGTGTATCTGCTGGTGCGCGACCGCAACCTCGACGCCAAGATGTCCCGTTATCTGGCCGACCAGATCGAAAGCAACGGCCGCATCACGGTGATGACGCACACCGAGATCCGGAAGCTTCACGGCGACGAATTCTTGACCTCGGTGGAGGTCGAAGACACCACGACGGGGTCACGAAAGCAACTGCAGGCGCGGGCGTTGTTCGTGTTCATCGGCGCCCAGCCGCAGTCGTCGTGGCTTTCCGGCGTCGTCGAGCTCGACGATCACGGTTTCGTGTTAACCGGCACCGACCTCGACAGAGGACCGGGAGACAGGACGCAGCGCGTGCAGCCGTCGATTCTGCAAACCAGTCAGCCGGGAATCTTCGCCGCGGGGGACGTACGCCGCGGGGCGACCCGACGTGTAGCCGCGGCGATAGGTGAAGGTGCCATCGCGGTGGCGTTGGTAAACCAATACCTTGCCAATGCTGGGCACACCGTTCCGCACCTGTGAGCCGGGCCCAACTACGTTGCAGCGCTAGGGGATTAGACTCCGTACTGCCCGCTGTTGTATCTGACAACGTGGAGCGATGCACCGGCCATACCGTCGAGGTAGCCCTTCCACAGCGCGAGTGGGAGGTTCCAACCACAACGAGTTGTTGTGGCGCACACCGCGCCAGTGTGAATAATCGCTGACAGATCAGGTCGCCGTCTACCGTTTGACGCACCGAAACCCGATGTGGCTCATGCCCGTGTCGACCGGCTGCGGTCGGCGTGCCGCGGGACGGTAGCGCAGGCAGTAGTTGTCGGCGCACAGGAACGAACCGCCCTTGACGACCTTGCGCGGCACCCGGAATTGCGGCTGGCGCGGGTCGTAACTGCCCGCCTCGCAACAGGGATCGCCTGCGCGGGTGTCGGCGTACCAGTCGGTCGTCCACTCCCACACGTTGCCCGCCATGTCGACCAGTCCATAGCCGTTGGGCGGGAAGCCGCCGACGGCGGTGGTGCGGCCGTAGCCGCGGTCGGGGCGCCACGGGAAATCGCCGTGCCAGTAATTGGCCAGCGGCTGCCCAGGCTGTTCGGGTTCGTCGCCCCACGTGTACGTCGCGCCTTCCAGACCACCGCGGGCCGCAGTTTCCCACTCCGCCTCGGTCGGCAGAAAGAGCCCCGCCCACGACGCGTACGCCTCCGCGTCTTCGTAGCCGACATGCACGACGGGGTGATCGGCCCGCTTGTCGATGGACGAGTGCGGGCCGACCGGATGACGCCACGACGCGCCCGGCGTCCAGGTCCACCACAGGTTCAGGTGCCGCAGGTCGACCGGTCCGCGGGTGCGCGTGAACACCATCGACCCCGGCTGCAGGTTCTCCGCAGGCGCGCCGGGATAGTCGGCGGGATTCAGCGGACGTTCGGCGACCGTGAGATACCTAGTGGCAGTGACGAACTCGGCGAACTCGGCGTTCGTCACCTGGTGGGTTTGGATCCAGAACCCGTCGACGCTGGCGGGCCGTGCCGGCCCCTCCTCGGCGTAGTGCCGCTCGGATCCCAGCACAGCGGTCTGCGGTGGAATCCAGACGAGTTCATTGGTCACTGAACACGGTCGCCCAGTCGTTGCTTCATGCTGACGACGGTCCAGCCATATGTCCTCGCGTGCTCGAGCGCGCGTTCCGCCCCTGCGGTGTAATCGAATTCGCGCTCGGCATCGTCGTGAAGGACCAGCAGCCGTAGCGCAACCGCGCCTGGCCTGCCCGAGTACATCAGCATCTCGTCGTCGCCGTTGGAGTTGCCGGCCGCCAGGATCGGGTCGACGCCCGATCCGATTCCAGATGCGCACCGGTTTCTCCGGGCCGTCGTCCCAGATGTTCAGCGCGGGTTGGATCAGTAAGTCGCCGTGACCCTCGTTGCCTTCGAAACGCAACCCCTGCGCGCTGCCGACCACCCGCTCCGGCGGGATGCCATAGATCGCCGACGTGACGGGCCGCATGAAATCGCGGCCACCGCCGGACACGATGTAGCACGTGAAGTCGTTGGCTTCGAGATACCGCAGCAGTTCCACCATGGGGACATAGGTGCACGATTGGTACGAGTCGTCCCAACGTAGGGTGCTTGGCGTCCGCAAAAAACGAACTCACCCGGGCGGCGTGGTCTTCCACATTCATCGACTCATGCAGCGACAGTACCGCCCCCGCAAGCACTTTCAGATCGGTGTCGTCGCCTTGGTAGTGCTTGGTGATCGCTCCGCCGAACCACTTCAGATCACCGCTCAACGCCGCCTTCGTACGGTTGCTGTTGGGCCAACGACGAGTCGGCGGAGGCCTTCTCGGCCAGCCTGCGCACGATGAAGTCGAGCTGGATGTACATCGGCTTCTCGCACCACAGCGTTCCGTCATTGTCGAACACCGCGACACGGGCTTCGGGCCCAACAAATTCCGGCCCACCTTCGGCACAGATGCGCGCGACGAAATCGACGATCGCCGACTTCGTGGGCCCATCGGTCCAGGACAGCAGTTCTGCCACGCTCAGCCGCCTCGGGAGGAGAGGAACTTGTTGAGCTCTTCGACGGCATGGTTGATCGTGAACGTCGCCGGCTCCTGGCGCGGCGGGAACTCCTTGAACGTCTCGAGGAACTGTGTCGCGATCGCCGACCCGTACAGCACGAGGTAAATGCGGTCAATCAACCAATCCCAGTAGGTGTTTGACGTGATGTCTGCGCGCTCGTACGGGTCGGTCCGGAGGTTGAACAGCTTCGGCGCGCGCAACGGAGTGAACGGGTCGAACCACACCTGCAGCGTGCCCCGGCAACGCTGCTCCATGAACACGACCTTCCAGTTCTCAGCGCGGATGCCCAAAACGTCGCCGTCGTCGGAGAAGTAGATCATCCCGCGCCGTGGGCTCTTCTCGACCTCGCCGGTCAGGTACGGCACCAGGTTGTAGCCGTCTATGTGGACCTTGTAGGTCATGTCCCCGGCCTTGTGACCCTTCTTGAGCTTCTCGACGATGTCGGGTTCGCCAGCGGCGGCGAGGAACGTCGGCAGCCAATCATGGTGCTGGACAATCTCGTTGGACACCGACCCCGCCTTGATCTTACCGGGCCAACGGATCATCTCGGGAATCCGGAAGGCGCCCTCCCAGTTGGTGTTCTTTTCACTACGGAAGGGTGTGGTCGCGCCGTCGGGCCAACTGTTGGCGTGCGGTCCGTTGTCAGTGCTGTAGATGACGATGGTGTCCTCGGCGATCCCCAGTTCGTCAACGAGATCGAGTAACTGACCGACGTTACGGTCGTGGTCGATCATCGTGTCGTGGTACGGCGACTGCCAACGGCCGGCCTGGCCGAGGCTTTCCGGCTTGGTGTGCGTCCGGAAATGCATGTGGGTCATGTTCATCCACACGAAGAACGGCGTGCCTGCATCGTGCTGGCGCCTGATGAAATCGACACAGGCGCCGGTGGTTTCGTCGTCGATGGTTTCCATCCGCTTCTTGGTCAGCGGCCCGGTGTCCTCGATGCGCTGCTTGCCAACCGGACCGTACCGGTCGTCGACTTCGCCGGAATCCTCGTCGGTCGCCCAGGAGTGGATGACCCCTCGCGGCAGCAACGCCCGGCGTAGCAGCGGCGCCTCTGCCTCTGTGGGGTAGTCCGCATTCTCCGGCTCTTCTTCGGCGTTGAGGTGGTACAGGTTGCCGAAGAACTCGTCGAACCCGTGCGCGGTGGGCAGGTATTTGTTCAGGTCGCCGAGGTGATTCTTGCCGAACTGGCCGGTCGCATAGCCCAGCGGCTTGAGCAACTCGGCGATGGTCGGGTCCTCCTTCTGCAATCCGACATCCATGCCGGGCATCCCGACCTTGCTCATGCCGGTGCGGTAGACACTCTGTCCGGTGACGAACGACGACCGGCCTGCCGTGCAGCTCTGTTCGCCGTAGGAATCGGTGAAAAGCATTCCCTCGTCGGCGATCCGGTCGATGTTGGGTGTGAAGTAACCCATCAAGCCGCGGCTGTAGCAGCTCAGGTTGGAGATTCCGATGTCGTCGCCCCAGATGACGAGGATGTTCGGTTTCTTGTCTGGCATTTCTAATCCTTCGCTAGGAACTCATGCAGCTTCTCCACCGCCTGGTCGATGCTGAAGCTGGCGGGTGGGTGCCGCGGTGGGAACTCTTTGAACGTCTCGAGGAACTTGGTGGCCATCGCCGTTGCGTAGAACACAAAGAAGTCCCGGCGCAGGAACCAGTCGTAATACGTGTTGGACGTGATATCGGCGTACTCGTACGGGTCGGTGCGCAGATTGAACAGCTTGGGCACCCGCAGTGCGGTGAACGGCTCGGCCCAGATTCTCAGCGTGCCTTGGCAGCGCTGCTCCATGAACACGACCTTCCAGTTCTCGAACCGCATGGCGACCAGGTTGCCGTCGTCGGAGAAGTAAAAGAACCCTCGCCGGGGGCTGTGTTCCACCTCGCCCATCAGGTAGGGAAGTAGGTTGAAGCCGTCGATATGAACTTTGAAGTCTTTGTCTCCGACCTGGTAGCCCTTCTTCAGTTTGTCCATGACGTCTGGGTCGCCGGCCGCCGCCAGCAGAGTCGGCAACCAGTCGTGATGCTGGATGATGTCATTGGACACCGTGCCCGCCTTGACCTTTCCCGGCCAGCGGATCATCTCCGGCACCCGGAATGCGCCCTCCCAGTTTGTGTCCTTCTCGCTGCGGAACGGCGTGGTTCCCGCGTCCGGCCAGCTGTTGCGGTGCGGGCCGTTGTCAGTGGAGTAGATGACGATCGTGTCGTCGGCGATGCCAAGTTCATCGAGCACGTCCAAGACGGTGCCCACGTTCTTGTCGTGGTCGATCATGGTGTCGTGGTACTCGGACTGCCACAAACCGGCCTGGCCGCGGCTCTCGGGCTTGGTGTGGGTGAACGCATGCATATGGGTGAAGTTGCACCATACGAAGAACGGATTGCCCGCCGAGTGCTGGCGCTTGATGTAGTCGACGGTGGCGTCGGCGATATCGTCGTCGATCGTCTCCATCCGCTTGGTGTCCAGCGGCCCGGTGTCCTCGATGGTCTGCTTGCCGACCGGTCCGTACTTCGGGTCGTCGGGTTCGGTTGACACCTCGTCGGTGGCCTTGCATTTCAGCACTCCGCGAGGGTGCGCCAGTTCGTAGAGCATCGGGAACTGGTCCTTGTGCGGGTAGTCGAACTGTTCCGGCTCTTCCTCGGCATTGAGGTGATAGAGGTTGCCGAAGAACTCGTCGAATCCATGCACGGTCGGCAGGTACTTGTTCATGTCGCCGAAGTGGTTCTTGCCGAACTGGCCGGTGGCATAGCCCAGGGGCTTGAGCAGCTCGGCGATCGTCGGATCCTCGGCGGCCCAGCCGACGTCCGCGCCGGGAATGCCGACCTTGCTCATGCCGGTTCGGTACACGCTTTGTCCGCTGATGAACGCCGCACGACCCGCGGTGCAGCTTTGCTCGCCGTAGGAGTCGGTGAAGCGCATGCCCTCGTTGGCGATGCGGTCGATGTTGGGGGTGCGGTATCCCATCAGGCCGTCGCTGTAGCAACTCAGGTTGCTGATGCCGATGTCGTCGCCCCAGATGACCAGAATGTTCGGCTTCCCGTTCGGCATATCGGCCCCTTTTTCAATTGACGTCCGGGTGGAAGCCTAGGGGCGCAGAGTGGTTGGGGATCGGGCAATTGGCCAACGATTCAGCGGCAATACACCTGGTGCCGAGCCCTCGCTGGGAGCACCCTGGAAATCGGAGGGTGATGGCGATGTACGACAAAGACCTGAGCAACAAGTGGCGCGTCGAGATCGACTTCGACGAAGACGAGACCCACACACACGCAACCGTGCGCGCGCAGTGCGGCGACGGCGAAACCGTGACCACGCTGGGGGACGCCTACCGCAACCCGAAGGACAACAGCCAGCCGATGATCGGCGAGGAGATCGCCGCGGCGCGCGGCCTCATCGCGCTGGGTAGCGAGCTGCTGCAGAACGCGTCGTCGCGGATCGAGCAGGTCACGCACCAGTCGGTCCACCTGTATCACTAACCCGTGGCGCTGGCCGTCTGCCTGCTCTTCGACCGGCGATCCGAGCGGGCGGTCCGGGCGTTGTGGGACCGGGTCGAGGAGCAGGGCGTCGGCAGCATGCACTCACACACCCACGGAAGACATGTGCCGCACGTGTCCTACGCCGTGCTGCGCCGGTGGGACCAAGAGGCGGTGACCGATGCGCTGGCCGCCATCGGCGGGGGAGAACCCGTGGAGCTCAGCTTCGACGGGGTCGGGCTGTTCCGGCGCGGCCGCACGTGGCTACTTGCCGGCGTGAGCGCCGACTTCGTGGTCCGGCAGCAGCGGGTCGTCGAGGCCATCACCGCCACCGGCGCCGAACTGCACAAGCACTACCGGCCGGGAATCTGGCTGCCGCACTGCTCGCTGGCGCCGCGCGCGACGCTGGCTCAGCTGCCGCAGGTGGTGGCGGCGGTGATGGACGTGTTGCCGCTGCGGGCCCGGCTGGACCGGGCCGCCCTCGTCAACAGCGCGACGGGAGAGATCAGGCCGCTGGCGGAGCTGCCTTAGACATCAAGTGCTAACCCGGCCAGAGGACATGTCTCTTCGTAGGTCGTCATCAAATGTCGACGCTCCGGGAAGCAGTGGTCCTTCAGGCTCGGTGGTGAACAGCGGCTGGTATCCGAGATCACGCTCCGCCTTGGCGATCGAGAAGTGGTTGTCGAGGCAAAGCCGTTCCACCGCAAGCGGTTCCAGCAGCGGCCTGGGCAGGCCGAAGCGGAAGTGGAACCACTGCCACACCGCCATCACAAACTTCACCAGCCGTCCGGACACCCACAACTTCGGCCACGGCTGTCCGCAGGCCTCGACCACCGGCCGGGAGAACTCGAACATGTTGATCGGTTCTCCGTCGTTGATGAAGTACGCCTGGCCGGGCGCCGTTCCACCGGGCACCAGATGCTCCGCTGCCAGGATGAAGCCGTGAATCAGGTTGTGTACGTAGGAGTTATCGAGCTTGTCCCGCTTGGTGCCGACCAGCACCTTGATATGGCCGGCGAGTAAGTTCTCGAACACCTTGCGGAACATGGTCTGGTCTCCGCGGCCCCAGATACCGCTGGGCCGGATGGAACACGTAAGAAAGCCCGCCCCGCCATTCGGGGACGCGTTCTGCGACAAGACAAAACGCTCGGCGACAACCTTGGTTTCGGTGTAGAGGTCGTTGAAGCGTTCGGTGTAGGGGAGGGTTTCGTCTCCGCCGGAGATGCGCTGGCCACCCATCACCACACTGTTGGACGCCGTGTACACGAACCGCTTCACGCCGGCGGCCTGCGCTGCGTGCACGAGGTTCTCGGTGCCATTCACGTTGACCGCGAAGCTGCGCTGCCGGTACTCGTCGGTGACCGAGGCGCCGCCCATCAACTCGATGATCGCCGCGGTGTGGAGTCGTGTCGACGCCCGACGGCGGCGGCCACGGTCTCGGATGCGCAGATGTCGCCGCGACCCCGTCGCAGGCCGCGGTCCAGCAGTTCGGTCACCAGGTGGCGCCACGAAGCCGAGTCCGGTGACCGGCGCGCGGCCGAGTTTCGCGCGGACGTGAGGGCAGAGACTCGAGAGTCGACGATGATCACCCATGCCGCAGAGCATAAATGAAACGTGTTACAAGTTTCGACTCCCTAGGCGGGGAATCGTTCCAGACTCAACTATCGTCCTCGCCCTTGGAGGCCAGCGCATCCTCCACTCGCTTACGCGCGCCGGCTAAGTGTTCTTCGCAGCGTTTAGCCAGTTCTTCGCCTCTTTCCCATAGCTTCAGCGACGCTTCTAAGTCCAGGCCACCCTGCTCCAGCTGCTGGACGACTTCGATCAGCTCATCGCGGGCTTCTTCGTAGCCCAACTCACTAATAGGCTTCATTCGCGACCCTCGCTTACTGTGATCACGGCCCCGTCGGCGACCCGCACCCGCAACCGTGTGCCCGCCGGGGCGTCGGCCGTCGTGCGCAAGATCGCGCCTGCCGCCGTCTGCACGACCGCGTAGCCACGGTCCAGGGTGGCCGCCGGCCCCAGTGTGGTGAGCCGGGCCGACAAATGGCCGATCCGGTCAGATTCGGCGCCCACCAACCGGGTGATATCCCGTCGGGCGGCGGCGCGGGCCCGGTGAATCTCGTCGGCGCGCGCGGTGAGCGCGGCCAGTGGCTGGGCCAGCACCGGCCGGCTGCGCAGTTGCGACAGTGTGTGCTGCTCGCGGTGCACCCAGTTGCGCAGGGCCCGTGCGCAGCGCCTGCGCAGGTCCGTGACGAGCGCCTGCTCGGCCGCAGCGTCGGGCACGATCCGCTTCGCCGCATCGGTCGGGGTGGCCGCGCGAAGGTCGGCGACGAGGTCGCACAGCGGGTTGTCGGGTTCGTGGCCGACTGCGCTGACGACGGGCGTGGTGCACGCGGCGATCGCGCGGCACAGAGTCTCATCGGAGAACGGGAGCAGGTCCTCGACGCTGCCGCCCCCGCGGGCGATGACGATCACGTCAACCGCGGTGTCGCGGTCCAACTCGCGCAGCGCGTCGACGATCTGCGGGACCGCGTTGGGGCCCTGCACCACTGTGTTGCGCACCTCGAATCGCACCGCGGGCCAGCGACCGGTAGCGACGGTCATCACGTCACGCTCGGCGGCCGAGGCGCGGCCGGTGATCAGCCCGATAGTGCCGGGCAGGAACGGGAGCGGCCGCTTGAGCCGCGGA
>CAVYPI010000071.1:0-15321 GCA_963770125.1 uncultured Actinomycetota bacterium | reverse complement strand
TTGCCAGGATCGACCGCAGGTAGAAACCTCGTGAATGCCCTTCCCTCGGCCTTGTTGAAGGCCCTCCGGGGACGAAACGCATAGCCGCAGAACGTAAACGACATCACCGGGTGATCCCGTTGCCGCCGACTGTCCTTGCAGTACACTATTTTCGTCTTCTCGGGATGCAGACTCAATCCGATATCGGCGAACCGACGCCCGATTGCCTCCCGCACCTCCCAGGCTTGACGTTCGGTCACACAGTGGATCACCGCATCGTCCGCGAAACGCTCGAACCGGACTCCCGGATATTCCCGAGAGATCCACAGATCAAAGCCGTAATGCAGGAACAGATTAGCGAGCAACGGTGAAATCGGTCCGCCTTGTGGCGTACCCCGAGTCCTTTCGATGACGGTGCCGTCCGGCATCTGCATCGGGGCTTTAAGCCAGCGCTCTACATAGAGCAGGACCCATTTCTGGTCCGTATGGCCCGTGACCGCCTTCATTGTCAGATCCCATGAGACCGTGTCGAAGAAGGCCTTCACGTCGAGGTCGACGACCCAGTCCTTCTCCCAGCACCGTTTGCGGCATGCCGCTATCGCGTCCAAGGGTGACCGTCCGGGACGATATCCGTAGGAGTCGTCGTGAAAGACCTTCTCCACTTCCGGCTCCAATGCCAGGACCGCCACCGTCTGCGCCACCCGATCGACCACGTTCGGGATGCCCAGGACTCTCGTTCCTCCTTTCTTCGGTATCTCCACCGCGCGGACCGGCCCGGGGAAGTACGACCCAGACGACATGCGATTCCACAGCCTGTAGAGGTTATCCTTCAGCCTCTCCTCGAACTGCTCGATCGTCACGCCATCGACCCCGGCCGCTCCTCCGTTCTCTTTGACCTTCAACCACGCACTCCACACCAGCTTTTTCGGGATGTCGTGCGACTTGCCCTGCAACTTTGGCTCACTCATGCGATTCCTTCCTCACGGTTGATCACACTCATCAGCCAGGACGACCCCACCCCTTGGCTCCGCCCCCACTGCGATACGCAGGGACTTCACAGCTACTACGGGTGAGTCCGCCGGCGCGTCCCGCGACGGTACTCGGCTCCTTGCGGATTCCGCCGCTTGGAGTTCTCCCTCTCGCCACCAACTGCTCGGTGACCGTGTCGAGACGCGCCTTCACATGTTCCGTACGAGAGCCCGGACCGGACTCATGCTGCCTGTACGCCGGACACCACCTGGGCAGTAGACGGGTAACCCCCAGGCTCATCCCAGAGCAAAGACCAAACCCTGGTTTCGATGTCATCTAATTAGCTTTCGACACTTCAGTCGGCAGAGGGCCTTTCGACCCATCGCTCATCTTTCCGGTCCACACCTGACACGATCACTGCCGCGCCTTTTCCTACACCGTTCAAGACCACGGTCTTCAGCCAAGGCCCCGGTAGGTGGTTTGAAGCCTCCTCCCGCAAGGCGACTCCGGAGGTCCAGAAAACTCCTCCATCTCCTCATACAGCACCAGAAGCCAGGCACACCAAGCCTGACCCCCACTCATGTTCACAAAGTCTTCAGCTAACGCAGCAGTGGGCGGCTTGAAGCCTCCCCCCGCAGGGCGACTCCGAAGGGCCAACAATCCTTCATCTCCTGCACAGCACCACCTCAAGAAGCTCGCCTATCACGCTCCCTTCAGCGTTCGTGACACACGTGGATCGAGGCTAAACTTTGTCGGGCTGACAGGATTTGAACCTGCGACCACTTGACCCCCAGGGAACAGGACCGTGTGAACTAGTGTTCTACTCCGTCCCGTATGTCCGGTCAGCGACGTCTGCATGTCCAGTCTGTGTCGCCCTGTCCATCCTGTTCGTGCCTGTCCTGGCAAGTTCTTGGCACGCTGCCGAGCGGGTGTGCGATCCCCCGCAGCCGCACACGCTGAGAACGTCCACCCCTGGGCTTCGATGTACTCCATCAGGGTCAGGCAGTGCACGCCGAGCGCGTCGCAGACAACGCGAATTCTCGGCTTGGCGATGTTGTCATCGGTTTCTCCTCAGTGACGACCGTGGCGCTCTTCACCATCGCGATAGCGATCACGAACGGGTCTTGTCCTGAACATCCTCGATTCAGGCGATGGCAAAGCCGCGCACGGGGGCGACGTCAGCCTAGGCATATTCGGCGCTCGCGACCTCTGGGTTTTGAGCTAACCAGTCGCCGGCTCCAGTCACCTCTCGGGTCTCAAACCTGCAGGTCATCGACGTTCAGCCGTCCAAGCTGTCTCGCCCCGTCCCGCTTGTTCGCGTCGGTTCCACCGTGTTTCGTGTCCAAATCCGTGGCCACCCCCGGCAGGAACGTTTCTCCACTGCACGATGCGCACGCCACGGGCGTGCAAGATGCGTCGCCGAACGCATTGCGGGTTCCAGGGTCGACTTGATCTTCATCGCGGGCTGCGCCAAGGCAAGATGTACGGAGTGAGTTGGACAGGACGAGGTATGACGGCAGGGCGCTCGCTGACATAACTCTTCACGGCGGCGCCCTACTTGCTGAGCTCGAAGACTATATCCGCCTGGCACAATCCGCATTCACGGACATTCGGGTAGAGCATGCGACCGCTACCGAGGGCTATCACACCGGCGTTCGGCCACCTAGACGGTGGTACAAAGTCACGTACTTAGCTTAGCTGATGACACATAGCTCGCCCCGCCGTCGGCAGGCCAATGCAGGCAAGCGTGCCGCTTACTCGTTTTGCGACCCCGCTGGTAGCACATCCCTGCGATCTGTCGGCTCCGGTCGAACCGTCAGTGCGCGACACTGTGAGCAGTTTCTTCCGCAGATGGTCAGTTTTCATGAAACGTCAACAGACGTCTAATTTGTCGACATAATTCGACATCGAACCAGCGACCTTCCGCTTTTAGGTCGAGGATTCTCGACACGCCGCGGTGGTTGCCAATCGTTCTGTGTCACAACGTGGTTGGGAACTTCATACTTCCGGTAGGTTTCTCGACGATTCTCGGCGCGTCGCGGGTATAAGCGACGAATAAGCGTCAATTGGTGGCGGTGGCCAGGCGCAGGTCCCCGCTCGGGTTCCAGAGGTTCCGGTTTGGCTGCCCTTGCCGGGAAGCTTGGTTATCCGGATAAACGCGGTGCCCGAGTGGTGGCCCGAAGTCTCCGATCCCCTACTCACCGACCTGACCCCGATGCGTTCCTCCCCACAGCCAACGGCGTTCAACCTGCGCCGCAAGTGTTGCCGGAGCCTCAGAGGGCTCGGCGGCGCGTTTCATGAAGGGCTGACCTGGCGTGGCACACCAAACGGGCATCCATCATTCTTCGAGAGGCGCATCTTCATCCGGAGCGGCTGACACCATGTTCAACGTGGAGAACAAGACAACGCAGATCACCGAGGCGGTGGCTGTGGAAACGGTGGTGCGCTGCACCGAGATCGACGTCAACGGCCACCTCAACAACGCCAAGTTCGTCGAGTATCTGGAATGGGGTCGCGAGGAGTGGTACGAGTCTCACGGCTTGGGTTACGACCACCTCGAGGAGCTGAGGGTGATCACGGTGGTGGTGAACATCAACCTTAACTACCGCCAGCCCTGCCACCAGGGCGATCGGCTGCGGATCGTCACCTCGCCGCAGCGGCGTGGCCATAGCAGCTTCGTCCTGGCACAGCGGATCGAGAGGAGCGACGGCACCGTTGTCGCCGACGGAGTCGTCACCATTGTCACCGTTGATCCGGACACGCGCCGCGCCCTACCGCTGCCAGAGGAGTTCGCCGGGCTGTTCCGCGCTCCCGACTGAACCAGCTCGCTACGGGCGCTCGGCGCCCCGACGCGTCGTCGCGCGGTGTCGGCGGCCGATGGACGTTTCTCGCATCGCGCCATAGGAGGCATATCACCTCACGCCGGATGAGATCGACGACGCTCGAGGTGGATACGGAGTTGGCTGGAGCTCGAAAAGCGGCACTGGATGAGCTATTCGACTCGCAGGGGCCTGACGGCAACCAGGATCGCCAGCTGCCCGCTGCGCCCCCGGGGCCCGCCGGAGGGGTCGCCGCAACCCTGAAGCGAGGGCCGACGGGACCGCCATTGATGCGATCGCCAGGGACGCTGCCATCCAATAGCGCTACCGGCTCCATTCGGCGTCGCGCCTTCGACCGGACCGCCTACCGTGAAGGAGCGAGCAAGCCGGCCGGAGTCGTGAAGTTGCCTATCGGCGGGCGCCTTTAGGGTCGACCCGGTAGCGGCCTCGCACGCACAAGTCGACGTCTGCGAGTCTCCTTGCCGCGACAGCGTTAGCTGCGCGCCGGTGCTCACCGGAAGCGAACCTGTTGCCTCATGTCAAGATGCGCGCGAAGGTGGAGCCCGCTGCGGCGGCGGGATCACGTACTCGATCATCGGGTGTGTCTCCTTGGGATGACTTGGGTCGGGAGCTGAACGTTGACGTTCATCTTCGTCACGATCCGCATGGGTGCCGACGCGCCGCTGGCACAGCCGCACTCGCCGGCGTGCGCGCACTGGTGGTCGTCGCTGCGGTCAGTGATGGGGTGGGGTGCTCAAATCGAACGTGCCGCTGACACACCGGTTCGGTGGGCGTCGGCGGCGAGTGCCGTGACGGCCCCGTCGACGTCGTCGTGGGCCCTCGTCGTCAGGCACGGCCGATCTCCTCCTCGACACCCGGACGCCGACATCTACCTCTCCCTGCCAGGACTCGGTGTTGTGCTCGGCGCCCGGGTGCTCGGTGAGTTCGGGGACGCCCCGAACAGATCGAGGGTGTCGCGGGCGCGTTCGCCGCCACAGCGAGCGGCGGCATCGCAAGTCCATGGCGTACAGCCTGGCCGCACCGCTGTCCCTACACGATGGTCATAAGCTGTGCCATTACATCGGGATGCTCGTCAGCGGTATTAACACCATGAACCTCACCGGCTCGCAGCCATCCCCGTTGCCCGATCGGGCGGAGGCGAATCTTTTCGCCGCCGCCGGTTCGCAGTTCACTCGTTACGTGAATATCCCTGCCGCGCAAGGGGTACGGTGCCTGTGGGTGTTCAAGGAGGACGGCGATCCTGCGCCGCAACTGCAAAGTGTGACCTTCGCGTTGCGCGGGGAGCTCGCCAACGAGCGGACACTGGCCGGGCTGATCGACCCTAAAATCGCGATCGCCGGCGAAGTGGGTCACTCCGCGGGCCAGGAACTCCCCGTACTGATCCCGTTATCGCTGTCCCTCCTGCTTTATACTTCATTTCCTACAACGTCCGCGACGTGGCAGCCCTCTGACCCGGGCGATCTCGCTCAATGCGATTGCGGTGCAATAGGAACTGACAAAATGTCAATCAAAATTGAATCCAGGTGGTAGCCCGCCGAGCTAACCAGTCGTCACGCCAACGGTGGAAACTCCACGGCAAACGCGTTGCAGCGCTGCATTTCCCACAGAACTTCATCGCGTGCCTGGGTTGAGACGTGCTGTTCGACCGACGACGGTCCGAGAAGGACCGACATCGTCTTCGGGTACTTTCGCCAGTTGGCCAGTATTCGCTGCGCCATAAACGTGGTGAGCGCACCGGCCGCTACGCCGCCGGCGTTGACCTCCGCACTTGTGACCTCTCGGCCAGTGTGAATCGCGCTGTTGCGCACCTCGGCGATCTGACGACGCCAATTAGCCACCGGTCCAGTGCCCTCGAGGTCCCAGTTGTCGCCGAGCCGGTTCGCGTACAGGCGTTTAATGCGCCGACTGACACCGGATGTCCCCCAGTGTTCGGCGGCGTCGGCGGGAGCGAGTCCTTCCTCCCACAACATCGCGGCCAGCGTGGTGTCGGATGTTCCGATCATCCGGGCCGTGTTGGACGTGTGTGACTTGCGAGTTCACGTCACACACACGTGTACGTCATGCTGACGCGTGATGACGAGCCCCTTTGTTCTGCCCGTGCCACCGGACCTCATCATGCGTAGTGGGTCCCGCCATGACTTCTAGATCAGAACGTCTACATCCCTCGGTCAGCTGAAACGGTCGAGTTGTGGCAGAGAGTCGAGGTTGTGGCAGAGCTGACCTGTGAACCTCGCTGGGCTTTCGGCGCTGCAGTTGGCGACGGCAATGCAAGCGTACTTAGTCGGGCAAGCATGGTCGACGAACCGTCGACCCTCAAGATCGAGTTGATCTACTGGCCCGCAACCACTTTCGCGGCCAGAGCTGAGGCGCAGGCGGCGCTGTTCCGCTACATCGACGGATGGCAGAAACCGCGCCGCATCCCACAAGGACTCGTGGGGCGTTCGCCCGACGAATACGAGGCTGCATGGCAAGCCAGGCAGCGTCAACCCGCTCGGCTACCCTCCAACGCAAGGACGCCGAAAAGCCCAGATAGAAAAGAAAATTCACCGGGAAACCGGGAGAGGTGTATGCGGGCATGGTAAGGTGGTGCGATCGGTCCAGAAATCCCAGCTGCTCATCGAGCAGACCGAGGAGTTCGTCTCGCATCTCTTTGATGCCGGCCATCTCACCGAGGCAAAGCGGCTCGCTGTGACGCTCAGGGTTCAGCTACACCACGGCCTCAACGGATACTTCTGACGATTGACCTTAGTGAGGTGAGTGGTGTTAGCGACGGTGGAGAGATCATACGGGTGCGACGCCGAGTTCTACGACCGCAGGACGGCAGCCTTCCAGAAGGACCGGTTGCGGATCATCAACGCACTCCCGCTGCAAGTCGGCGATGTCGTGCTCGATGTGGGCTGCGGGACCGGCCTGTGCTTCGAAGGTCTGCAAGACCGGGTGGGCAACTCCGGTGCGGTCATCGGGATCGATCAGGCGCCGAAGATGGCTTCGCTGTCCGCTGAGCGAATCGCGCGACACGGGTGGGACAACGTCACCATCGTGCAAGCCCCGGTCGAAACCGCGGCTATCCCCGTGATGGCGGACGCGGCCCTGTTCTGCGCGGTACACGATGTCCTGCAGTCGCCGGCCGCGCTGGCCAACGTGTTCGACCATCTACGTCCGGGGGCGTGGGTCGCAGCCGGTGGCGGCAAGTACGCGCCGGACTGGATGGTCATGATGAACCCGATGATCCGGGCACAACACCGACCCTACATTCGATCATTTGATGGCTTCGGCCGGCCCTGGGCTCGGCTGGAAGAGTTCCTCACCGATCTTCGGGTCGACGAGTTCTCGTTCGGGGCGGGCTACGTCGCGGTCGGCCGGGCGCACTCCCGCGGCAGCGCTCAGGCCGGCTCACCCCCGACCGCTTGGCCGGCGATTGCCCCGGTCACAGATCGGCTCGCAGCGATCAGCACCTGAGCGAAACGTGCCGGGTCGTTGAGATAGACGGCGTGGTCGCCGATCAACTCGAACACAGCAGCATGCGGGATGGCGCGGGCCAGCCGGCGCTGTCGACTTGGCGGCACGAGCCGGTCGGCCGTGGTGATAACGACAGCGGTGGGCACGTCGACCTCTGCGATCCACTGATGCGAGGTGAACTCGACTGCCGACTCAACGGCCGACATGGCGGCAGGCAGGCTCGTCCTGGATAGCTGTGCTCGGCCCACGCCCGCGATTCGCCATCCTGGATGCGCCCCAGCAGGCTGCTGCCCAACCATTCAGCGGTGATAGCCTGCGCAAACGGCATTAGGTACAGTGCCTTGTTCGACAAGTCCCGGGTTGGGCCGGAAGTGGTCCTGTATCAACGATTTTCCGGCGGACACGACGATGGTGATGTCGGTGATACCGGAAGTGACGAGGTTCGCGCACGGTGTGTTCGATAACCGGCTTGTCTCCGACAGGCAACATCTCCTTCGGGATGGCTTTCGTCAACGGCAGCAGTCGGGAGCCAAGGCCGGCGTCGGGAATAACGGCCTTGCGGATCGTGGTCGCCATCGTGTCGTCCTTCCTCGCTCGTGCGGCTGCTGGTGCTTGTTGAGGTGGCGCCAATTTGGACCGCACCAACTCGACTGGACGGTCATCGTGGTTGTTGGACAGCATAGTTGGATCTCCAACCGGCAGCGGATGCGCTCAGCCACGGAGATAGCAGAACATTGTCCAAATCAGCTTGATCGTTGCCGATATACTGGTTGCCCGGACCGGTGCCGGAGAACTCATGCACAAAGTTGGTCCATTGGCAGCCGAGGCCCGCCCCGTGCGCAATAGAGGGCACCGCGTCAAGCACGACTCCCGGATGCTGGACCGGCCACGCCGCCCGGTCTATCGATGTCCAGGAGCGTCCACCCGAACCCGGTTCGGTGGTCGCTTGGTGTCTGCGCTTATCGCACTGCGGCCGGGCCTGCCAGGACTCGGCACCCTGCCGTCACCGGCGGCGCGTACAGCACGCCGCCGCATTCGAGGCACGCCCAAGTCGTATGCCCGCCAACGCAATTGCACGGCTGTTGCCCGACGAGCGCCCGTCCCCGGCCCGAGCCGATGACCGCACGTTATCTAGCCGACCGGCGAGCGTCAGGCCTCGGCGTCGAAGTTCATGGTGGCCGCGCGTACCGTCGACTCATGGTGGCATGCGAGACTCCGCTCGAGCACTTGTCACACGCAGGCTCTGACGACTCGGGCAGTTCGCGACGCCGCCACTGTCCCGTCAAGAGTGGTACCGACAACGGAAACTAGCCAAGGAGGACGCAAATGACTGAGACACCAGCCAAGAAGGCCGCGGCGAAGGCACCAGCTACGCCGAACGTCACCCCTGAGACGCCGAACTTCACCCCGGATGTCGGGGCGGCCGCGGAGCGAATCAAAAAGACGAGCGAGCGCGTGCTCGCGTTGAGCAAAGAGAATGGCCTCATCTGGCTGGAAGCGTACGAGAAGATGTTGGACGGGGTGCTCAAGCTTGAGGAGGACACCGCCAAAGATCTCGGTTCCGACTGGGTCGAAAAACTTGTGTCAACGCAAGCCGACTTTATTCGTAACGCGTCACAGGCATACCTCAGTACAGTAAAAGATCGACTGAAGTAGTCCCGCTGCCCTTCGCCGCCCCTCTGACGGTCGTGGGTCCCGTTTTGATGCTGTTGGATCGACGAAAGAGTGGCGCCGCGTGGCTGTTTCGGGGTTGGCGATCCTTACCGCGGGGCATGTCGTTGAAGGCAATCTACCTCGGTCCGTGCGTGACTTGTACCGTCATCCGATCTGGGGCGTGCGGACCGATTTCGCCGTCGCACGAGAGACGATCATGGGTAGCCCGTCCACCGCTGACAACAGCTGACACGGCACTGTCAAGTTGGTGAGCGGCGCGGCCGAAGCGGATGATCTCGGAGTCGATACGCAACCGGAGGGACCATCGTGGGCGAGGTGTCGTAGGAGGGTCGAGAGCTGGCGCGGTAACGCGCATCGACGGTAGGTCTCGGAGCCGCTGGTGACCGCAAGGTTTCCCCTGGTGTCCTTCATCTCCGTGGCCCTGGTGCGATCTGTGTGCCGTTTCCAGCTCCCGCCCGTCAAACCGTGCATGCGGTTCTCCCGCACACGGCTTACCGACGCCGTTCACCGCCGGCATTCGGCTTCCCCCGCCAGGGCTTGGCAGCCCTGGGCGCGATCACGGTTCCATCCAGGCTCAGCAACCCGCAGAGGTCCGCCGACTTGTAGGCCAGCACGGACCAGCCGAAGCCGCGCCCGCGTTTGTGCCGCTGGCCGATGAACAATGCGAGCCGAAGACGTGCATGCTGCTCGATCTTGCGGAAGCGGGCCGCGGAGTTGCCGTAGCGGAAATAGCCCGCCCAGCCCCGTAGGAACCTGTTGAGGTCTTTGACCACTTCCTCGACCGGCAGCCGCAGCCGGGACCGAACCGTCAGTTCGGTGATCCGGTCGCGCGCACGTCGCATCGCCCGATCACTGGGCCAGCGGGCCAGGAACTCAACACCGCGTCTGCCGTGGGTGCCCCGCGAGCGCACCATCCGGTGGTGAAAGCCGAGAAAGTCGACACCTTCTCCGCCCACCGCCAATTCGACGATGCGGGTTTTGGCCTCTTTCGGCGCCAGGCCGAGGTCGGCCAGCAGCTCGCGCAGCCGCGTCAGCGCGGCCTGGGCTTGCTGCCGGGATTTGCACATCACCAGCAGATCGTCGGCGAATCTCACCAGAACCCCGTATGTGCGGGTGTCCCAATCCCGGTCGAGCCGGTGCAGGTACACGTTGCACATCAAGGGACTGATCACCCCGCCTTGCGGGGTGCCGGTGTCAGGGTGGCGAACAATGCCGGATTCCATCACTCCTGCCCGCAGCATGGCGCGCAACAGCTTGAGCACCGACTGATCACACACCCGTTCCTCGACCGCTTGTATCAGCCGGTCATGCGGAATCGCCGAAAAGCAATCGGCGACATCCGTTTCCACCACCCACCGCCGACCCCGCCAGGTCTCATCCACGAGTACCTGCAGGGCGTCGTGCTGGCCCCGCTTCGGGCGAAACCCGAAACTGCACGGGGCGAAGTCCGCCTCAAAGATCGGCTCAAGCACGATCTTCAGCGCAGCTTGCACGATGCGGTCACGCACAGCGGGAATCGATAACGGTCGCTTGTCGGTCGTTTCTGGCTTGGGGATATACACCCGCCGCGCCGGAAGCGGCCGATACGCCCCATCCCGCAGTTCGCTGGACAGTTCATCCAGGAGCCGGTTGATGCCGTACTCCTTTTCGATCCAGTCCAAGGTGGTCCGGTCGATACCCGGTGCGCCGTTGTTGGTTCGCACCGCGACCCACGCACGCCACAGGACGTCTCTACGCAAGACTTTGTCCTGAAGCGCGTGAAACCGTCGCCCGGGATCGGCCTTGGCCGTCCGGTACAGCGTGTGTTGCAGGGCACGCACCTTGTCCAGCGGAACCTTGTCTAGGACATCGGTTCCATTGTCGGCGGGGTTAGCACAGATGGCACTCACCGGGCACCTCCACAGTCAATCGCACGCATCGACGAAGCAGTGGCCCTTCCCTCGCCGGCGGTTATGTTGTCCGCTCGGCTCGATCGGTACTACGGCCACCTCCGACGCCCACCCGGCTGGCTTCCACTTCCCGGCTCCTCACCGGTTATAGGTCGCCCCGCTCCAACAGCACTGCGCAGTCTGCCGGGCCGGGGAGGGCCTCTCCAGTTCCCGCCGCCACTATCCGAACGTTCCGAGCCCCTTACGCCGGGGAGTCCTTCGCGGCTGCACTTCCAGGATCTTCACCGCTTCCATGGCCTTCGCCCTTCCTTGCCGGGCTCGGCACTCCCTCGCCCCACCCCCAAGCGGGCAGGCCGGTTAACGACGCGGCAGGCTTCACTTGACGTTACGGACCGCTCGGTTGCACACCCCGCCAAACGGGATGCTCGACGCTGGGCTTCGACACCGCCCGTTTCCAGACGACACCGCCAGCCTGCTACCGGGCCCCCTGACAGCTACCCGGACCGGACTTACACCGGCAAGCGACGACGAGCTTGCGAATCAGCCATCAACCATTTACATGATCAACCTCCAACTCTCTGGACGCACCAAGGGTCACCGGTATCCGGCGGAGATCATCGCGCACTGCGTGTGGCTGTATCACCGGTTCCCGCTGAGCTTCCGCGAGGTCGAGGAGCTCATGCTGGTCCGCGGCGTGATCGTCACGCTACGAGACGATCCGGCAGTGGTGCGCCAAGTTCGGACCCGTCTACGCGGCCGGCCTGCGCCGCCGCCAACCCCGACCCGGCGACAAGTGGCACCTCGACGAGGTGTTCGTGACGATCAACGGCCGTCGTCACTACCTGTGGCGGGCCGTCGACCAGGACGGCAACGTCCTCGACATCCTGGTCCAACCTCGCCGGGATGCCAAGGCCGCCAAGGGGTTCTTCCGCAAACTGCTGACCAAGCAGTGCCGGGTACCTCGGGTGCTGGTCACCGACAAGCTCGCGAAGCTATCAGGTGGCGCATCGGGCGGTGATGCCGTCGGTCGAGCACCGGCAGTCGAGGTACCTGAACATTCATACTGAGTTCGCTGGGGCCCGGCCATCACCTCGGTAACTTAATCGGAGCAGCGCGCGTGCTGACTTCTGGCGTGTTGAGTGTGTGGGTGGCCGGGTACCGCACCTTGGGTCGTGCGCCCTGTTGAGAACCCGGTGACCGAGCGTCGGTGGTGACGATCGGATCCCTGATAGCGAATGTCTGGTGCTCGCACTTCTCGTTGGTGTGGTCTTGCCCTGGGCCGACAACCAAATCCAACGATAGGGGAAGGCACGAGATTGAAAATTCGCTTGGGAGTCGACGTAGCTTGCCGTGCTGCGCATCAAGCATCGCTGGCAGACGAGCAGGGAAGATTCTTGTTCGTGGGTCACCGGTTTCGCACCGACCCAGACGAGCTGGACACGCTGTGGGCGCGGCTGCCTAAAGACGCCGAGCGGATCGAGGTGGTGATGGAGCCGACCCGCAACGCCTGGGTCGCGCTGGCGGCCTGGTTCCGCCGCCACGGCGCGACGGTGGTGATGGTGCCACCCGAGCAGTCCGCTGATCTGCGTGATTACTACAACAAGCACACCAAGACTGATCGGCTCGACTCCAAAGTGCTTGCCCGGCTTCCCCTTTTGCACCCGGAGGGGCTGCACCGCGAGGACTCGCTGGGCCCTGGCGACGAGCTGAAGCGGGCGGTCAAGATCCGCTCTGGGCTGGTGCATCGGCGCACCGCGTGCATGGCCCGCCTTGATGCGCTGCTGGAGATCCTCGGGCCGGCGTGGATCGCCGCGCTGGGTTCGGATATGACGTTGACCGCGCTGCGGTTTTTGGCCCGGTACGCCAACCCGGTCCAGGTCAAACGCCTCGGCAAGGCCCGCCTGGCGGCGTTTTTCCGCCGCTCCAGCCGCCAGGCATGGGCAGACGAACGCGCCGACGCAGTCATCGAAGCCGCCGCGACCACGCTGCGGCTGTGGGGAGCAGACGGCGGCGAGCTCGACTTCGACGCGCTGGCCGCCGATGTCGCCGCCGAAGCCCGGCTCGCGCTGACCCTGACCGACGAGATCAACGGGTTCGACAAGCGCATCGGCGCGCTCTACGACAAGGCCGACCCAGCCGGGATCGTGCGCTCGGTACCCGGCGCCGGCCGCGTCTGCGCACCCCAGATCCTCGGACGACTCGGCGACCCAACACGATTCGCCAACCTGGCCGCGGTCCGCTCCTTCGCCGGGCTGGTCCCGGCCGCCGACTCCTCCGGCCAAGCCGACGGCCACCGCGGACCGACCAAGGCCGGCGATTCCTGCCTGCGCGAGGCCCTGTTCATCGCCGCCGACCACGCCCGCAAGGTCGACCCCACCCTGGCCGTCCGCTACCAGCGGCTCATGCTCGCCGGTAAGCACCACGATTCCGCGGTCTGCACGCTGGCCGCGGTCCTGCTCACCCGAATCGCCGCCTGTCTGCGCGCCGGCACCCACTACCTATTGCGCGACACTGACGGCCGCGTCATCACCGAAGCCCAAGGACGCGCCATCGTCGCCGAACGCTACACCGTGCCACCCGAGGTCCGTGCCGCCCGGCGCAAGGTCACCCCCCACAGACACCCACGACGCAACGAGCGGAACGAGCGTGCCAAGACAGGAGTCGCCACGCGCTCCAAGGCATCGCCCGTTCCGCAACCAGCATGAACCGCCCACCGCTATCGTCGCAACACTTGACATCGGTTGAGAACTCAACCGCGCCGAGAACTCTCACCAGCCGACCCGGCACCGCGAGCGGGCGATGAAACGCTTCACGTCGATCCGGCACGCGCAACGATTCCTGTCCGCGTTCAGCGGCATCTCGCCGCACTTTCGGCCCCGTCGGCACCTGCTGTCGGCGGCCGACTACCGACAGGTGATGGCCGACCGCTTCGCGGTCTGGAACCAGATCACCGCGGTGGCCACGACCGCCGCCTGAACGTGAACTGGGACAGGGCGTTCCACCAGAACCTACGCACAACACGCAAACGATAGACCCGAATCACCAAGCCCACCAATTAACTTGACAGTGCCCCTACGACACCCCCTGCATCCACGAACACAGCTGTCTCCGCTGCCCGCTGCTGCGCCCGGATCCGGCCGCCCGCGCCCGGCTGGAAGAGATCCGCGACAATCTCATCGCCCGCATCGCCGAAGCCGAATCCCACCACTGGTACGGCGAGGCCGAGGGCCTCAAGGTCAGCCTCGCCGGTGCGAACGCCAAACTCACCCAGATGGACCAGATCAGCGCCAGCCGCACCAAGACCGTCCAACTCGGCGTCCCCAGCTTCACCGACGCCGCCGGACGCACCACCGACTCTGCCGATGACCGAAATTAGTTCTGAAACAACAGAATACGAACTCAACAGGTCAAGATCGATTTAGTTCGGAGAAGACACTTTGGACTCGATCTGGCTGGCGAAGGTGGCCGAGCGGGGTATGTGCTGGCCGTCGCTGGCGCATCCCGAGCCGATCCGCCGGTTGCGGGACCTGACCCGGTACCGCCGCGCCCTGGTCGCCGACCGGGGCCGGGAGATGCAGCGGGCGGAGAAGCTGCTCGAGGACGCCCAGATCAAGATCTCCTCGGTGCTCACCGAGGTGCACGGGGTGTCCCGGGCGGGCGATGATGGAAGCGCTGATCGCCGGCAAACGCGACCCGCACACGCTGGCCCGGCTCGCGCGGGGACGGGCGAAGGTGAAGACCGCTCAGCTGGAGGAGGCGCTGCGCGGGTTCTTCACCGACCATCACGCGGTGATGCTGCGGATGATGCTGGACAACATCGACCGCATTAGCGCCCAGATCACCGCCCTTGACGGCCGCATCGCAGAGGCGGTCGCCCCTTTCTCCGATCGGGTGGACCGACTGGTTGACCTGCCCGGAGTCGACCGCGTGGCCGCCGCAGAGTTGATCGGCGAGATCGGGGTGGACACGAGCAGGTTCCCGACCGCGGCGCACCTGGTGTCGTGGGCCAAGTTCTGCCCGCAGACCCACCAGTCGGCCGGCAAGACCAAACGCAAGGGCCGCGGCAAAGGCAACCCGTGGCTGGGCGGCACTCTCGGCCGGATCGTGTTCGGCCTGTCCCGCACCGACACCTTCCTCGGCACTCGCTACCGGCGACTAGCCAAACGCCGGGGCAAGCAGAAAGCGATCGTCGCGCTCGGCAACTCGGTACTCACAGTCGTCTACCACCTGCTCGCCGATCCCAAGGCCCGCTTCGACGACCTCGGGCCCGGCTTCTACGAGTCGCGGATCAACACGAACCGCCGCGCCCGCAACCTCGCCACACAGCTGCAGGCGATCACCGGCCAGAAGATCGTCATCCGCGACGGAAAGGCGGTCATCGCCGAATCCGCTGCCTGACAACAACATACGCGACACCGGACACCTGGGCCTGCACCCACCATCACCCGGGTGCGTGGTCACCTCGCCGTGCTACAGAGGATTTTCGGGTCAGGAGTCCTGAGCCCTGCCGC
>CAVYPI010000070.1:0-39145 GCA_963770125.1 uncultured Actinomycetota bacterium | reverse complement strand
GCTTGCCCGCGACGCAGGCAAGGTTTGGTATGTCAACGGTCAGCACCGCACGGAGGCGATGCTCCGTCAGGGTGTTGAAGAAGCGGTCATGGTTGATACGCGGCTCATCGACGAGCCCCCGTTGCCGGGAGAAATCGGCCGGATATGTGTTTGGCGAGCACAACCTGCCGCCTGTCCCGGGAAGGCCCCGGGAAACCCCCAAGGAATCAGGTGTGACATTTGTACCTTCGCTGAGGTTTCACGGTGTATTACCGGGCGCCACGGTAGTGATGCCCAGGGCGCTGGCGGCCGCGCTGAGGCGATTGTCGTAGGTAACCAGCGCGGTCAATCGTGCCGTGGATGCTGCGGTTTGAGCAGTGGCGAGATGTATGGCGTCGAGCGAGCGCAGTGCGGGGTCGGCGTAGGCCGCCGCGGTGGAGCGAATGACCGGGTCGATCTCAAAGCGGTCCAACCTGGCCAGCACCGATGGCACGGCGGGTAACCCTTCTGGCGCGACTGCCCGGATCGCCCTGGTCAGCTCGACCTCGGTCAAAGCCGAAGTGATCCACCGCATTTCGGCGCGTTCATCGAGCCAATCGCCGAGAGCGTCCGAGTCGAGTTCGATGCGAATCAGCTTGACCAACGCTGAGGTGTCCAGGTAGATCACCGCGTTAGTACCGTTCCTCCGCGCGCATACGCTCCAGTAGCGTGCCGGCGTCGGGACCGCCACGCATCGGGATCGCCGGCCGAGGCGCCGGGCCGCGCGCCGTTGCCGCTTGCACCCTGCCGCTGCTGATCAGCGCATCGAGTGGGCCGGCGGACGCCGGGACGATTCGGGCAATGACTTCGCCGCGCTCGGTCACTGTGATTTCCTCACCGCGTTTGACGCGGGCCAGCACCTTCGACGTCTCCTGGTTGAGCGCTCGAATCGATACTTCACTCACGCAAGAAGCGTACTACATATTCGTTCTACAGGATGGGGAAGCGGTGCCGGGAACTCGATGGAGCGCTCCGGCGCGTTCCAACGGGGACCCGGCCGGCCCATCTGGGCCCGGTGTCCAGGCGACACCGTCGAGGTCGCAGCCGGCCAGCCCGTGACACCGGCGATTCCAATGTGCTCGTCGGGGAGGTCACGATCCTTCTGGCTGCGGCGCGGCGAGCCGATCAAGGGGAGTGCCCGGCAACGCCGATGGGGTCGGCGTGTTGGCGATCGTGTCGTGGATCGCCGCCTCGATCGCGTTGCGTGGGTGCGTGGCCGGCGCGTGGTCGTCAAAGTCGTCGGAGCGGGCGCCCTCGGGGGCGAGTGTGATGTTCACGGTGACCGGGGTGGGTAAGTTAAGGGCCGCAGGGCGGGCGTGGACAGCGCTGGTGAGCTGTTCGGCGTAGTCGGTGTATTCGCGGCGTTCTTGATGCGCGAGCGCGTCCCAGAGGGCCGAGATGGCTTCGTGGGCTTCGTCGTAGGCGATTTCACCTGGAGTAGGAGGTCTGCTCGTGCGGGCCTCCTCGTGGAGTTCAGCGAGCAGTGCAATGTCGGCAGGATCGTCCCCAGCCGGCTTTGGCCTGCACGACGAGATATCCGTTCTCGTCGACGCTGATCCAGTCCACGGCGGCGATGCCCGGGTCGGCGGGGGAGAAGGGGCCCGGGGGCGGGTCATCGGGTTGGGGTATGGCTTCTTCGCGCCGAGAGAGTTCCAGTTCGGCGTCGCGGTAGTCAATGCTTTCGACCCACAGGTCGATGACGACGGGTACGCCGGAGGCGTCGAGGATCAACTTAGAGGCTGGGGGGCACCAGTGTGGAACTGTCCTCGGCTACTCCGGAATACAAATCGGTTTGGGTTCCATCGAACTGGACAGTGGTCAGCACCGACCGGCCCCTGGCTGCTTGGTCAACCGCTACAACCGCGTGGTGCTATACGTCACGAAGTGACCGCAGAATCCCGGCATCGGTGACATCTGTCCCCAGAACGTTCTTTGCGCATTCCAAACACCACTTGTGCACCGTGACCCGAACAGTGAGCACGTGCCAGCAAAGTGCAGAAAGCCCTCGTTGCGCGCAACGCATCCCTACTTATTTCGGAACGCATCGCTGGTCTTTCCCTTTGAGTTGAAGGCAAGCAAGGCAGGCGCCAACGGTCCGGACATCAGTTCGCTGAGCTGGGCTCTCCTGCCAAGCATTTTCGCGAGAACCTGCGCATGAGCACCTGCGGTTGACAGCTGCACTGCCATGCTATGAACACTCGCCCTCGCTTCGGTCCAGCTCCTCGCACGGCTGAGTCGACCACGAAGCCATCGCTGCCACTCCGTTCGTCCACCGAACATCCTTCCGCGCCTGGCAGGTCCCGTTCGTCAGCCATGCTTGCTAACGGTTGACCTCACGGATGTAGGTTCCACTGGCCGCAATCGGGGGCCAGGACGTCGTTGACGTCGACTTCGAGTCCGCCGACCAGCGGGCCTGGATTCGACGCGGTGCTCACCACGCGCTGGTAGAGAACGGCGGCGGGGTCGATCTGACGGCCAGACCAGGCTCGGGTCTGCCAGGCCCACCGGTGGCCGGGCGTGCTCGAATTCCCGATAACGCCATCGGCAGCGGCCCACTGGCACACATTGATGCCTCCGTAGACGCCGGTGCGCTGCGCTCCAAGCACCGAGTTGATTCCGCGAAACCACTGCAGCGCGAGGGTGTTCCAGGTGTCGCGGTTGATGTCCTCGTCGACGGTGAAGAAGATCGGTGCACTATGGCCGCCCCCTGCCGCGGTGTGCAGCTGCCAGGCGGTGCGAGCGTCGGCGACGCCGCCGGCGAACCCGCGCGTGAAGTCTGACGGTGCCGTCCCGCCTGGCTTGCCGTATTGGTAGTTGCTGACGATCACCAGCCCCGCGGCGGTCAGTGACTCGGCGTAGGGCCGGGTGATCGGCTTGGCGCCAAACGACGAGCCGGGACGCGACAGCGAGACGTAGTTGACGACCCCGGAATAGCCGGCAGCTCGAATGTGCTGCGCTGGAATCTGGCGCATGGCGAAGTCGATCAGTTGGGGAGCGGCGGCCGCCGCGGGCGTGCTGAAACCTGCTGATGCCGCACCCAGTCCGGCCAGCGCCGACACAGCGGTGGCGTAGCGCAGTGCGTCACGCCGGGAAACGGGACGTGATTGCCGAAGGCTGGTAGGCCCCGGCAAATCTTGCATCGCGTGATGTTAACAATGTGACTGCGGTTAACGGTGTAGCCCACGCTGGCCGAGTTCAGTTCGGTTTCTGCTCTGTTTTCATCGCCCGGCGTGGGGCTGGGTCGGTAGCCGACGGGAACGGCGATTCGAGCAGAGGAGGTTGGTGGTCGGCTCGAAAATTTATAGCTTGGAGTGGGCCTCGGCGTCGATCACCGTTGAGTCCTGCTCGATGTAGACGGCCCACTCCTGGCCGTGGCCTGCTTCGTGCTCGTCATCACGAAATAGATGGCACACCGGCAACTCGATCCCGTTGGCAACCGAACGTCGAACCGCACCCGTCATCCGGCAACCCTCCGGCATGGTGGTTCTGGACCCCCAAAACTATGGAGAGGCATGGACTACGGCGCCCCGTTCTCTTCGGTGACGCCCGCAGGCGTGAACTGGGGGCGGGTTGCCCGCCTACGCCGACTACTTCGGTGGGATGTGAGTCCGTCTATCAGCCTGGTGTCGGGGCTCGAATGGGAGGGTCTGTGGGCGTGGGCTCCGGGATGCGTCGTGGAAGGGCTTGGGCGAGGTTGATCCGCGGCGGGCCCGGATGCCGGCGTCGACCACTGAGTCCAGCTAAGCGTGGATGCCGTTGTGCTGGATCTAGTTTGCGGTTCCATCGTGAGGCTAGTTTTCGTGACGGGTCATTGTGCTGGCCTTATCCGAAGACCTCGGTGTGGGTCCGGCCGGGACGTCGTCACAGACGATGGCGTCGTCGTCGGCGCGACGCCATATCTCGTAGCCGTTCTCGCGGCAGATCTTGCCGTCACGCAACTGAAAAGCGTGCACGAGTCGCGTGCTGACCCGCGTGCCCCTGGGATAGGGGCAGTTTGCGAACCCGTCACCGATCAGCGTGAATTCGATGATGCTGTCGTCGAAGGCCCAGTCGTCAGTGGCGAACCGATACAGATGGGTGACCTTGTGGACGTCCATCGACTCGAAGAGTTTCAGGTAGGCCCGTCGGACTCGATCCTTCGAGACGGGTTTCACCACCGACAAACCGCGGGATGTCGAGCCTGCGATACCGCCTTACGAGGGACGGCCTTGTCAACTTGTTTGAGGTGCAATGGGAATAGCGCGCTGGGAGGTTCGGGTGCGGTCGAGGTGCGAGGTTCAGGCGGCTTCCGACGACCTGGTGATGTCGTTCCAGGTGGCGAAGCGGTCGGCCATTTCGGTGCGATAGTCATCGGCGGTGAGCCGATGGCGGCGGGGCCGGAAATGCGGAGAGATCACGCTGAACACCGCCAGGAACCGTTGGGCTGCGCCGGGGGTGCGGAAGCGTTTCATGGCGCGTTCGCGTTGCCGGGTCGGCTGGTGCGAGTTCTCCGCCCGGTTGAGTTCTCAACCGATGTCAAGTGTTGCGACGATAGCGGTGGGCGGTTCATGCTGGTTGCGGAACGGGCGATGCGTTGGAGCGCGTGGCGACTCCTGTCTTGGCACGCTCGTTCCGCTCGTTGCGTCGTGGGTGTCTGTGGGGGGTGACCTTGCGCCGGGCGGCACGGACCTCGGGTGGCACGGTGTAGCGTTCGGCGACGATGGCGCGTCCTTGGGCTTCGGTGATGACGCGGCCGTCAGTGTCGCGCAATAGGTAGTGGGTGCCGGCGCGCAGACAGGCGGCGATTCGGGTGAGCAGGACCGCGGCCAGCGTGCAGACCGCGGAATCGTGGTGCTTACCGGCGAGCATGAGCCGCTGGTAGCGGACGGCCAGGGTGGGGTCGACCTTGCGGGCGTGGTCGGCGGCGATGAACAGGGCCTCGCGCAGGCAGGAATCGCCGGCCTTGGTCGGTCCGCGGTGGCCGTCGGCTTGGCCGGAGGAGTCGGCGGCCGGGACCAGCCCGGCGAAGGAGCGGACCGCGGCCAGGTTGGCGAATCGTGTTGGGTCGCCGAGTCGTCCGAGGATCTGGGGTGCGCAGACGCGGCCGGCGCCGGGTACCGAGCGCACGATCCCGGCTGGGTCGGCCTTGTCGTAGAGCGCGCCGATGCGCTTGTCGAACCCGTTGATCTCGTCGGTCAGGGTCAGCGCGAGCCGGGCTTCGGCGGCGACATCGGCGGCCAGCGCGTCGAAGTCGAGCTCGCCGCCGTCTGCTCCCCACAGCCGCAGCGTGGTCGCGGCGGCTTCGATGACTGCGTCGGCGCGTTCGTCTGCCCATGCCTGGCGGCTGGAGCGGCGGAAAAACGCCGCCAGGCGGGCCTTGCCGAGGCGTTTGACCTGGACCGGGTTGGCGTACCGGGCCAAAAACCGCAGCGCGGTCAACGTCATATCCGAACCCAGCGCGGCGATCCACGCCGGCCCGAGGATCTCCAGCAGCGCATCAAGGCGGGCCATGCACGCGGTGCGCCGATGCACCAGCCCAGAGCGGATCTTGACCGCCCGCTTCAGCTCGTCGCCAGGGCCCAGCGAGTCCTCGCGGTGCAGCCCCTCCGGGTGCAAAAGGGGAAGCCGGGCAAGCACTTTGGAGTCGAGCCGATCAGTCTTGGTGTGCTTGTTGTAGTAATCACGCAGATCAGCGGACTGCTCGGGTGGCACCATCACCACCGTCGCGCCGTGGCGGCGGAACCAGGCCGCCAGCGCGACCCAGGCGTTGCGGGTCGGCTCCATCACCACCTCGATCCGCTCGGCGTCTTTAGGCAGCCGCGCCCACAGCGTGTCCAGCTCGTCTGGGTCGGTGCGAAACCGGTGACCCACGAACAAGAATCTTCCCTGCTCGTCTGCCAGCGATGCTTGATGCGCAGCACGGCAAGCTACGTCGACTCCCAAGCGAATTTTCAATCTCGTGCCTTCCCCTATCGTTGGATTTGGTTGTCGGCCCAGGGCAAGACCACACCAACGAGAAGTGCGAGCACCAGACATTCGCTATCAGGGATCCGATCGTCACCACCGACGCTCGGTCACCGGGTTCTCAACAGGGCGCACGACCCAAGGTGCGGTACCCGGCCACCCACACACTCAACACGCCAGAAGTCAGCACGCGCGCTGCTCCGATTAAGTTACCGAGGTGATGGCCGGGCCCCAGCGAACTCAGTATGAATGTTCAGGTATCTCGACTGCCGGTGCTCGACCGACGGCATCACCGCCCGATGCGCCACCTGATAGCTTCGCAGCTTGTCGGTGACCAGCACCCGAGGTACCCGGCACTGCTTGGTCAGCAGTTTGCGGAAGAACCGCTTGGCGGCCTTGGCATCCCGGCGAGGTTGGACCAGGATGTCGAGGACGTTGCCGTCCTGGTCGACGGCCCGCCACAGGTAGTGACGACGGGCGTTGATCGTCAAGAACACCTCGTCGAGGTGCCACGTGTCGCCGGGTCGGGGTTGGCGGCGGCGCAGGCCGGCCGCGTAGACGGGTCCGAACTTGGCGCACCACTGCCGGATCGTCTCGTACGTGACGATCACGCCGCGGACCAGCATGAGCTCCTCGACCTCGCGGAAGCTCAGCGGGAACCGGTGATACAGCCACACGCAGTGCGCGATGATCTCCGCCGGATACCGGTGACCCTTGTACGACACCTCGCCCACGATGGTCCCTCCGGTTGCGTATCGACTCCGAGATCATCCGCTTCGGCCGCGCCGCTCACCAACTTGACAGTGCCCTCAAAACGTATGTCTCATATGGGAACGCGGTTGGGGCGTGTCCGACGGTTTAGCGTGAAGGGGCGACGCTGGACGGGGTCGTAGGGGCTGTTCGGGGGGCAACATTTGGCGCGGTGGGGGTGCTGATCTGAGCGGCCAACCACGGCAGTGCGTCGGAGAACGCATAGGCGGCGAACTGCCATGTGTGGAACGTCGCGATGGTGTGCACCGAGCACGAGATGTTGACCTCGGTAGCAGCGCGGCACAGGTCTTGAGCGGCGCCGACCTGGTCTTCGGCACCGTTGCGCCATTCGTCGTGACCGCCGTAGCCCAGAGCGGTGGCTGGCTGCGGTGGTGGGTGAAACCCGCCGGGGAACAGCTTCTTCATCTGATCGTCCGAGATCTTCGGGGTGTCCTCGAACCAGCCCGACACTCCGACGTAGGGGCCGTGTTTGGCCATCACGGTCATCGGGTCGTTGGCAGCCCACTGGGCGGCGTCGCCGCTGTAGAGGCGGTCGATGGTCTGCTGCTTCGTGCCCGCGATCGGTCCGTGGTCGCCGGCGATGTCTTCGAATGCGTGGAATAGCTCGGGATGGGTCACGGTGAGATCGACCGCGCATGTACCTCCCATGGACCAACCCACGATGGCCCAGTTGGCGGGGTCGGGGGAGCCCCCGAACTCGGAGATCACGTAGGGGCGTACGTCTTTGGTCAGATGATCGGCCGCGTTGCCCCGCGGCCCGTTGACGCATTCGGTGTCGTTGTTGAAGCTGCCGCCGGAGTCGATGAAGACGAAGATCGGCGCCTGACCGCCGTGGGCTTGGGCGTAGCCGTCGATGATCGGCGTCACGTTGCCGCTGCGCATCCAGTCCGCCGGTGTGTTGAACTCCCCGCCGATCATCATCACCACCGGCAGTCGCGGCGGGGCAGTGCCGGTGAACCAGGCCGGCGGCAGATAGACGTACTCGCTGCGGTGTTTGAATCCGCTGGCGGCATCTGAAATGTTGACTTCGACGAGCTTGCCGATCGAGGGCTTGGCGGCCCGCAGGCCTGGCAGGTCGCTCTCGTCGACTTGACCGGGCAGCGGGCCCGCCGTCAGGCCGCCCCACGCGGCCTGCAAGGTGGGGTAGTAGCCGACCCACTGGTTGAGCGCTAACAAGGCCATGAACAAAGACAAGGGGATCGACAGCACCGACAGCGTGCGCCGCCGCCATCCGGTGGCCCGCCAGCCGAGCACTGCCACCGCGACCGTGCCGACGAAGACGCCGACCCATATCCACAGCGTCAACGGCGCCGGGTCGGAGGCAAGCCCTTCAGCGTTCGTGTACAGCCGTGCCCCTAGCGCTCCGAGGACCGCGATGAGGACGCTCACGGGAACCCAGACCAGACGCCAGCGTTTGGTCCGCCAACCTACGACGGCCACCACGGCTACGACCGTGACGATTTCGACAGTGAGCGGAAACCATCCGCCAAGCAGCGAGACCCCGCGATTGAACGCGTGAAAGTCCGGTGGTGGCAACTGCGGTGCGGGTGTGGGCGCCGGCGACGGAAGCGGCGGAGGATTTAGCGGCAGCCCGAACACGGTGTTGACGGTTCCCTTCTCACCCAGACGATCCGGGCCCGAGGAGTCGGTGCCTCGGGCCGCCTCCACGGTAAAGCCGCCCCGGCCTGAGCGCACCGGCCGCAGGTCGTAGCGGGTTTTCAAGGCCGACGTTCATCGGGCCTGTGCGGCTGCTCACGTTCGGGGAGCCGGTCGAATTGATGCCAGGCGATCGCGCCGGTGCTCGCGGGTGACCTTGACCCGCGGGGGATCGCGACGTCAAGCGCGGCGGGGATCGCGTCGGTCAGGTCGTGATGAGCGAGCGCGGAGATTAGGCAGATCGTCGCATCGGGGGCCGGCGCCTGGCGGCCTCGAGCTGATCCCACTCGGGGGCCGACGCCTCTGTGGGCAGATAGAGGCTGGCCGTACCACCCGGCCTGCGAGTGCAGGTCGGCACCCTGTGCGAATTCATCCGGCCAATATCCGGCCAAATTTCCAGAGCAGGTGCTCTGAGCGGTCCAATTCGACCGGTGTACAACGCGCTGACCAGATAAAACGGAATTCCGTTGTGCCCCAAGCCGCCTCACACGCGGAAGGTCGCTGGTTCGAACCCAGCCGGGATCACCACGTAAAGCGCAGCTCAGAGGACGGTTTCGAAGCTATAGATCAGCCATCCGGACCTCGGCGAGCGTTCTATAGGGCCAAATTTCAGAACCGGTCGACCGCCCGCTAGTTGACCGGAAGGTCATAGCAGGCCACCACAGCGCACCCCGACACGCACCTCGGAGTGTGTCCACAAGAGGTTGATTTCAGGTTGCCGACATGCTGTCAGCGGCTGTGGTGGCGATCGTGTCGCTGGCGATATTGGGTGAATGATCGTGAGAAGCCCTGCACGCCAGGGGATGCGGGGATCCTTGGCCACTGATGGTGTCGTGCGGCGGCGTCGCAACACCTGGCCTGGCCGTCAGTGGTCGAGGTGGAAATCAGCGGTTTCGATGTGGTTGAAGGGTCACGGCGGATCTACATTCACCCTATGTTTGGCGAGTCCGGCAGAGGGCTGTCCGGGGCGAACGACGATGACTCGGTATTGGTCGCCATTGTCGGCCGCGCACAGGCATGGTTGGTGGGCGTGCTGTGTTGGCGGCGCAGGTCGTGACCTTCGACATGTCGGGGTCAGCGGCGTGAATGGTGTGGGGGCCGAGCCGCGGGACGTGCACTGATGTTGAGGTCCGCAAGCTCAAGCGTGGCGAGTTGGCGCAGTGGAATGACACGGTTCAGTGCCGCAGGGGGTGGGGCGTGCGGATGGAAGGGGTGTCGTGATGATCTGCGATGAGCCGCTGGCGCGCCGGTGGTGGGGCAAGGCACACGATTGGAGCGGTCTTGTTTGGTGCAAATCGGGTTTGCTGGCGGGCATTTCGAGATGCGCAGGTTTGCTGTTGGTCGGCTGGCGGGCTGCGAGGTTGTCACGGAGTTGTCACAAGTGGCGCGAAACATGGTGGGACGGAGGGAGATACGTTGAGACGATTTCTGCAGGTCGGCGGGAGGGGAGGGACGGGCTGGGACGGGTGAACACGGCTTCTCGCTGACTGGGGGTCAAGTGGTCGCAGGTTCAAATCCTGTCAGCCCGACAACGTTTAGGCAGGTCAAGTGCTATTTTTATCTGTTACCGAAGCCGGCGAGGCCGGTGCACTTGATTCGGTGTCACCGACGGCCCGGAATCGCCGCATCTTTGCCTGCCGCAAAACCGGCCCTGACCTGCGTGTTTTGTCCAGAGTCCGACGCCCGGATGGCCGCGACGAGTTCTCGGCGAGTTGTGACACGCAAGTCGGTCGACGGCGGCCGCGCATCCCGTTCACACGCCGAAACAAGCCGTTGAACAGGGCTTTCCCCCTCGCGGGGCGGGACGACCGGTGATGACTGCTACGGGTCTGGTTGTCACAGACTTGTCACATCTGGGCGTCGGACTCGACATCCGGGGCGATTTCCGCGGGCTGCTTCGGTTTGCTGTGTCGAACAACCGCAGTAGGCCAGCGCGCACGATGTGATCGCGATGAGTCGGCGGTATCAACGTGTTGCGCTGGGTCGGCAGTGGGTGAAGTCGTGTCCGTTAATGTCAATCAGTCCGGCGTGCGGGAGGACGTGTGGCAGGCTCGTCCCGGTGGTGATGGCAGTCCCGCCGACCGCGATGCCGGCGGTCTGGCAGGTTGGCGGTGTGGTTCGCGTGGGCTGCTGCGCGCCGGTTACGGTGCGCGCCAGGCCGTATCGTGTTGATCGGGTTGGTGGTGGGCCGCAACGGCACGCTCGTTGGTGATGGCGGTGGTTTTTGCGTTGTCTTTTATCTGGATTCAGTTGATTGCGCAGCGCCACGGGTTGGTGGTCTGCCCGCTTGGGGCATCAACCTCGAGGGCGTGAAGACAGAGCGCGATTAAGCTCTGTCTCCACTTGTAGCCTGGGCAGTCCAGTCGTGTGGGACGTCGCCAGACGCCGTCAGGACCGGACGGTCATCGTTCGCACCAGACATAGTGTCGGAGAGAGTCTTTGTGACCCGCAGCGGTTACTGCAGTGTTCTGCTGATCCAGCGTCTGTGCAATAGTGCTGACCCGCGTGTATCCCACACGGGCCCCCACACTCGCTGCCGCTGTCTGCGAATCACGCTGTCTCACAAAGTATTAAACATATCGCGTGAGACTATCTATTCCTGAAGACGGACTTTTGAGACACCGCTACCTGGGAAAATGCAGGACTGAAGTGCTTTCGGCGCGGGTCTCGTATGTGGTCTATTTCGAGACGGCTCGACCCTGTTCATGATGGCCACACACTTCGTACCGGAACTGGACCTCGATGCGTCCCGCTGTGTCGTCCACCGACGCGAGCGCTGGCTTCCGCGCCGCCCGCAACGGGATGGATCTTCCAGCATCAGCACGAGACGCTTACATCTTCACCTACCCCTTGGTCATGAGCTACCGGACGTGTACATGTAGGCCATCGCGGGCGACCACGGCTTCTGTCTGGCCATCGCTATCAGGTTCGGGGCATGAGCTTTTCGACAACCTGGTCGATGGTGAAGCTCGCCGCCTCGGCGCGAGGCGGGAACTCCTTGAAGCTTTCTAGCCATTTGGCGACAAGGGTTTGCGCCGAGATCAGCAGGAAGTCGTGGTCGCTGAACCATTTCTCGTAGAAGAAGTCGCTTTCATCGCCGCGCTCGAACGGGTCGGCGCGCAGGTCGAAGAACTTCGGGAGCCGCAACATCGAGAACGGTTCGCGCCACACGCCGATGCCTTTGTTGCGCTGTTCGGCGAACACCACCTTCCACCGGCGAACCCGCAGGGCCAGGAAGTCGCCGTCGTCGCTCCAGTAGACGAAACCCTCACGCGGGCATTCGTCCTCCTGGCCGGACAGGAACGGCAGCAGGTTGACGCCGTCGAGGTGGACCTTAAAGGTCTTCTCGCCGATCTGGTAGCCCTTCTTCACCTTTTCGACCAGGTCAGGCTCACCGGCAGCAGCCGCGAACGTCGGGATGAAGTCCTGCAGGGAGCAGATGTCATTGATCACCTGTCCCGGTTGGATAACGCCGGGCCAGCGCCACACGCAGGGGATGCGCCAGCCGCCCTCCCAGTTGGTGTCCTTCTCACCACGAAACGGGGTGGCACCGCCGTCGGGCCACGACAACACCTCGGCGCCGTTGTCGGTGGTGAACACCACGATGGTGTTCTCGGTGACGCCGAGTTCGTCGAGCTTGTCCAAGAGTTGCCCGATGTAGCCGTCGAGTTCGACCATGCCGTCGGGATAGACGCCGAGGCCGGTCTTGCCCTTGGACTCCGGTTTCAGGTGGGTCCAGACATGCATGCGCGTGCTGTTGAAGTAGCAGAACCAGGGGGTTTTCTCGTTGGTCTTGCGTTCGATGAAATCGATGGCCGAGGACAGGAATTCCTCGTCGACGGTTTCCATTCGCTTGGTGTCCAGCGGGCCGGTGTTCTCGATGACCTGCTTGCCGACCTTGCCGAACTGCTCATCGACAGTCTCGTCGTCGACGTCGGTGGCCTTGCATTTGAGCACGCCGCGCGGCCCGAACCGCTTGCGGAATCTCGGGTCCTTCGGATAGTCGGTGGCCTCCGGGGACTCCTCGGCGTTGAGGTGATACAGGTTGCCGAAGAACTCGTCGAACCCGTGCACAGTCGGTAGATGTTCATTGCGGTCACCGACATGGTTCTTGCCGAACTGGCCGGTCGCATAGCCGAAGTTCTTCAGGAACTGCGCAATCGTCGGGTCCTCGGCACTGAGGCCCTGCATCGCGCCCGGGAAGCCGACCTTGGTCAGGCCGGTGCGGATCGGCTGCTGGCCGGTGATGAAGGCGGCGCGCCCAGCGGTGCAACTCTGCTGACCGTAGAAGTCGGTGAACATCGCGCCCTCAGCGGCGATCCGGTCGATGTTCGGGGTGCGATACCCCATGATGCCGTGGTTGTAACAACTGACGTTGAACCAGCCGATGTCGTCGCTCATGATGAACAAAATGTTCGGATGATCGACATTCGCCATGACAGTCCTCCCAACCTATCGGCCCCGCGTGCGCTGACGGCCCGCCGACCGAAGCCGACGACCACGGGCTGCTAATCACGCTAGGCATGTACTCTTGCCGATTCCAGGCTTCGACCGACGAAACCGTCAATACGTTGCGGGCGGCGTCGGCGCGGTGCCGGGCGATGGACTCGTCGACGAGATCCGCCGGGTACCAGCCGAGTTCGGCGGCCAGTTCAGCGTGCAGAGACTTGTCCGGCTCACTGGTCGGCACTACGCGTCGTCCTCGTCGACACGCCAGCAGCGGCCCCAGTCGATCATCTCGGCCAAGCAAGACTCAAACGTAGCGTCGTTCCGGTGCTCGACTTCGAGGCCAGTGATGTTGTCGCCGACGATGGCTTCCATGTCCTCCTCGGTGAGGATCTCGCCCCTGGCGCAGCACCCGCTCCGACGATGGCGACTCGGGTCTGCGGGCTGATCCCACCCTGGTGACAGCTATGCCAGGCCACGCTCCCCGGCCTCCACGAGCGGCGCGTCGGCGACATCGAGGCCCGGCGTGACCGACTCCGTCTTGGCGCCTTCGGTGAAAACATTTGCCAAGACCCCGTCATCCTGCTTGGGTGGCGGGCCGAGTGCTTGGTGCATGCGACCGCACTAGCCTCGCGGACATGGCAAGCCAGCCCATCGGTACGCTCTTCGACAACATTCCGCGGACTGAGTCCGGACCCGCACCCTTCTCTGAGAGCCTGAGCACTTTTCAGTTTCTGAATCGCGCTGCCGGGCAGCAGTGGACGCAGGCTCGAGAACTGTTGGAATCGTGGTACAGCGATTACCCCGACCCATTCAAGGCTCGCCTAAGGAACGATTTTTGCTCTCCAAACGAGGGTCAACACATCGGCGCGTGGTGGGAGTTATACACGTTCACGCTCTATCGGCGCCTCGAATACTCGGTGACCGTCGAACCAGTGCTGCCTGGCACCCAGAAGAAAATTGACTTCTTGGTGAGCCGGGACAACGCGAGCATGTACGTCGAATGCGCGGTCGACGAAGGCCCGGTTACAGGGAACCGGGCCATCGAAGCGTGGATATATGACTGCATCAACAAGGTCCAGAATCGCAACTTCCGAGTCCTCGTGGTCGGCCTGGTTGAAGAAGAGCGAGCGGAGCAACCCAAGGAAATCGAGATCACCCGCCGTCTAGAGGAATGGCTAAAGGAACTGGATCTCAACCGCGTTACGGAAGGCATCGAATCCGCGCGAGCCAGAGGTGAGCTAGGCGTCTTGCCAGAGCGGACATTCCCGATCCGCGGCTGGGTCCTGTCCTGCGTCGCGTTTCCAAATCCACCCGACACGCGCTATGCGGGCGGGCGCCCACTCGGCTATCGTTCCTCATCGCCAGTCTGGCTGAACAACGTTGAACGGATACACGACACCGTCGCGAAGAAGGGGCACAAATACGGGCGAATCGTCGCGTCGCTCAACACGCCGTTGGTGATCGCCGTGCTTAGTATCGCTGGCTCCGCCGAGGAAGAAGACGTTACCGATGCCATGTTCGGCCGCAGGACGGTCCAGTATCAGCCGGGCAACCCGCCATCGGTTGAAGTGGTGAGCCCGCGCAACGGCGGCTACTGGCGCGGTCCCCCGGCACCGCGAGGTACTCGCGTGTCCGGAGTTCTCTTCAGCCAAGACATGCGGCCGTGGTCGGTCGCCTCCCATCTACCCAGCGTGTGGATGAACCCTTGGGCATTGAATCCACTCGCCGAGCATCCGCCGCTTTCATCGATCACCGTGGAAGACAACGGCAGAATCATCAGGGAAGATGCAACCGCGGGTCCTCATGATGTGTTCGAACTAGCGCCGTAAGAGGGCCGTCTAGTCCGAAGTTCCCCCTGGTGTGGTGACGGGTTGGGGTGTTGAGCTGGGGTTTTGCGCTGTGGTGGGGCGGTTGTACTGACTACGCCAGGCCGTGGCGGTGGGAGAGGTCGAGGAGTTCGAAGGCTCGCCGCTGTAGTGGAGTGGGGCTGGTGGGCATGGTGAATGCGGGCATGTCGTCGGCGGGTTGGATCTGGTTGGCGCAGAGGGTGGCCAGGTCGGCGAGCAGGCTGGTGAAGCTGTGTACTGGGGTGTCCTCGGGGGTGCGTTTACGCGCCGCTTTGGTCAGGGCCTGATCGGAGCGTTGGGCCGCGGCGACGGGGTTGGCGCGTTTGGCGGCCGCGGCGGGTTTGTCGTTGTCGACGAACAGGATTGGGGCCAGGGCGGCTTTCATGTGCCAGCTGATGTAGTAGGACAGCATGCGCAAGAACATGTGGGCGCGCACCCGGTCGGCCAGCCGATGCCGGATGGGCCGCACGTCCAGTTCGCTGTTGAGAGTGCGAAAGAACCGCTCGACATCGGCGAGGTTCTTGTAGCGCAGCACGACATCGTCGCGGCCCAGGGTGTGTTCGGGCAGGCTGGTGCGCAGCACGTAGATCCCGTCGAGGGCGGCCTCGGCGGCGATGGCCTCGGTGTTGCGGGTGAAGGTGAAGGATTCGTCGGTGATGGTGAGGGTGAAGTGTTTGGCCATCTTGTAGTGGTTGATCACCTTGCCCACCCGTAGCGCGATCTTGTCTTTGCCGCGCAGCGCGCGTTTGGCGCGGCCGGTGGCGGCGGCGATGGGGGTGAGTTCTTTTTCGGTGGCGGCCAACAGATCCTGGCGTTTGCGGGCCCGCTTCTCGGCCAGGGCGGGGTTGTGGCAGCACACCAGCCGCTCACCGGGAAACTCCGGGGAGCTGATCTCGAACAGGTCCTGGGTATCGAACAGCGACAGCTGCAGCGCGCCCTCCTCGACCAACGCTTTGATCTGCGGGGCGCGCAATGCGCTGATCCAGTCCAGCTGCCCGGGGCGCACCTCGTCGCGGATGCGGGCGTGGGTGAGCATGCCCCGATCCCCGACCAGACACACCCGGGACAGCCCGAACCGGGTTTTGATCTTGGTGATCTGGGCGGCCAGGGTGTTGGGGTCGGCGGTGTTGCCCTCGAACACCTCGATCGCGATCGGGATCCCGGCGGGCGAGCACAGCAGCCCGTAGACGATCTGCAGCCGGCCTTTGACCCCGTCTCGGGGGTGCCCGATCGCCCCCAGTGGGCAGGTGCGGCCCTCGAACGCCGCCGAGGACACGTCGTAGAGCACCAGCGTGCCGTTGACCAAATGCCGGGCAGCCAGGGCGTTTTCGATGACCTCTTTGCGCTCAAGCACCCAGTCCATGGCCGCGTACAGGTCGTCCTCATCACAGCTGGCCACGCCAAGCAGCTGTCCCAGGGAGCTGGTGGCGGTTTCGGCGCGCAGCCCCCGCGCGACCGCCAGCTTGGAGCCGGGGATAGTCAGTTCCCGCTACGCTCCTGGCACCCCGGCCATTGCGGTGCTACGCCGTGGACGTTTCGCCGAAGCCAGGTGGTCGAGCGCAGCAAGCACGTTCCGTCGGGAGCGGATACAGTTAACTCCTCTAGATCCGCACCCTGATGCGTTTCCCGTCGGCGTCCCGGTCCGCTGTGACCTGCGAGAATGCGGCGTTTTCTTGCCGCTTCCACAACTAACGCACCAAGTCGACAAACGCGTGACGCAGTGTCTGGTGGCGCTCCAATCCGCGTCGTGATCCCACCAGTAGCTTGAATCGGTCATCAAGACGATCACGCACCTCTGCCGCCGTCATCGACGCCATCCGCGAGGCCGCCAACTCGATGGCCAGCGGGAAACCCGTCGAGGCGACGACAAACATCCTCCACGGCGGTCGCCTCATCGGCCAACGTGTCCGAAACCATGCTCTGAGCGCGTTCGACAAACAACTCCACAGCCGCACCAACGTCCAGTGAAGGCACCCGCCAAAAAAGTTCGTCAGCGACACCGATTCCCTCACGACTGGTGGCCAGAACCTTCACGGTCGCCGACGCCGCGAGGATCGCTGCGACCAGATCCGCGACGCTGTCAACGACATGCTCACAGTTGTCGAACACCAACAGCCGCGACCGGCCCTCCAACGCCGAAGCCACCGACTCGCCGACGCTCTTGCCAGGTTGCTGAGTGATTCCCAACACCGCCGCCACCGCGTCGGGCACCGCTGCAGGATCAGTGACCGTGGCCAACTCGAAAACCCATACCCCGTCGACATATTCGTCGGCTAACTGCGTCGCGACTTCCAACGCCAGCCGGGTCTTGCCCACGCCACCGACGCCCGCCAAGGTCACCAACCGATGCGAGCGCAGGGCCGTTTGCAGATTGGAGACCTCGGCGTCGCGGCCGATCAAGCTTGTGATCGCCGGACGCAAATTTCCGGGATTCGAGTCGACCCCACGCAATGGCGGAAAGTCCGTATGCAGGCCCGCTGCTTGCAGTTGAAACACCGTGATCGGATTCGGAAGGTCCCGTAGGCGTCGCGGTCCCAGATCCATGAGGTCGACTCCGCTGAGCAGACTCGCCGTCGAGTCGGCCACCAGGATCTGACCGCCATGTCCGGCGGCCATCACCCGTGCGGCGCGGTTGAGCACGGTGCCGAAGTAGTCCCCGTCGCGCAGTTCGGCCTCACCGGTCGCCAGTCCCATCCGCACCGGCAACTCCAGCGCCCGCTGTGCAGCGATCGCAGCATCGACGGCGGACCTCGGCGACGCGAAGGCGGCGACCACACCATCACCGGTGTGGCTGAACAAAAAACCGTCGTGCGTCTCAATCGAGGACCGCAACACCTCGTCATGCGCCATAAGGGCCGCCCGCATCGCGTTCGCGTCTGCTTCCCACCGACGGGTCGAACCCTCAATATCGGTGAACAAGAACGTCACCACACCCGAAGGAGCAGCCGCCCGATCAGCGGACACCCCCGCAGAATCTCACACAGACACGCTCCTACCTCGCACATCGGCGGATCCGGCCCGGTCACCGGATACACGCGTAATTGTCACGAAGCTTCGAACCCTCGTATCTCGTCTATTTGGAGACAGCGGCCACGGGGTTTTGGGTGGAACTCGATTCGAGTTCTACTCACCGGCCTGGACCGGGGAAGACCTCGAATCCGTATCGCTCTCGCGGCATGAGCCGAGCCGCGTTGTCAGACATGGCATAGGAGATGGTGAATACAGGTTTCACAGTTTCTTTAGCCCGCGGAGGATCTTGAAGAATGGCGCGGTCGCCGCCAAGCTTTTCCGCAAGCTGGGCTGCAGAATGCTCACGTTGCAGACGACCAGATAACGCATCCCGTGATCGCGCCACTCCGCGGCCTGATCTATCACGTCTTCCGGGGTCCCGGTCAGAAGCGCCTCCTTTAACAACGACACCGGAACTCGCCGTGCGTAAGACAGGACCGTCTGCTCGTCCAGGGTCTGCGGAATCAGGTCCTGCCCGCCCGAAAAGTCCTCTCCGAGCGGATGCTCGACACCGTGGCTCGCCCACAACTCGGCCGGTGTGTTGAGTGCAAACGCCTTCGCGGCGTCGGAATTCAAGGTGTCGTCGACCTCGTCGCGGCTGCGGCCGGTGATGACAAATAACCAGTTGGCTGGCGTGATGGACATGGGATCCCGCCCCGCATCGGACGCCGCGGCACGCACAGCCTCCAGACCGGGTGCGTAGTCTTTCGGCCGCAATACCAGCCCCGGGAACCAGGCGTCGGCGTATCGGCCGGTGGCGCGCAGCATGCGCGGCCCGTGTGCGGCGATCCAGATCTCGGGCCACTTCCCCCGGTAGGGCGGAAGGTCGAACACCGCGTTGCGCAGCGGGAAGTACGCGGACTCCCGCGACACCAGCGCACCCCCGGAATTCCACAGCGCGCGGATCGTGGCGACCGCTTCTTCGAACCGGGCCACCGGCTTGGTCCAGTCGACACCGTATGGCTCGTTGCCTTCCCGGTCCCCGACACCGATCCCGAGGATGGCCCGGCCGCGGGTGATCAGATGCAGCGTCGCTGCGGCCTGCGCGGTGACCGCGGGGTTGCGACGACTGGCATCGGTGACGCCCACCCCGAGCCGCAGCCGCGCGAACCGGTTACGGGAGGCAAGATGCCCCAGCAGCGTCCACGGCTCCAGTGCGGCATCGATCTTCGGTATCAGCTTCGCGGCACCGAGGTACTGCGGTGTGAAGATCGACCGCGGAAACAGCGAATTCAAATGATCGCCCACCCAGAATGAGTCGACACCACTCGCCACCGCGGTCAGGTAATCGGCGCGGGCGAACGCGGTCGGAGAATACCGAGAATTGACGATTAGATCGCCGAGACCGACCTGAAAACCGCTCACCCTCACAACCTCCGTGTGTCCGCATCGCACAAGATGAGATCGTCCGGCACCGGCCGAACTCAGCCCCACGTCGATAAAGATTGCACAAACTGCTGCTGAAGGCGGCCAATCGCCCTCAGGGGCTGCGGAAGACGGTCGCCAACCCCATCCGCACCGGCAACTCCAGCGCCCGCTGCGCAGCGATCGCGGCGTCGACAGCGCACTTCGGTGAGGCGAAAGCGGCGACCACACCATCACCGGTGTGGCTGAACAAAAAACCGTCGTGTCCCTCGATCGCGGAGCGCAACACCTCGTCATGCGCCATAAGGGCCGCCCGCATGCCATCCGCGTCGGCCTCCCACCGACGGGTCGAACCCTCGACATCTGTGAACAAGAACGTCACCACCCCCGAAGGAGCAGCCGGGGTCATGGCATCGCCTCGGCCCACTTCATGTGCCCCTCGAAGCCCAGTGATGTGGCCATCGCGCGGTAGCGATCGCGATAGTCGCTGTAACCGGCCTCGTCGCCGTGGGCCTGGGCCAGCAGGGCGCGTAGTTCGAGCAGCGTGACCTCCTGAATCGCCAAGCCGTCGAGAACTGGGACAGCCGCCAAGCGGTCGATCGCGGCCTCGGCTTCCCCTACACCAGACTCATCGCTGTCGGCCAAGAGTTCCCGCACCAAGAGGCGCGTCGTCGCCGTGCAATGACCGAACTGCCCGCCAGCGAAGAGATCATCGTTGGCCGAGCGCAGCACTGGCAATGCCCCCTCGCGGTCGCCACACCGCGCAACCCCCCACCCGATCCACGCATTGATGAGTGGCACGTGGCAACGGTAGAAACGGTCACCTACCGACATCTCGCGAACCTGGCGCAGCAACTGCAATCCTCGCGCCGCCGCAGCGGAATTTCTCTCAACCAGAGCAACCCCCATGGCGAACAGTGCAAAGCCGAGCGCGAAATCGTCGGCTGATCGCTCGGCGGTATCCAGCGCCTCTTGAATGTCGCGCAGCGCAACATCGTCAGCCAGAACGACACCGTTTACAATCGCCGCCGCATATGTGACGGCGATGGCGATGCTCTGCGACATGGGATCGGTATTTCGCGACATCATCACGGCGCGATGAAAATCGTCGCGCCAACCCTCCTGGCCGTGTGCCCACCGAGCGACCGACCGTGATCCGTAGGCATACGCCAGCGGCGCGCCCACAAAGAAATTCACTCCGGCCGGATCGCTATCAGACAAATCGATGACCATTTGCGATAACCGCAGCATCTCGGCCATATCCCCCGTAATCAACCCCATCGCCATCGGAGAAATGGCAAGCCCCACAGTCAGTGCCGGTTCACCGATCGACTCGAGAAGCGACGTGAGTTCGAAGGCAAGCTCCACCGACTCGTGAATGTTCCCGCGCGTCATGTAATCGGCGATGAGTCCAGCCATACCGATAGCCAACGACGCTTTGTCCCCAGCCGTTGTACACAACTCTTGCAGTTCCTCGAATCGAGTGCCCGCAATGGGCGTATGGATTCGGTATCCGTGCGCGCAGATCAACGTGCGGGGGGCAATACGCATCGTCAGGTGGTCCGGATCGTCCTCGGGCATCGCGTCGGCGATCTTTCGGGCGCGCTCCCAACTCACATGTGCCGCCGCGATGTCGCGGTAGGTCGCCCACGTTGCCGCGCGCATGTGCCAGCCGTAGGCCGCGTGCAGATCGCCTGCGGCCTCCAGATGCTCGGCGATAAACGCCGCGTTCTCGTCGGTCGACCCTGGGTCACCGGCTTCGATCGCGGCGGCTACGCGCCGATGCAACTCGACGCGATCTGACTTGAGTTGCGCCTCGTAGGCCACCGCGCGAATCAGTGGGTGGTGGAACACATACTCGGGTTGGCGGGTGAACTTGACCTGATCGATGAACTGGGCTGCCGCTAGGTCCTCAAGGACAGGATCAATGCCCAGGGTTTCAGCAGGTCCCGGTTGAACCGCGAACCGATGACCGCCGCTGCGCTCAAGGTGCGCTTCGCTTTCGGGTCAAGCCGGTCGATGCGCGCGGCGATGGTCGCCTGCAAGGTCGCAGGCACACTCACCTCAGCGACCTCTGCCGTCGATATGTATGCGCCCGCGCTCGCCCCCGCAGCACGCCGCGCTCGGCCAGTTCGCGCACGATCTCCTCGGCGAAAAACGGGTTACCGGCGGCCCTCTCGGCGATCGTCTGGCCCAGCCCGCCAACCGAGGGGTCCGACCCGAGCAACTCCGAGACCAGTGCCGCCGTCTCCGGATCACTCAGCGGCGCAAGGGCGATCGTCTGTGCACCGTGCACCCGCGTCAACGCGCCCTCGTACTCCGGGCGATAGGTGACCAGCACCAGCGAGGGCGTCTGCGGGATCACCGTGAAGAAGTCGGCCAGCATCGACTCGCTGACCTCATCGATCCAATGGGCGTCCTCAACGACATAGACCGCCGGGGTTTTACGGGCCAACGAGGCGGCATTCACCAGCGCGGTCAACCGCCGCCGACGGGCATCAGGATCAATTGCCGGTAACGGAGCATCGGGATCGGCGATGCCCAGCAGGTCATCGAAGAGCAACAAGTCCTCGGGGTCTGCGTCGGGAACCCGGTCGCGTACTCGATCACGGGCCACCTGCCCGTCAAGACCATCGACGCCGGTGGCCGCACGCAACAGCCGCGCCACGGCGTAGAAGGGGACCTGGCTGGTGTGCGACTCGCAGAAGGCGGTGAACACGTCGACACCACGAGCGGCGGCTATCGCGGCGATCTCGCGCACCAGACGACTCTTTCCGATGCCCGGTGGCCCCACCACACCGACCACCGCGCCGTGGCCGTCGACTGCGCGGTCCAACAGGCCCTCAACGGCGGACATCTCCCACTGCCGACCCACCAGATTCGACTCAGCACGCCCGACAGCGCGATGCTGTTCGCCCATGCCCAACAGCCGGTGAGCAGCCACCGGTTCATCGACACCCTTGATCTGAACCAACTCAGGCTCGCCGAGAGCCGCTACACCATCAACCAGTCGCGCGGTCGATGCGCTCAGCATCACCCCGCCCGGCGGAGCGACCGACTCCATCCGCTGAGCCATCCCCACCTGCTCACCGATGGTGGTGTAACCGAAAGGCCCCGAACCGATCTCACCGGCGATCACCTGACCCGAGTTCAGACCCACCCGCAGCCGCAGATCCACGCCGTCGCGGCGTTGGACCTCTTCGGCAAGCCGCTTCGCCTCGTCTTGCACACCCAACGCCGCCAGGCAGGCGCGAACAGCGTGGTCCTCCAACGCCACCGGCGCGCCGAAGACCGCCATGATCGCCGTCGCCGGTGAACTTGCCGACCGTGCCGCCGTAGCGCTGCACCACCACTGCCGCACGGTTGACCAATTCGGCCATGATCTCGCGCAGCCGCTCCGCACCCGACGGCTGCCGCGATGTCCATCGAATGCACCACGTCGGCGAACAGCACCGTCACCTGCTTGTACTCCGCCGATCGAGTGGCGTGTGTGAGCGGTGCACCGCACTCGTTGCAGAACTTGGAGTTCGGCGGCAGTTCGGTGCCGCACGACCCACAGAACAGCCCCGTCGCGGTCAGTCCACCACCACCATCCCCGCTGGGGTCCACGTCAGTATCGTTTCACCGCTGCTCGGTGATGTCCGTCATATCGCCGTGCCATCTCCGACACGAAGTTTTGAGACTCTCGTATGTCGTCTCTTTCGAGACGAGGTTTCCCGAAAGCTCACGCATTCATTCGCTGCCGGGTTTCTGTGCGCAGTTACTGCATCTGGTCGAGCATGTCGGAGAACGCAGCCTTCAGGCGCAGCGCCTTCTTGACCTCATCCGCCGTCACGTACGGGTACTCGCCGTACTCCAAAAAGCTGGGGAAGTGGTGCTCGCGCACGAACTTCACGAATGAGTCCGAGTTCTCCTTCCAATCCTCCGGGAAACCTTCAAGATTGGTGAACACCGTGTTGATGCCGCTCTGGCCGAACAACTGCACGGCGTCCTCGGTGTACTTGTCGAAGTCGGTGTCGAAGATGCCCTGGTATTGAAAGGTCAAGCCATCGCCGACATCGAAGAGCACCCAGCGAAGGTAGTGCAGTCGTAGTGGAGCGAGGAACTCCGGCGTTTCGGTGATCGCTGCTTGGATGATCTTGCCGTGTTCGCGGATCGCGTCCTCGCGACCCTCCTTGACCTTGGCGATGATCGAGAAGCCATAGCACGCCGGTGTCCGGGGAAAAACCGGTCCGTACCGGCCTCGCTCGAACTCGAAATATCCCTCTTTTGGGATCGCCAGCGCCGCTGGCTTGGTCCAGTCGTGATCGGTCGCGGACATGTTGGCTCCTCTTCTTGAAGCTGACGGAGCGGAGAGTACGCCTGACTCGTGGCAATTTCGGTTCGACGGTGAACGATGCGAACTAGGTTTTACCGGGCCAAACGCGCCTGCCTCCGAACCATCTAGGACGAGCCGTCGGCGTTCGCGGTGACTTCGCCACGGACCGTTGAGACCCCCATACCTCATATCTCGTCACATTTGAGACGGGCGCTAGGCGGAGCTAATCCGTCTTGCCCCTGCTGTCTGGTGCGCCTCCCGCACTCGGCACTCCGGTTTTACTGGTCTTCTTCGCGTTGTCGATGCCCTGCAGCACAACCTGCATCACAGCATCGGAGTTGAGAGAGTCGCGGATGGGATCGCCCAGGCCGCATCGGGATCGAGGGCGACAACCAGCTTCGCGCCGCGCGGCCTCGTGATGGCGTTTCAGGCTGCCTGAATGGGTTATTCAGCGCTCATGTGGGGGATAGGGGTTGGCTGCGTCCGCTCCCCTTTCGAGGCGAACCCCGGGGGCAGCCCTGACGTTGAGACCACAGCACAGCTCGGGTTCGCCGCCTATCAGCCCTGCTTGCGATGAAGAAGGTAGCGGTCGGTTATCGGCCATCGGTGGCAATGGTCGGATAGGTTCCTGATCATGGTCAGCGGGCATGACGAGGACTCTCAACTCGCGCGGGCACTGGCCGGAGGCAAGCCTCATCCCACCGGATGGTTCCGGCTGTACTTCGAGGACGAACGGTGGGAATGGTCACCCGACGTCGAACGACTGCACGGCTATGAACCCGGCACCGCAAAACCAACAACGGCCATGGTGCTATCCCATAAACATCCAGAGGACTACGAGCAGGTAGCCGCCACACTGGACGACATCCGTCGAACGCATCAGCCGTTCAGCACCCGCCACCGCATCATCGACATCCAGGGGCGCATCCATGAGGTCATCGTGGTCGCCGAACTCTTACGCGATGATGGCGGCGAAGTAATCGGCACGAACGGTTTCTATGTCGACGTGACCTTCCCACCCGAGGAGCGCGAATCGTTCATCAGCGAAGCCATCGCCGACATCGCAGCCAACCGGGCCGTCATCGAACAAGTCAAGGGCATTTTGATGATCGTGTATCGCATCGATGCCGACGCCGCGTTCGACCTCCTCAAATGGCGGTCGCAGGCAGCCAACATCAAGCTGCGGGTCCTGGCCGAACAACTCCTGGCCGATTTTCGGGCACTCAACTACGACGACACCCTGCCCTCACGCCCAGTGTTCGACCAACTACTGCTAACGGCCCACAACCGTGTCCGGCCGTAATGTGTGACCGCGAAACCGTCGGTGCCGAACTACGGGCTACCAAGGGTGCCGTCAAGCGACCAGCATCCTGAGCGTCACCCGCATCGAGCAGTCGCTCGCGGTGGTCGCGCACCTCTCGGAGGTCATCCCGAGGTATTGGCTGCTCGACTCCAGCGCCTTGGAGGAGTTCGTCGACGCCGAACTGCGCTACGGACTCGGGCGGCCCGGGAGGCCGAGGTGCTGGCCGACATCAACGGCACCAGCGGGATCCGCACCCATGTCTCACCATCAGAGCAAGGACGACCGGGTCTGCATTCGGTCGAGGAGATCGGCGACGCGGGCGGCGATGTCGTCGCGGATCAGGCGCATGCGTTCTATGCCGTCGATGCTGCGTTCGGAGGGTTCGTCGGTGTCCCAGTTCTCGAACCGAGTTCCGACAACCGGGTCGACGTTGGCCTCGCGACCGAGCGTGACCACGAGGTCGACATCACGAACGAGGTGCGGATCAACGAGTGTGGGTGTATTTCCTGTGATGTCGACACCAACCTCGGCCAGGGCCAAATTTCGAGATCGGGATTCGAGACACTCTTATCTCGTCTATTTCGAGACTGACCGAAGTGGCGATTGGGGTCGAGCGTGCAGCTACATGTGGTCACGAGCGAATTGCCCAGCGCGCTTACTTGGCAATTCATACTGTCTTGACACCCACGAGAGAGGGAGAGTCAACATGACGAGCCAGCCCGACCAGCACCAGCTTGAGGTCTTCGATTCCAATTCGATGGACTGGCTGGACATACCGATCGAACAGATCGGCAGGAGTCTGCCGCTCAAGCTGTTCACGGCGGACCCCGACACCGGAATGTCTTGCGCGCTCATGCGTTACGACGCGGGGTTCATCAATCCGTGGCATACCCACCAGTGCGCGCACGGCATGTTTGTGTTGAGTGGCACCTTGCGGACCAACGAGGGGGATTACGGCCCGGGGAGTTTTGTCTGGTTCCCCGAGGGGATGACGATGTATCACGGCGCGACCGAGGACAGTGACTGTCTCATGCTGTTCATCACGAACAAGCCGTTCAACATTCGCTACACATTCGAGAATGAACCCAGCGGAAGCGAGGCCGAGCGACTGGGCCGGGAGAAGGCATGCCTGTGCTCGATGGCTTCCGTAACCTGACGCAACCTGCACAGATCTCCCTCGATTCGAGCATCGCCCTAGCGACCAGGGCGTTACGCAACTCCACCGCAAACCTCCGCAAGTCCGCCGATGGTTTCCGATAGCTTGGGTAGCGTGTATGAGAGCCGTTGTGCCACAGGCGATATAGCTTCATACGGGACGCGTTGACCTGCGGTGATCGCGGTAGCTGTAACAGGTCGCAAACGCCCGGCCTAAAGCCTGCCAGCCAGTTACCGTGCGGGAGCCAACATCTTCGCGTTCGGCGGGCACCCCGAGGTACGCGCTAACCGTCGAGAGGGCGATCGAGGTGTGGCCAACTAGCGACCGCAGATTCCATGCGCCCATTCCCCGGGCCGTCCCAGCGATCCGACGGAATCTGGCGGACAAGCTGTGCGAAAGACGCTGCCGCAGAGACGAATGACGCGACCTCGCCAGGTGCTGTCATCTGCGACCGCCTCCAGACTCCGCGACAGGGGCACCGGTCAACATACACTTGCCGCCCCGTCAGAGACATGGCCTTCACTACTCGGACGGCGTGCGCAAGGCCAGCCCCGGCAACTAGCCATACTGGAGAACAAGCGCACCATCCCCAAGCCCCCATCCCGGGGATACGCACTGCGCCCGCCCAAGGCCAAACGCCCCGTCGCAGGTGTCCACCGAGGAATTGTTGCTGGAGCTACGACGGCGCATCATCGCCTCCCGCGAACGACGTTGCGAAACCTGGGATGAACGGGACAGCGTCGACTCCCGGGTGACTGGCCCGAACAGGGCTAGCAGACATGGTTCGCCGAATCGCTCTTCGGGTCGGATCGCTGATCTTTGCGGTCACGTGCGCGCCGCTGCCGTTAAGCGTCAGGGTTCTTGACGATCACTTCCCGGTGTCCCGTTTTCGCTCAAGTGAGACGAAGTGCCTCCGCAATCTCGGCCTCATCTCCGGGCCTCAAGCTCGATACGGGCACGGTGTAGCCGCCGTATGTCCGCGCTTCCCAGAGCACCCGATCGACGGTCGTGTCTAGCTCGGGAGGCGGCGCGATCTTCTGCAGGCACGCCGTTTGTTCGGCCAGATCTGCCGTGCTGAATACGTAACCTGACACATTCAGGACGTGATAACGCGGCTTCCATACCACCCGCGCCCGGTAACCCAACGCCGACCTCAGGCGAGCAGGATCGTGATTCCATAACGTCAGTTTCAGTTCGTCGCCGACGATGTCGATGCGCCCATCGTCGTGAACGACCACCGAAACATAGATGACCGGCTGCCCTTCCTCGACCGACTTCTTCGCCTGTATCCAATGGACCTGGTGACCGCGGCGGTACGACTTGCAGGACCGATCGACTGGACGAATTTCCTTGGGGGACATGCACTACTCCGATTGCCGAGCCTCCCGCTCGGAGGCGCTCCTGCCTGCACCGGTTGGTGCGAGCCGCTTCGTCATCCGAGCCACCCAACGAGCGCGTGGGGTTGGCGTGCCGTCCAGTCGGAGCTTGTCGACGGCATCTCATGAAGCGTCTTCAGTTTATGCGAGGCCACCGACGACCGAGCGACGACTGTCGGTCACGTCCTGTCAAATGTGTATAGACGAAAGGAGGTAACAGGATGGCTGACAGTGTCCAGATGCGGTTTACGGCGGCCTGCGACCGTTTCGGCATCCCCTGCCGCGAGGAAGATGGCGACTTCTTCATCATGGACGAGGACGTGGAGCGCCGCGTCGTGGTGTGCCCGGCGACCGAGGCCGAGGCCGACGCGGTGTCACCGGTGGACGTTCTGATCGAGGACGAGGCGCAGTTGTGCGACTTCGAGGGCGGCAACCTGGAGGTGGTGCTGCGCGAGATGATCCTCGATCCTGTGCCGGACGACATCTCTGGCTTTAAGTGGTAGAGGAGGTTCTCCGATGGCCCACCAGGATCATCACCGCCCGTGAGCAGTACGAGTTGTTGGCTCCCTGGCTTCGCACCGCCGCCATCCCCGGCTTTCTCGCAGAACGCCGAGGGACAGCCCGTGTTTTGGGCCAGGCGTGAGGGCGTTCGCGACCGCTACGGCAACGAGATAGCAGACCAAGCAAGCCCGTGGGATTCGTGACTTGCTTACCGATTGAGCGCTGCCATCGATGAGGTTCCACGCCCGGTGAACAATGAGACGGAATGCAATTAGCTCAAGAGACAAGGAGACTCGTTGTGCCTAGCTCAACCGATCCGATGGCGGCAGTGCGCCAATATGTCGATGCCTTCAACAGCGGTGATCGGAAGGCGATGGCAGCGGCCTGCGCTGACCCGATGCAGATTCTTGACGGAATGTCGCCGCATGTGTGGCAGGGGCCAACCGCCAGCGACGACTGGTATAGGGACGCACTTGCCGAGGGTGAGCACTTAGGAGCTACCGATTACCGGATCACTCCCGGCGAGCCACGACATGTCGACGTTACCGGCGATTACGGGTATGTCGTCGTTCCGGTGACCTTCGAGTACGACCTACAGGGCAAGCACGTCACGCAAACCGGCGCGCTCTTCACCGTCGCACTGCGCAAGGTCGGCGCAGAGTGGCTCTTAACTTCCTGGGCATGGGCAAAAGGCACTAATGCTTGAGACCCAGGGAGACGTAAACGCGGCCCGCGTTGAGCCGTCGATCTGCCGTTAGCCAGGGGCCAGCCGACCCAGCGTTTTGCGTGAAGCCGCTGGGCTACAACCACTTTCCGATGAGCACGATAACGAGGGCGGCTGAACCTGTGAGGACCGACTTCGAGCGCAGGGAACCACGCTGTCGGATCTGTCGGGATGAGGCTGTGCGCGTTGTCGTGAACGGGCTGCTCGACTGGCGCGGTGTCCCAGTCATTCGGACGGGTGGCAAGACACACCGGATCACCCTCACCGAGATCCTGCGCAGCCTGGAGCCACTCAGCGAGGGCCGTGACGAGAGGCACCGGATAACCTACGACAGCTTGTGGATCCACGCAAAGCGCCACTACGACCTCGCCGGGACAGCGGCCTACTGGAGCGCCCGGATGTCCAACGAGTTCAAGGAGTTCAAGAAGGCCTTGCGGGGATAACGGGGTGTAGGACGCCTATCGAATAACCACAGACAAACTGGCATTAAGTACGAAGAAAATTGATCGCCGGAATCACCCCTTTCGAGCACTATTCCCGACCCCGACATCCAGCCGGGCATCCGGACGCAGGCGCACGCGAGCAATGAAGTGACATCGCCGGGCCGGTGACGACGTACCCACAGTGGGGAAAACGCCCAGTTCAGCAGGCAGCGGGGCGATGGGTGGTCTACAGCGAAGGACACCCGGTGCAATGGTTCCCCGGCGGGCTGCAACCTGCGGACAGAACTGTCCCGAACTCACGACCACCACTCCCAAAGTCGTTGTCAAGAAACCGATTTCGCATATCGAAATCGCATGTCCGATATGGTGATTCGTTTCCCGAGGCAGTGCCAATTGCGTTGCTCCACAGGAGCTTTGGCCGACATCCTTGCAAGGGGGTTCCCGATCTTTGACCCCCACCCTCCGAATCGAATGTGGAGCCTCTCGCTGGGCCGCGCAGGAGTCCCCAAAAAATGAGAATGGATTCTGTGGGGCTATCTCGCCTCCCGAGCAGCAGAGGCTGGATGGTTGGCGAAACCGTGAGTGCTCACCGCTTTCCGTTCCACTGCTAAAGACAGCACTGCTGGTTTGCTCAACAAATGCTTCGCGCACACCGGCGGGGATGAAGCAACGCGCTGACCAGCGCAAATATCACAGACAACATTCGTAACACTTTGCCGCTAGATTCTAGAAATGGCATCTGGCTAGATGGCAATACCGTTTACTTAAGAGCTGATTATTGGGTGGCGGTCGATTGTCGGTGCGTGGCGGTGGTGGTTGTGTTTGAGCTGGTAGCCGGACATCTTGCGTTTGACGACTCGCGGATTTGTGCGGCTGCGGCGCGCGGGGAGCAGTTCGTGAAGGATCTCGGCGGTGACGCTTTGGTCCGCGGCACTAAGGACGTCAGGGGGAAAAACCGGGGTGGCTCGAGGTGCTTCGCCGAGCGGCCCGCAGGGATCGGGTGAACGACAGCCTGTCCGGGTCGTGCCCGTAATCGGTTGCCGCCGAATGCATCAGCCACCGGATCGCGTAGTGCACGCACAGGTAGCCGTAAACCTCCTGGATCACGCCGTCGGGCATCTTGGATCGCAGCACCATCCCCGGGCCGCGTTGGTGGGTCTTCAGCTCGGCGAAGGCGGTTTCGATCTCCCATCGCTGGGTGTAGAGCTGCGCGAGTTCGGCGGCGGGTGCGGCGTCGGGATCGGTGATGGTGGTCATCAACCGGTAGGTGCGCTCGTCGGCGTCGGTATCGCCGGGCGCCAACACGTATTCGACGACTCGGACGTCGATACCGTCGGCGTGGTTGCGCCTGGCCTTGGTCCCCGGATAGATGCGAGAAGCGAAAGAGCCGTCGCTGTACCGCTTTTCGACAGGCAACACCGCGTTGGACTTGATCCGCCACAGCAGATCCGCACCGGTGGCGCGAGCCTTGTCCCACAGGGTGTAGCCGAAGAATCCGCGATCGGCCAGCAGCAGCATGCCGGGCAGCAGCGACCGCAACACCGACTCCACCAGTGTCTGTTCGCCCTGCCGGTAGGCGCCGACCGCGGCGTCGATGATCGCGTGCGATCCACATTCGGCCAGTCCCAGGACCCGGACCTGCGGAAACGCGCCGCCACGGCCGTCCCCGCGGGAGGACGCCGGCCGGCCGAACCGCTCCACGTTGGCGTCGGTGTCGGCGACATCCAGGCACAACCCGTCGATGCTCATCAGCCGCCACGACCGATAGAAATCACCCGCCACCTGCGGGTCCGCCAACGGCACCACCGCCTTGTCGTAGAGCACCCGCAGCGGTTCCGGACCCAGCCGCTTACGCGCCTGGAACAACGCCGCCTTCGTTGGAACCGACCAGTCGTGCGACCACCCCGTCGCCCACGAATGACCCGCGACGAGCATCCGCATCACCTCCTCATAGGACGAGGAAGAGAACAAGGCCAGCCCGAGCACGTAGTACACGACAACCCGCGCCGGCAACAACCGATGGCGCACCTCGACCCGACCGCAATCGGCCAGCACTTGATCAACCAGATCAGGCGGAAAGACCCTGGTCAACACCCCCAACGAGATGTGATCGGACAACCTCTGATCACTCTCCGGCTTGACCCAACCAGCCCGCGGCACCCACTCAGAATAACAACCATGTCATCTTAAGTAAACGGTATTGTTGGCTAGATGGGGAAAACCCCATCTGGCTTCCGTGGCGGACGGGGCTATGGGTGGCCTGCGGAAAGATCCACCACGGTACAAAGACCCACGTATGCGGACTGGGGGAGACCACTACAAGGTCAGGGTTGGTACGCCAACTGGTACGCCAACCAGCCCGATTTCGGCGGTGTCCATGTACGTACGCCGACGTACGGGAAACGCTCAGACCTGCAGAAACTCGACGCCCACGAACACCCACGGACCACACGCCTGTATCTGGGGGTCAAGTGGTCGCAGGTTCAAATCCTGTCAGCCCGACAACGTTTAGGCAGGTCAAATGCGATTTTTATCCGTTACCGAAATTAACGGCCGCCAAGCACTTGATTCGGCGTCAACGACGGCCGGGGTCGCCGCACCTTATCCTCACGCAAATACGGGCGTGACCTGCGCATTTCGTCCAGAGTCTAACGCTGGCAAGGCCAGGCTAGTTATCGCGCGAGTTGTGACACGCAAGTCGACTGACGGTGGCCGCGGATCCGTTCAGGTACCGAGTTGGGCCGTTGAACTGGACTTTTCCTCGCACACGGCGCGACACGGGGTGATGCTTGCAGCGCGGGTGATTGTCACAGGAATGTCACAACTGGCGTCGGACCCCACGGTCGGGGCGGGTTCCGCCCGCCGCTGAGGTTTGCTGTTCGAGCAAGCCGAGGACGGCGGCGGGCCTGAGGTCGTCGACCGGCTCCAGGACCACGCAGATGGACAGCATCTTCGACACGTTCACCGACGAGCAGCCAGCAGGTCGGTTTCATGCCGGCGCAGCCACCTCCGGTAGTACCGGGCTGAGGTATCAGTCAGCCGAAATAGGTTGGCACCACGCAAACAGCGGTGCAGCCGATCCGGTGAGTTTACTGCCCCGTCGACGCCGCCCCAGTCTTGGGTGTGTGAGCCCGCGCATGCGCTTGGCGCCGGAGTTTGGCCTGGACGGGTCACGCACTGTCGCTTCGAGCATGCCGATGCCGCTGCACTGCTCACCGATCTGCGGCGCATGGATTCCCGGCCTTCGCGGCGCGGGCGAAGACCGCACGGTCGATCAGCGATCACCGTCCGGCCGTCGCGATGGGGGACTACCCCAAGGCCAGAAACCCCCGGACGTCTCCCGGGTGGTGGGCCTCGTGATCGGGCCCCAAATGAGCCGCAGTCTACAGCCGTTCGATGATGGTCACGTTGGCCTGCCCGCCGCCTTCGCACATCGTCTGGAGGCCGTAACGTCCGCCGGTGCGCTCGAGTTCGTGCAGCAGCGATGTCATCACGGCGCGCACCGGTGCAGCCGATCGGATGGCCCAAGGCGATGGCGCCGCCGTTGGGGTTGACTTTTTCGGGGTCGGCGCCGAGTTCGGCCAGCGAGGCCAGCACCACGGGCGCAAAGGCCTCGTTGATTTCGACGGTGTCGATATCGTCGATGGACATTCCGGTCCGTTTGAGGGCCTGTTGGGTCGCCGGAATCGGCGCGGTCAGCATCATTACGGGGTCGGCTCCGCGCACCGACATGTGGTGGATCCGGGCTCGGGGAGTGACGTTGAACCGGTCGACCGCGTCTTGGGATGCGATTAGCAGCGCTGCGGCGCCGTCGGAAATCTGACTGGCCACCGCCGCCATCAAGACGCCGCCCTCGATCAGCGTGCGCAGCTTCGCCATCTTCGCCGGGGAGGTGTCGGCACGCGGCCCCTCGTCGACACTGACGCCGGCGTAGGGGGTGATCTCCTTGGTGAACCGCCCGTCAGCGATCGCGGCAACGGCCCGCTGATGGCTGGTCAGCGCGAACCGTTCGTTGTCCTCACGTGACAGTTTCCATTGTCCGGCAATCATTTCCGCGCCGTGCAACTGCGAGATCTCCTAGTCGCCGTAACGGGCTTGCCAGCCCGGCAGCCCGTCCACGGATCGGTTGTCCCAAACGGCTCGCCGGCGCCGAAGGCGCAGAGGATCGGGTATTGGCTCATCTTCTGGACACCGCCGGCCACGATCAGGTCGGCGCTTCCGCTCATCACGCCCTGTGCGGCGAAATGCACCGCCTGCTGGGCAGATCCGCACTGCCGATCGATGGTCACGCCGGGCACCGACTCGGGGAGGTCGGCGGCCAACGCGGCTGTGCGCGCGATATCACCGGCCTGTGAACCGATGTTGTCCAGGCAGCCAAGAATGACATCGTCGATGGCGGCCGGGTCGAACGCGAACAATGATTCCCACGAGGATGGCTCGTTGATCCGCCGCGTCAGGGCACGCTCGTGCCGCCGCTGGGGTTACACGGACAAGGGCGGACGGACGTCGACGGGGTGGTCACGAAGGTGCGCCCCTGGTCGGTTGCGGAGACCGTCACCCGGCTCGCAGCCGTTGTCGACGCGAGGAAAATGAAGATGTTCGCCGTGATCGACCACAGCGGTGAGGCCACGAACGAGGGCTCGAGGTGCGCGATACGAAGCTCGTCATCTTCGGCAGTCCCACGGCAGGAACCCCGGTGGTGGTGGCCGCGCCGCTCGCGGCACTCGATCTGCCGCTCGAGGTCCTCGTCTGGGCCGACGGATCCACGACGAAGATCAGCTACACCGCGCCGCGTGCGCTCGCTGCCCGCTACAGGCTGAGCGGCGGTCTGGCAGACAGACTCGCCGGGATGGACGCGCGGACGGACGCCGTCATCAAAGTGTAAAACCGTTGAGCCACTCCACAATTACGTCTCAGGCGGCGCGCTGCCGTCGAACCGCTTTGGCGATCGCACGAGCATCGATGCGCATGAGTCGCAGCTGACCGCTGAGGTCGACTCGGTAACCATTGAAGAAGAGGCCCGCTGCCGAGGGATGCTCCTGGCCGCCCCTCACGAGCGGAACGCCGTTGGAATCGAGGACACCGAGGTGGCCGACCAACTCGTCGAGGCCACGGCGGTAGCCGGTCGCCGCGATCACCGCATCGGGCTGTATGCGGGCACCGTCCGCCAGCACGACATCACTTTGGTCGAAGCCGACGACCGCGGCGACAATCTCGATGCGCCCGGCCCTGAGTTCCTCGACGAACCCGTCGTCGTACGCCGGTGCTTGGTGCCGGCGTGCCATCGTGGTCGCGACACCTTCGGGCGACCGTGGGAGCCCGAACCGGTCGAGGCGGCCGAACAAGATTCGCTGCATCAGCCATGCGACCTCGTCGGCTACGCGTAACGGGAGGTGGTTCAAGGCGAGCCCGGGGACATTGACAGTCACGCCAAAGAATTTGCGGGCAACCAGGTTCGGCACGGTCCGGCACGCGACGCGAACGCGCGCCGCGCCGCCCCTGGCTAGCTGGTTCGCAACCTCGGAGCCCGTCACGTTGGGCCCAACCACCAGAACGTCGCGCCCACGGTACGGCCTCGGGTTGCGGTAGGCGCTGGAATGAATCAGCTCACCCGGGTATCCCTGGCGCCCCGGCCAGTCCGGGAGGTCAGGGTCGTGGTCGTAGCCGGTCGCGATGACCACGAAGCGTGCCTGTAGCGCATCGTCACTGGTTTCCACTCGCCAGCCACCACGCGACGCAGTCACCTTGTGAACCGCCGTGCCGAACCGCACATCGATCCGATGATGGTCCGTGTAGTCCTGGAGGTACCGGACCCAGTCCTCACGGGCCGGATATTCTCCGTAACGACGCTGGCTCGCACGATACCCGGGCAACGTCGACATCCACGCCGGCGTGTTGAGCCGCAACCCGTCGTAACGGGCTCGCCAGCTCGCCCCGACCCAGTCGCTCCGTTCGAGCACAATCGCTGCAACGCCTGCACGGCCCAGGGTTGCCGCGGCTGCCAGCCCGGCCGCACCCGCGCCGCAGACGATCGCCTCCGCCACGGGGTCATAGTAATCGCCGACGCGATCCACCCCCCTCCGCTTCGGGCGTGCAGCATCAGCCGCCTGGTCGAAAACTGGTAGTGCCGCGTTCCAAAGTGCGGTCGCACGCGCGACGGCAACACTTCAAATTCGCGGCATTGCTTCAGATTTCAGAGCCCGTTCGCGAAGGTGTAGCCATGGAAGGGCACGACCGAGCCAACGTCGAGCTGAATGACTTCATGTGAACCGGGCGCGCCGGGCGACACCGGAGACCAAGTGCCCTACGTGTCACCAGTACCACGCACGCGAGTGGTACTGAGGAACAGCTGCTGCAGCCGCTGGACCGTCGTCTCAAGGACCTATTTCGAGGCGGGGTTCGCTTCCCGATTCGACCGCAGTCATGGGATCGCCTCGGCCATTTAAATGTGGCCTTCAAAGCCGAAGGATCTCCCCATCGCGCGGTAGCGTTCCCTCAGTCGCCGGTAGGTGGCTTCGTCGCCACGCGTCTCGGCGAGGAGGGTACGCAGCCGCAACACCGTGAGTTATCGCGATTCTGACGGGCGCCACGGGACCACAAGCACCACACCATCGCATATCTTCCGGCCCGGGGTTTCGGTGCTCACGTACGTTCTTCCGCAGTCGCGCTGTGACCAGGGCTCGCGTGAAATACGCTCCCGCCGGTTACCCGGGATGTCAATTCATCGAGAAGGGTGCGAAACGCGATTCGTATTCTTCTGGTCGCGGCGGCAATCGGTGCCGCTGCTGTCGGTGCGGCCCCCCGGTGACGGTCGCTGACGAGCCGTACCCGAACTGCAAAAACGGCAGCCGCCTCACTCGAACGTAGCGTCCGACGCGAATGGCTTGTTCGCATCCACGACGAACATGATCAGCCAATGCAGTTCTTCCCCGCCGCTGTTGGTGACCTCCATCGGATGCTCGGCGGGGCCCCCCGCCAGCGTCTTGCCGGCTTCGACAACGTTCACGCCGTGCGGGGTCTGTTGGCTCAACTGACCCTCCAGCACCAAGAACGCCTCGGTGCCCGGATGCGTGTGCACCCCGGACTTGGCGCCTGGCGCCGCGACGGCATGGCTGATGAGCAGCAGGTACTCGGGGGCGGAGACGTCCACCAAGGGGCCGATCTCGGTGACCATGCTGCCACCATGCGTCGGCGTCCCCTTGGGACCAAGCGTAAAGAGCCAGACCTTGCCCTCCACGTCGGTGGCCAGGGACAACGGACCAGCCGCCGCCTCGGCGTCCGCGAGCGCGGGGAAATTCTCGACGTGCCAATACAGCGGGCCGGCAGGCAACTCGGTGACTGTCTTCTCCGCCACCGGTTCTACGACAAACTCCTCTTGCTCCTCTTGCGCCGTTGGTGTTGCCGTCTGGGTGGTGGGTTCGCTCGTATTCACGTTGCTCGTGCACCCCGACAACGCCAGAGCGCCGGTCGCAGCGAACACCGCTGCGATGCGCCAGATTTTCCCCCGGCGGTCTTGACATCCGCTTAGCAGCACGATTGCCTCTCCTTTCTGCACTCGACCGCGCATTACAAGGCAAGCGCGGGAATCCGTCTGGATAGACCCCGACTCTATTAGCGAGCGCGTTCAGGCAATAGCGAATCCGCCGCTCTGCGCGGCGGCGCCAATGATGACCATGCCAGCCAGACAGCTTGTCTCGAAGAGCCTGCGCATCATGATCACACTCCGTTCCAGGTGCGCGCCTTCGGCGCACCCCCACCTTGTGTACGAATTGGCGAGCGTCATCGGGTTCAAACCACTTCGCCAGCTAATGTGACCCGTCTCCGGTCGGGCTGGATCGGCCAGCACGTCCCAATCTGGTCTCCACTGCGCGTGTCCACCGGACGGCGAGGACCTTGGCCGACCTCGCCGGATGGACGTCGCTCGCGCTCGGTGAAGGTTGGCGAGTCCGCGTTGTGAATTGCGATGGTCGCTAGTGGGGCGATCGCGGCCACCGAGGCCGACTACCACCCCGCCGCGCGGTGGTAGTCGGGATTGACGCGGCGGGCTGTCGCGAATGCGCCGCAAACATCGTGTCCACCGCCGGCGAGGGCCACGGCGGCGCTGTTGATGTCGGCGCCGGTGGTGTAGACGTCGTCGACGACGACCACGCGCTGTGGCGAGCAATTCTCGGCGATCGCGAAGCCGCTGCGGGCCCGGTCCGCTTCGAAGACCGACTCACTCAGATGGCACAAGCGCCTGAGTCTGTGTCCACCAAACGGGTCAAGCCCAAATATCGGGCTATCTCAGCTACTTAGCCTATCTACTGATAGTCTATGTTTTATCAGGCAATAGCCGTATTCCCTTGCTTTGTAATGCATTTCGCTGATCGAGCTCATGATGGCTTTGACGGTCGGCTGCAGGCCCCCCTGCCGCCTGGCGATGTGTCAACTTCGCGACGCAGCCATCACCTCACGCGTAGCGTTTTCTGGGTGGGCTCAGGTCGGGGCAAAGGAGCGTGCAATGACGGTTGCAGAGGACAGACTGAACGCCTTTCTGGGCAGGGCGGTCGGCGACATGGCGGCATCGGTGAGCGCGGTGCTGGTGTTGATCGGCGACGAGCTCGGCCTCTATTCGGCATTAGCGGGGCAGCGGTTGTCGCCTGGAGAGCTGGCGGAGAAAACCGGCACCAGTGAGCGCTATGTGCGCGAGTGGCTGGCGAACCAGGCGGCGGGCGGTTACGTCGACTACGACGCCGAGAACGACCAGTACTACCTGAACGAGGAACAGACACTGTGCCTCGCTGACCCGAACGGACCGGTCGATCTGCCGGGCGCATATCAGATCATTCGGGACCTGTTCCACGTCAGAGAGCGTGCAGTCGAGAACTTCCGCACCGGTAAGGGCATGGAGTGGGGCGAGCACCATCCGTGCTTGTTCGAGGGCACCGAGCGATTCTTCCGAGCCGGCTACAACGCGAATCTGGTGTCATCGTGGCTGCCTGCGCTTGACGGCGTGGTGGAGAAGCTCACGGCCGGGGCACGCGCGGCCGATGTCGGCTGCGGCCACGGTGCGAGCACAATCCTTATGGCGCAAGCGTTTCCGACGTCGGAGTTCGTCGGTATCGACTACCACGGCGCGTCGATTGCGACCGCAACGGAACGTGCAGCGAAGGCGGGCGTCACCAATGCGTACTTCGAAGTGGCCGACGCGACATCGTATGAAGGCGGGGACTACGACCTCATCGCATTCTTCGACTGCCTGCACGACATGGCCGATCCGGTCGGCGCCGCCAGGCGCGCCAGACAAGCGCTCAAACCCGACGGGCACTGCTTGCTGGTGGAGCCGATGGCGGGTGACCACGTCGCGGACAACTTGAATCCGGTTGGGCGGCTGTACTACGGCGCGTCGTCGCTGGTCTGCGTGCCGGTTTCGCTGGCGCAGCATGGACCCGCGCTGGGCGCGCAGGCGGGCGAGCAGCGGCTGCGGACGGTGATGGTCGACGAAGGGGGCTTCACGCGGTTCCGGCGTGCGACGGAGACGCCGTTCAACATGATCTTCGAGGCGCGTCCCTAGAGGGTGTTTGAAAGGCACTGTCACGTTGATTGAAAAGTGTAGTGGCGCAGTTGGGTTTGAAGCAGTCGCGACGGAACACCGTTGGGTCGTTCACATTTCAGGCGGCAGCGTCGGGCGCGGTGACTTGACGCCAGACCGCGAAGCGGTCGGCCATCTCGGTTCGCCATTCGGTCGCGCCGAGCAGATGCCGTCGCGGCCGGAAGTGCGCGGAGATGCCGCTGAAGGCGGACAGGAACCGTTGCGCATGCCGCGACGATTTGAAGCGTTTCATCGCCCGTTCGCGTTGTCGGGTGGGCTGATGAGAGTTCTCGGCGCGGTTGCAGATACGACGACCGCCGGTGCTCCACCGACGACATGAGCTCGCGGTGGGCGACCTGGTAGCTGCCCAGCTTGTCGGTGACCAGCACGCGCGGCACGTACCGCAGGCCCTTGAGCAGCTTACGGAAGAATCGCTTGGCCGCCACCGCGTTTCGGCGTGACTGGACGAGAACGTCGAGCACGTCGCCGTGCTGGTCGACCGCGCGCCACAGGTACCGCAGCCTGCCGTTGATCCCGACGAACACCTCGTCGAGGTGCCACTTGTCGCCGGGGCGCGGGCGCCGCCGGCGCAGCTGGTTGGCGTAGGCCTGCCCGAACTTGGCGCACCACCGCCGGATCGTCTCGTAACTCACCGCGACACCGCGTACGAGCATCAGCTCCTCGACCTCACGGAA
>CAVYPI010000069.1:0-12505 GCA_963770125.1 uncultured Actinomycetota bacterium | reverse complement strand
CGGGCGGCGAAGCACTCAGTTCTGACGCTGTCTCCAAAGCCCTTGTTCCCGGCGCAGGTGATCGAATCTACGTGACCACACCGGTTCAACCTGGACACAAACCGGTTCAAAGTGGAAATCCCACCAGGCGAGGATGTACGTACTTTGCTCCCGGAAATTGCGCAACGGCGAATACGACGGAATCGAATAGGCGGCTTACCGCTCGAGTTTCGCAGTTTGATCAGTGTGGCTCGTGTGAATTGTGGGGCGTTTGTGACGTGATCGGCGTGTCGCCGTGATCCGGTCGTAAGCATGACGAAGCATCGGCGGGTGTGGATGAAAGTTCAACGCTGATGCGAGGTTCCGCCGATGCTTCCGTCGCCGACCTTACCCGCTACCTGGCGCGGTCTGTTGGAGATGTTCCGTCCCGCGTTTCGCCGGTCGCGGACGTTCGGGTTGTTCGTGCTGCTGGCTACCGGGCTGGTCGCGCAGGCCGCGCGACGGACGGTGGTGGGCATGCTGGTGGGCGCCGGGGTGGCTGCGGTGGTGTCGTTTCACGCGTGCTGCCGGTTCTTCTCGCATCACCGCTGGGACGTGGATCGGATCGGGCTGGTGCTGGCCCGACTGATCGTGGATCGGCTGCTGGATGCGGGTGCGCCGATCGTTGTGGTGGTCGACGACACGCTGTTCCGCCGCTGGGGGCCGAAGGTGTTCGGCGCGTTCTGGACCCACGACGGGTCCGGGCAGGATCCCAACGCGCTCGGCCGTGGCAACCGGTGGGTGATCGCCGGGATCCTCGTGCGGCTGCCGTTCTGTGCGCATCCGGTGTGCTTGCCGGTGCTGTTGCGACTCTGGCGCGGCCGGGGCACCGCGTCCCCGGTCCAGTTGGCGCGTGAGCTGATTCTGCTTCTCGCCCAGGAGTTTCCGGACAGGTTTATCCACGCGGTCGGCGACGCGGCCTACCACGGCAGGGCGCTGCTGGTCGAGCGCACCACCGTCACCACCCGGCTGCCGGCCAACGCCGCGCTGTCCGCACCCGCCCCACCCCGCACCGGCAAACGCGGCCGCCCCCGGTTGAAGGGCCACCGGCTCGGCACCCCGGCCGAGATCGCCGCGGCCGCGACCTGGCGGCCGGTCACGGTCTCGCGCTACGGCCGCCGCGACACCGTTGAGATCACCGTCATCGATTCGATCTGGTACGGCGCGTTCGGCAACACCGAAGGCCGCACCGTCCTCGTCCGCGAGCCCGGTAGTGAAAAGGTCATGGCGATCTTCACCACCGACACCACCAGTGACACCGAGACCGTGGTCGCCCGCTACGCCGACCGCTGGCCGATCGAGGTCGCCATCGCCGGCGGCAAACAACTGCTCGGCATCGGCCAGGCCCGCAACCGGCTGCAGCGCGCGGTGGAGCGCACCGTGCCACTGAGCTTCTGCGTCTACAGCCTCGTCGTGGTCTGGTACACGCTGCACGGCTACCACCCCGACGACCTCACCGGCCGCCGCGCCGATCAGCCCTGGTACTCGCACAAGGACGACATCGCCTTCGAAGACATGCTCGCCAAGCTTCGCAGAAGCCTTGTCGCAGCACGAATTACGGGCGTTGACGCAGCTCAGCCCGATCCCCGTAAATACCGCGACTACGAACTGGCCTGCGCGGCAGTCGCCGCGTAACTGCGAAAGTCGAGTTACCGGTAAAACCAGTCGTTTTCAGCAGATGAATCAACGTCCCCTTCTCTCGTCCCGATACGTGTCCGGTTACTCCGAGTTACCATTTGACACTCCGAGTTACGTTGCGCCACAATATGTTTAAGTACGCCGTTTGCAGCAACCGCTAACGCCCCCCGTGGGATTGGCGCCCCAACGGGCACGGATGGCAGGGCGGGATCTTGTCGCTTAGCCTGAATCCACCGGTGAAACTGGTGTGACGATTTGCGGCTGGATTGTCGAATGTTGAGTTGAGGCTGCTGGATGGCGGCGCGTGTGAGCTGCTGGCCTCGTCTACCAGCTTGTCCAGTTTGGGGTTGGCCCCTGGGGGGCGGTTCGGGCAGGGGCGGGTGATGTCGGAGCGCGGTGAGTGCTTCAGGCGGCCAGCGCCGGCGGGGCGCGGTGGGTGGCGTGAAAGGCGTTGAGCCAGTGGTGTTCCCAGGGCCAGTGTTGCGGTAGGTGCCAGGTGATGGTGTCGCGTCCGCTGCGGGCGGGGCGGGCGGCGACGTTGATCAGTTGGGCGCGGATGGTGGCGCCGCGGGCCAGGGCGAGCCGGGGTTCGGCCAGCACGCCGAGTGCGCGGGTGAGTGCGTGGGCGGTGGCGGCCAGTTGCAGCCAGGCGGCGTTGGCGTTGAATTGCCCCGACGTTATCTCGAGCTGCTGATCGGTTGCCCACCACGTGCATGACGGGTGTTGGAAATCCCGGATTCCGCGTGGTGGACGCGGTTACCTACTGCTGTCCATCACGGGATAGCGGGAGGTGCGAGTTGCGGGTGCAGCGTGTAGTCATGCCGGAGACCGAGTTCGAGTCGTGGACGGTGCTCGGTGATGATCAGTTGCCGATCCAACCGGTGGAGCGGTTCCTGGCGTATCTGGCGTCGATCGAGAAGTCGCCGAACACGATCAAGGCCTACGCCCATGATCTGAAGGACTGGTTTGTGTATCTGGCTGGTCACGGTCGTGACTGGCGGTCGGTGACGCTGGAGGATGTTGCCGGGTTCGTGGCGTGGCTGCGGCTGCCGCCGCGGGCTCGTGACGGGGCGGTCGCGGTGTTGCCGACGGTGGCGCATCACTGTTCGGCCGCCAGCGTGAACCGCAAGCTGGCGGCGTTGACGTCGTTCTGCGGGTTCCACGCCCGCCACGGCGTGGGGTTGACGGGGCTGCTGGTCAGCATGGCCCCGGCGGGCGGGCGCGGCTTCTCGGCAACGGCGTACAAGCCGTTCCTGCATCATGTGACCAAGAACGAACCCCAACGGCGCCGCACGGTCACACTCACACAGCCTCGGCTGCATCCGAAAGTCCTTACCGCCAAACAGGTTCAGACGATTCTCGATGCGTGTGAGCATTTGCGGGATCGGCTGCTGTTTGCCCTGCTGCTCGACACCGGCGTGCGCATCGGTGAGGCGTTGGGGCTGCGTCACGAGGATCTCGACATCGCGGGCCGCACGGTCACCGTGCGGCCGCGGCCAAACGACAACCGCGCCCGCGCCAAGACCGGTGTGTGCCGGACGGTGCCGACCAGCGCGGAGCTGATGCGGCTGTATGTCGACTACCTCAACGGCGAGTACGGCGCCCTGGATTCGGACTACGTGTTCGTCAACCTGTGGTCGGAGCCGAAGGGGCACCCGTGGGCCTACCCCGCCGTCTACGACCTGGTGCGCCGCCTGCGGGTGGGCACCGGCGTCGACTTCGGGCCCCACCACTACCGGCACACGTACGCGACCTGGCTGTTGCGGCGCGGAGCCGGAATGGAAAGCGTGAAACAGCTTCTCGGCCACGCGTCGATCACCACCACGATCGACACCTATGGGCATCTCACCGTCGAGGACGCAAGGGCGACGCTGCAGGACGCGGGCTGGTTCACCGGTCGGGAGGTGCGGTGGTGAGCGCGCCGTCCCCGCACCGTCGGCTCGAATACCCCGGGCTGCTAGCAAAGCTGCTGGCCCGGGTGCGGCCGGAGTTTCGCGTTGAGGTCTATCTCGCCGATCCCGATGACCCAGTGCTGGGCCGTCGACCGTGTCCGGTGCCCGATTGCGACCGGTCCCGAAAAGCCAGCGGGCTGTGTTCGGGTCATGCTCGGCGCTGGCGCGCCCGGGGCCGCCCGGCGATGGCCGTGTTCCTCGCCGACCCGGGGCCCACGCTGAACGGGCGCCGGGATCTGATGCCCTGCTCGGTGTCTGGATGCCGTTACGGCAGTAGCGGTTCCGGACTGTGTATGCGTCACCGGTCGGCCTGGACCCGCGACGGCCGGCCAGACCCCGACGGGTGGGCCGCTCGGGCGGGCCTGCTCGGCCCACCCGATCCGAGCCTGTGCCTGCTGCCGTTTTGCACGCTGTGGACCGAGAACGTCCGGAATCGGTACTGCAAGGCCCACGCGACACGGTGGAGGCAATTGGGCCGCCCCGATCACGCGGACTACCTGCACGCACTGCTTGCAGCGCGGCAGGGCCCGCATCGACTTCCGCGGGCTGGCGCCGCAGCTCGCACTCGAGCTGCAGTACACGGTTCAGTGTCGCCACGACCAGGCCACGATCATCACCGAGGCGCCGGTCGTGACGTGGGCGATCCGTACGGCCACCGACGCCGGGGTGACCTCGCTGCTCGACTGCACTGCACAGCAGTGGCGTGAGCTTGCCGGATCGAAACAGGGCCACTACCAACGGTTTCTGGTCTTCGCCCACGATGTCGTGGAAACCCTGCACGAAGGCATCGGGTGGGAGGTCGAGTATCCCCGCGACATCTGGCGCCTGCATCGGCTGCCCGGTCTGACACCGATGCCCGGCAAGCGCCCGCAGCCCCGCATCCATCTGCGCTTTGACCGGATCGCCCAGCCATGGCTACGGGCGCTGGCCAAACGCTGGGCCCGGCTGCGGCTGAGTTCGGGCCTAAGCCCCGCCACCGCGCAATCCGACATCGCGGGCCTGACGCGATTTTCCACGTTCCTGACCGAGTCCGCCCCGCAAGTCGACGCCCTCTCCGGTATCGACCGGGCCCTGCTCGAACGCTACCTGGCCTGGCTTGTCACCCAGCCCCTTGGCCACAGCACGAAAGAGGACGCCATCACCGCGCCGGGAGCCTTCTTCCAGGCGATCCGCCAACACGGCTGGGACGACAGCCTGCCAACCACGGCGGTGTTCTTCCCCGGCGACATGCCGCCTCGCCCGCCCAGAGTCACCCGCCACGTGGCCGAGCACGTCATGGCCCAGGTCGAAGCACCGGCCAACCTCGACCGCTGGCCCACCCCCGAGGGCCGGCTGATCACCATCATCTTGATCCGATGCGGGCTACGCGCCACCGATGCCTGCACGTTGCCCTTCGACTGTCTGCTCCACGACGGGCAGCAGGCCGCCTATCTGCGATATTTCAATAACAAGATGCGCCGCGAGGCCGCCCTCCCGATCGACGAGGAACTCGAACGCCAGATCCGCGCCCAGCAGCAGCGTGTGGCCGCGCGCTGGCCCGAGCACCACCCGCACCTGTTCCCCGCCGTGATCGGCAACGCCGGCGGTCGCAACCCGATGACCTACTACAGCTACCGCGGCATGCTCAACACCTGGCTGGCCGCCTGCGAAGTCCACGACGAACACGGCCGCCCCGTGCACCTGACCCCGCACCAGTGGAGGCATACCTTCGCCTGTCGGCTGATCAACCGCGACGTCCCCCAAGAAGTCGTCCGAGTCCTGCTCGACCACCAATCACATGAAATGACAGCGCATTACGCCCGGATCACCGACCAAACCGTCCGCCGCCGCTGGGAGGCCGCCACCAAGGTCAACATCAAAGGTGAGCGCGTCACGCTCGACCCCCAAGGGCCTCTGGCACAAGCACAATGGGCCAAAACCCGCTACAGCATCGCCACCCAGACGTTGCCCAACGGCTACTGCGGACTGCCGCTGCAACGGTCCTGCCCGCACGCCAACGCCTGCCTGACCTGCCCGGTTTTCCTCACCGGACCCGAGTTCCTGCCCGAGCTACACGAACAGCGCCGCCGCACACTGGCTTTGATCGATGCCTCCAACAGACAGGGACAAACCCGGATGGTCGAGATGAACCAGCACGTACTCACCAACCTCGAACGCATGATCGGCGAGCTCGAAAACAGCGACCAGGAAGGTGTCGCCGATGACGCGAGCTGACAACTCCCACTTCGTCATCGCTGCCGCCCGCCGCAGGGCCGCGGCAACCCACAAACGCGCGGTGTCAGCCCTGCGACGTATGGACAAAGCCGGTCTACCAATCACTTTCGACGCGGTAGCCCGCCAAGCCGGGGTCTCCCGATCCTGGCTATACAACCAGCCGGACCTACGCACCGAAATCGAACGCCTCCGAGCCCAGCGACACCCCCCGACACCGCACGCGCCGGTCCCGCACCGGCAACGCGCCTCCGACGCCTCCCTGCTGCAGCGGCTGCACGCCGCTACCGAGCGCATCAAGCATCTGCAGGCCGAAAACAAGCAGCTCCGTGAGGCGCTGGCCCACGCGCTCGGTCAGCAGCGCACCAACGCCATTCACGGCGATCACCGCGACACGCCGACAACAAAATCCCCCGCCGTCATCGGCCCCTGCTGACCATGCGTCGAAAACACCGTCCTCAACACATAACCGCAGGTCATAGCCATGCACCTGCCATCAGCTTCAGATAACCGACGGTAGGTGCGCCAGCGGCCCGTCGAGCAGGTCGGCGAAGACCTGTTCGATGATGGCGTGGCCGCGGTGCTGGGATTCGGCCTGGGTGAGTTCGAATGGGCTGTCGGTGAATACGGCGTGGTAGCGGTAGGCGGCAAACAGTTCGCCCTGGCCGTCGGTGGCGGCGCTCGGGTTGAGATCGCGCACGCGGCGCACGATCAACCGGGCGTGGGTAGCGTGGGCTGGCGAGGACGCGAACGCGGTGTAGGGGACTTCGGCGATTTCGGCATCCGAGATCCATGCGCCGGCATCCTCGTCGAACACGGCGTTGGGGTACTCGATTGCGGTCCAGGCACCCTCGTCGATGTCGGCGATGGCGCGGCGGATCTTGGGATCCATGCGCACGGTGACCGAGAAGTGCGCCCCGTTGCGGCGGCAGGCGGCCACGAATGCCCCGTTGTAGAAGGCCGAGTCTTCGCGTACCACGATCAGACCGGTGATGGCGGCGGCGCGGGCGGTGTTGATCGCCTCGGCCACCAGCCACGCCGAGCCGCGGGCGCTGGCGGCGTTGCCGCCGCGCAGCCGCGTGGTGGTGATCACCGGCGCGGCGATCGGGGTGCATACCGTGGCGGCCAGCGCGTTGAGCCCGCGCACGGTCAGCGATTTAGACGCGATCTTGGTATGCCCGAACGCCGCGCCCTGCTTGGCCGGCCCGAACACCCGCTTCTGCATCGAGTCGATGTCGATAAACGCCAGCTCCTCGCCGCCAGGCAGCAGCGGGGTGTGCGCCGCCAGCTCGGCCAGCACCCGGCGGTGCACCGCGGCCAGCTGGCGCACGTTGCCGTGGTTGAACGCGCGCAAAAACGAGCCCAACGTTGACGGGGCGCGGACGCCGCCGAACGTGGCCGGGATCGCGCCGTGGCGCAACAGGTCCATGCCGTCGATGTCATCAGCACCGGCGATCATCCCCGCGATCAGCGAGCCGACCTTCACACCCGCGTTGACGCCCACCTCGGCGGTCACCCGAACATGGTGGGAGACAAGCTTTCCAGCCCGACCAGTTCGGCCAACCGCATCGCCGGCACCAGCCCGGCGTGTGACACGAGACTCGGGTCGTCGAACCTGGCGTGGGTTTTCGCCGCAGCATGCAACAATTGCATTTACGGGGTGCCCTTTCTTCTGGGTCATCAGAGCGTCAGCAACTCCGATAATCCCAGGTCAAAGGGCACTTTTGTCGTTACGACACACTCCCGGCAACAATTCCGTCGGGTGGCCCGGGGGAATCGCACCCCCGGGCTCCCACAGATCCCGGCGTGACAGTCTCCCGTCACCGGGCTCTTGTCCTCCTGGTCACCAGACGCACGAAACCGAGGGAGTCCATATCCAGTGCGCGAACATGCGGGGATATCTTGCGGTAATCCCCCGCCAGCACTCGATGGCTTTTCTCTCGGCGCGCAGCCGTCGGTATTTCGTGCGGATCCAGCGCACCAGGTAGGCGTTGATGCGCGAGAGGAGTTGATACAGCGCCGGAGCGGTAGAACGCCCCGTAGTACTGCATCCAGCCCCGAACGATCGGATTGATCCACCGTGCGAGGTCGGCGAAGGTGTGACCGGTGCGGTGGTGCAGTCGCCAGGACCGCACCTCGGCACTGATCCGTTTCAGGGCGTGCTTACTGATCGCGGGCAAGAACGCGTTGAACTTCTGCCCGTTCTTGTTCCGCGCCGCCCGCTGCCGGAACTCGTACCCCAGGAAGGTGAACGACGTGTGCTCGTGCGAGCCGCGCCGCTGCCCGTCCTGGCAGTACACGATCCGGGTCTTGTCGGGATGCAGCCGCAACCCGACCTGCTCCATGCGGTCGCCGATCGCGGCCAGCACCGTGCGTGCCTGCAACTCGCTGACACAGTGCACGACCGCGTCGTCGACGTAGCGTTCGAACGGGACGCTCGGAAACTCCCGAGCCATCCACGCGTCGAATGCATAGTGCAGGAACAGATTCGCGAGTACCGGCGAGACCGCAGATCCTTGCGGAGTGCCGCGATCCCGCGCGGTCAGCACCCCGTCGGCCTGCCGCAACGGCGCCTCTAGCCACCGCTTCACATACAGCAACACCCACGGTTGGTCCGTGTGCGCCTCCACCGCCTTGACGATGAGATCCCATGACACGCTGTCGAACGAGGTCCCGTCTTACTACCCGCTTCGAGGACCTTCCGGCGGCGGTGCGGATCACACGGCCGCGTCATCCGCTGCAGGACCGGTCGCTGCGGGTGTTGGGCGGGATGCGCCGACATGGGGTCATGGAGTTGCTGCTGGAACTGCCCGATGGCAGTAAATCGCTGATCCCGGCCGCCTGGACCGATGCCGAGCAGGTCGCTGGCGAGGGGGATGCCGGTGCTGCGACGTTGGGGTCGCTGGCAGATCTGCTGCATGTCTGCGAACTGATCGCCGACCTGCGGGGACAGGCTGCAGGGATGTCACCGTGCAAGGAGGACTCCCATGCAGCCTGTCCAGCTCAGTTTGATACCAGATCCGCTCCCGGCCACGACAGCGGATCCGCCGTCGGCGGCGATGGTCGAGCAATTGCCGGCCGACGCGGTCACGACCGCGATCATGTTGCTGGCCAATGTGATCGCCAAAGCGGCCACGACGAGCGGGATCGAGGTGGCCGGCGATGAGTGAGTCGAAGGTCACCACCGCGCATCGGGGGCGTGTCGCCGTGGTCTATGTCCGGCAGTCCACCGTGGCCCAGATCAGCCGCAACCGGGAATCCACCGCTCGCCAGTATGACCTGGCCGCACGGGCGGCCGAGTTGGGCTGGCCGCGCAGCGCGGTGCGGGTGATCGATGACGACCTCGGCGTGTCCGGCGCCAGCGCCACCGGGCGTTCCGGGTTCGCCGAGCTCGCCGCCCAGGTCGGCCTGGGTCAGGTGGGAATCGTTCTGGCGCTTGAGGTTTCACGACTGGCCCGCAATAACGCTGACTGGTACCGGCTGCTGGACCTGGCCGGGATGACCGACACGCTGATCGCCGACGCCGACGGCATCTACCATCCGGGCTTGTTCAACGACCGGATGCTGTTGGGCATGAAGGGCACCATGTCCGAGGCCGAACTACACATCCTGCGCGCCCGCCTCGACGGCGGGATCCGCAGCAAGGCCGCCCGCGGTGAGCTGCGCCGCGGGCTGCCGGTCGGGCTGGTCTGGGGTGAGGCCGACGGTGAGATCCGTTGGCATCCCGACCAGGCCGTCACCGGCGTGATAGCCGCGATCTTCGAGCGGTTCACCGTGTCCGGGTCGGTGCGCGGGGTGTGGCTGTGGCTGCGCGAGCAACAGCTGAAGTTTCCGCTGCAACCGACCGCCTACCTGCGCGGCACCGACATCGTCTGGGTCGAGCCGACCTACCATGCGGTGCACAACGTGCTCACCCACCCCGCCTACGCCGGCGCCTACACCTTCGGCCGCACCCGCCAGCGCCGCAGCGTCGATGCCGACGGGGCGCTGCGGGTGCGCCGCAACAAGCTGCCACAAGGCGAATGGGAGGTGCTCATCAAAGACCATCACCGCGGATTCATCGACTGGGATACCTTCCAGGCCAATCAGATCCGCATCGCTGCCAACACCCGCCCCAAGGCCCACCAGCCGGGCACCGGGGCCCTGCGCGAGGGCTGCGCCCTGCTGCAGGGGCTGGCCACCTGCGCCACCTGCGGGCGCAAACTGGCCGTCTACTACGACGGCCCAGCCAAGACCACGCCTGGCTACTACTGCACCGGCACCGGCACGCTGGTCGAGGGCAAAGGTACCCGCCACCTGCGTGTCGGCGGAGCGACGATCGATGCCGTGGTCGCCGAGGCGTTTTTGGCCGCGCTGGCACCGGCGGCGCTGCAGGCCTGCCTGGCCGCCGCCCAGCAGCTCGAGGACGGCCATGACACCGCCCTCGCGCAGTGGCGCCGCCAGGTCGAGCAGGCCCGCTATGAGGCTGGTCGCGCCGAGCGCCGCTACCGCGCCGTCGACCCGGACAACCGGCTGGTCGCCCGCGGACTGGAAACCGAATGGAACACCGCGCTGCAGGCCCTCGCCGACGCCGAGGCCGAACTCGCCCGCCGCGAAACCGCCCGGCCGAAAACCCTGACCCCACAAGAGAAATTCGTGATCCTAGCGCTTGGTGACGATCTCGTCGAAGCATGGTCGGCGCCCACCACCACCGACAAGGACCGCAAACAACTGCTGCGCAGCCTACTCGACGAGATCAACGTCACCGTGTATCGCGACCACACCGACGCCCACGCCGAACTGCTGCTGCGCTGGAAAGGCGGCGCCATCACCGACCTGTCCGTGCCGATCAAACGCAAACCCATCAACCGTCTGCGCACCGACGAAGACACCGTCGACCTGGTGCGCCGTCTGGCCGCCCACTACCCCGACTCGATCATCGCGCCAATCCTCAACCGGCAAGGTCGCCGCACCGCCCGCGGATTGTCGTTCACCGCCGGTAGGGTCCAATCGCTGCGCCACCACTACGAAATCCCCTGCCATACACCAACCGACGATCCAACCGAAGGAGAACCACTCACCGTGGCCGACGCCGCCGAACAACTCGGGCTCGCCGCCTCCACCCTGCACCGCTGGCTAGCCGACGGGTTCATCACCGGCGAACAACTCACCCCCGGCGCACCCTGGCGCATCCGGCTCACCGACGACATCCGCGCCCTGTTTGTCGACGACGCCCCCGAGGGCTGGCTGGCCATGCTGGAGGCCACCCTCGCCTACGGGGTGTCCCGCCAAACCATCATGCAACGTGTCAAGCGCGGCGAACTGCAAGCCGTCCACCTGCGCACCGGACGCCGAAAAGGCCTGCGTATCCAGCCCCCACCCACCCAGGAAGGACTGTTCTAACCATGACAATCAACGAGAACAGCAGTGTGACAAAGCATCCAAGAACTTCCGGATGTCCAAATCGATCACCCAGTCGTATTTCCAACACCGACGTCGGCACGCGCCCACTGCATCCAATGCCGACCGTCCGCGCCGGTAGCCGTAGGAATCGGAGTGGAAGATCGGCTCGACCTCCCGCTCCAACCGCGCGGCCACCACTGTTTGCGCGACCCGATCGGCCACAGTAGGCACACCCAGAACCCGGACTCCATCGCCGTGCGGCTTCGGTATCTCCACGGCCAGCACCGGCGGCGGAAAGTAACTCCCCGAGGACATTCGGTTCCAGACCTTGTACAGATTGTTCTTCAGGTCCTTCTCGAAATCCTCGATGCAGCATCCATCCACGCCGGCGGCACCCTTGTTCGCCTTCACCTTCTCCCAGGCGTCATGCACCTCCCACTTCGAAATATCGAACGACTTGCCTGACGATTTCAGCTCGCCCATCCAGACTCCTCCCGAACCGAGGTTCGGTTGATCGAACAAACACAGCCACGGATGACCTAACCCCTTGGCCCCACCCCCACCGCGTCAAGCAGGAGCTTCCCAGCTACTACGAGTCAGTCCGCCAGCGCGCCCCACCTCGGTACTCCGTCCCGCCCGGTGTCGCCCGTCCGGGAACCTCCCTCTCGCCACCTCATCCGGCGGCAGTATCGGGACACGCCTTCTCACGTTCCGCACAGGAGCCGCAGACCAGGCTCACGTCGCCTCCATGCCGGGCACCACCTGGCCGGTAAACGGGCACCCTCCAGGCTCGTCCCGGGACTATCCACCTGCCCCGGTTTCGATGCCAGCCAACCTGTTTCGACACGTCAACGGCTACAACGCTCGTCTTCCTGATCCCCGCCTGACCCGTGAACCGGGCCTTCTCCCACATCGCTCACCACGACGCCGAGTAGCCGGAGGGAGTCTCACCCTCCGGCCCTCACAGATCCGGACGTGAACCTCTCGATTCATCCGGCTCGTGCCGTCCAGTTACCAGGTCGTGTAGCGCAGCTCCCAGTGCGCAAACAGGCGGGGCACCCGTTCCCGGACCCCACACAGCCATTCTCGCGCACGTCTGTCACCGCGTTCCAGCCGTTTGTACTTCCTTCTCGCCCAGTGCATCAGGTGACGATCAACACGCCAGCACAACGGAATCACCATGCTTGGATAGAACACCGTGAAGTAGTTGAGCCAGCCCCGGAGAGCCGGGTTCACGCCACCCGCGAGGTCGTTAAGGGTTAGAGTTGTGCGCCGATGTATCTTCCACGAGGCCACCTTTCGGC
>CAVYPI010000068.1:0-27893 GCA_963770125.1 uncultured Actinomycetota bacterium | reverse complement strand
ATGAGCCGAAAGGTGGCCTCGTGGAAGATACATCGGCGCACAACTCTAACCCTTAACGACCTCGCGCGTGGCGTGAACCCGGCTCTCCGGGGCTGGCTCAACTACTTCACGGTGTTCTATCCAAGCATGGTGATTCCGTTGTGCTGGCGTGTTGATCGCCACCTGATGCACTGGGCGAGAAGGAAGTACAAACGGCTGGAACGCGGTGACAGACGTGCGCGAGAATGGCTGTGTGGGGTCCGGGAACGGGTGCCCCGCCTGTTTGCGCACTGGGAGCTGCGCTACACGACCTGGTAACTGGATGGCACGAGCCGGATGAATCGAGAGGTTCACGTCCGGATGAGGGCCGGAGGGTGAGACTCCCTCCGGCTACTCGGCGACGTGGTGAGCGATGTGGGAAAAGGCCCGGCTCACGGGTCAGGCGGGGATCAGGAAGACGAGCGTTGCAGCCGTTGACGTGTCGAAACAGGTTGGCTGGCATCAAAACCGGGGCAGGTGGATAGTCCCGGGACGAGCCTGGAGGGTGCCCGTTTACCGGCCAGGTGGTGCCCGGCGAGGCGACGTGAGCCTGATCTGCGGCTCCTGTGCGGAACGTGAGAAGGCGCGGCCCGATAGTGCCGCGAGTTGCGGCCGAGAGGGAGGTTCCCGAGCGGGCGACACCGTGAGGGACGGAGTACCGATGCGGGGCGCGCTGGCGGACTGACTCGTAGTAGCCGTGAAGCTCCCGCTCGACGCGGTGGGGGTGGAGCCAAGGGGTCAGGTCATCTGTGGCTGTGTTCGTTGGATCAACCGAGCCTTCGGGTTCGGGAGGAGTCTGGATGGGCGAGCTGAAATCGTCAGGCAAGTCGTTCGATATTTCGAAGTGGGAGGTGCAACGCGCCTGGGAGAAGGTGAAGGCGAACAAGGGTGCGGCCGGCGTGGATGGATGCTGCATCGAGGATTTCGAGACGGACCTGAAGAGACAAATTCTGTACAAGGTCTGGAACCGAATGTCCTCGGGGAGTTACTTTCCGCCGCCGGTGCTGGCCGTGGAGATACCGAAGCCGCACGGCGATGGAGTCCGGGTTCTGGGTGTGCCTACTGTGGCCGATCGGGTCGCGCAAACAGTGGTGGCCGCGCGGTTGGAGCGGGAGGTCGAGCCGATCTTCCACTCCGATTCCTACGGCTACCGGCGCGGACGGTCGGCATTGGATGCAGTGGGCGCGTGCCGACGTCGGTGTTGGAAATACGACTGGGTGATCGATTTGGACATCCGGAAGTTCTTGGATGCTTTGTCACACTGCTGTTCTCGTTGATTGTCATGGTTAGAACAGTCCTTCCTCGGTAGATCGGCGAGGGCCTTGAATCGCCAGGCCTTTCGGCGTATGCCGTCGCCATTGAGCGTTCAGGTCGAGGCGCTTGACACGTTGCATGATGATGTGGCGGGACACCCCGTAGGCGAGGGTGGCCTCCAGCATGGCCAGCCAGCCCTCGGGGGCGTCGTCGACAAACAGGGCGCGGATGTCGTCGGTGAGCCGGATGCGCCAGGGTGCGCCGGGGGTGAGTTGTTCGCCGGTGATGAACCCGTCGGCTAGCCAGCGGTGCAGGGTGGAGGCGGCGAGCCCGAGTTGTTCGGCGGCGTCGGCCACGGTGAGTGGTTCTCCTTCGGTTGGATCGTCGGTTGGTGTATGGCAGGGGATTTCGTAGTGGTGGCGCAGCGATTGGACCCTACCGGCGGTGAACGACAATCCGCGGGCGGTGCGGCGACCTTGCCGGTTGAGGATTGGCGCGATGATCGAGTCGGGGTAGTGGGCGGCCAGACGGCGCACCAGGTCGACGGTGTCTTCGTCGGTGCGCAGACTGGTCGATGGGTTTGCGTTTGATCGGCACGGACAGGTCGGTGATGGCGCCGCCTTTCCAGCGCAGCAGCAGTTCGGCGTGGGCGTCGGTGTGGTCGCGATACACGGTGACGTTGATCTCGTCGAGTAGGCTGCGCAGCAGTTGTTTGCGGTCCTTGTCGGTGGTGGTGGGCGCCGACCATGCTTCGACGAGATCGTCACCAAGCGCTAGGATCACGAATTTCTCTTGTGGGGTCAGGGTTTTCGGCCGGGCGGTTTCGCGGCGGGCGAGTTCGGCCTCGGCGTCGGCGAGGGCCTGCAGCGCGGTGTTCCATTCGGTTTCCAGTCCGCGGGCGACCAGCCGGTTGTCCGGGTCGACGGCGCGGTAGCGGCGCTCGGCGCGACCAGCCTCATAGCGGGCCTGCTCGACCTGGCGGCGCCACTGCGCGAGGGCGGTGTCATGGCCGTCCTCGAGCTGCTGGGCGGCGGCCAGGCAGGCCTGCAGCGCCGCCGGTGCCAGCGCGGCCAAAAACGCCTCGGCGACCACGGCATCGATCGTCGCTCCGCCGACACGCAGGTGGCGGGTACCTTTGCCCTCGACCAGCGTGCCGGTGCCGGTGCAGTAGTAGCCAGGCGTGGTCTTGGCTGGGCCGTCGTAGTAGACGGCCAGTTTGCGCCCGCAGGTGGCGCAGGTGGCCAGCCCCTGCAGCAGGGCGCAGCCCTCGCGCAGGGCCCCGGTGCCCGGCTGGTGGGCCTTGGGGCGGGTGTTGGCAGCGATGCGGATCTGATTGGCCTGGAACGTATCCCAGTCGATGAATCCGCGGTGATGGTCTTTGATGAGCACCTCCCATTCGCCTTGTGGCAGCTTGTTGCGGCGCACCCGCAGCGCCCCGTCGGCATCGACGCTGCGGCGCTGGCGGGTGCGGCCGAAGGTGTAGGCGCCGGCGTAGGCGGGGTGGGTGAGCACGTTGTGCACCGCATGGTAGGTCGGCTCGACCCAGACGATGTCGGTGCCGCGCAGGTAGGCGGTCGGTTGCAGCGGAAACTTCAGCTGTTGCTCGCGCAGCCACAGCCACACCCCGCGCACCGACCCGCACACGGTGAACCGCTCGAAGATCGCGGCTATCACGCCGGTGACGGCCTGGTCGGGATGCCAACGGATCTCACCGTCGGCCTCACCCCAGACCAGCCCGACCGGCAGCCCGCGGCGCAGCTCACCGCGGGCGGCCTTGCTGCGGATCCCGCCGTCGAGGCGGGCGCGCAGGATGTGTAGTTCGGCCTCGGACATGGTGCCCTTCATGCCCAACAGCATCCGGTCGTTGAACAAGCCCGGATGGTAGATGCCGTCGGCGTCGGCGATCAGCGTGTCGGTCATCCCGGCCAGGTCCAGCAGCCGGTACCAGTCAGCGTTATTGCGGGCCAGTCGTGAAACCTCAAGCGCCAGAACGATTCCCACCTGACCCAGGCCGACCTGGGCGGCGAGCTCGGCGAACCCGGAACGCCCGGTGGCGCTGGCGCCGGACACGCCGAGGTCGTCATCGATCACCCGCACCGCGCTGCGCGGCCAGCCCAACTCGGCCGCCCGTGCGGCCAGGTCATACTGGCGAGCGGTGGATTCCCGGTTGCGGCTGATCTGGGCCACGGTGGACTGCCGGACATAGACCACGGCGACACGCCCCCGATGCGCGGTGGTGACCTTCGACTCACTCATCGCCGGCCACCTCGATCCCGCTCGTCGTGGCCGCTTTGGCGATCACATTGGCCAGCAACATGATCGCGGTCGTGACCGCGTCGGCCGGCAATTGCTCGACCATCGCCGCCGACGGCGGATCCGCTGTCGTGGCCGGGAGCGGATCTGGTATCAAACTGAGCTGGACAGGCTGCATGGGAGTCCTCCTTGCACGGTGACATCCCTGCAGCCTGTCCCCGCAGGTCGGCGATCAGCTCGCAGACATGCAGCAGATCTGCCAGCGACCCCAACGTCGCAGCACCGGCATCCCCCTCGCCAGCGACCTGCTCGGCATCGGTCCAGGCGGCCGGGATCAGCGATTTACTGCCATCGGGCAGTTCCAGCAGCAACTCCATGACCCCATGTCGGCGCATCCCGCCCAACACCCGCAGCGACCGGTCCTGCAGCGGATGACGCGGCCGTGTGATCCGCACCGCCGCCGGAAGGTCCTCGAAGCGGGTAGTAAGACGGGACCTCGTTCGACAGCGTGTCATGGGATCTCATCGTCAAGGCGGTGGAGGCGCACACGGACCAACCGTGGGTGTTGCTGTATGTGAAGCGGTGGCTAGAGGCGCCGTTGCGGCAGGCCGACGGGGTGCTGACCGCGCGGGATCGCGGCACTCCGCAAGGATCTGCGGTCTCGCCGGTACTCGCGAATCTGTTCCTGCACTATGCATTCGACGCGTGGATGGCTCGGGAGTTTCCGAGCGTCCCGTTCGAACGCTACGTCGACGACGCGGTCGTGCACTGTGTCAGCGAGTTGCAGGCACGCACGGTGCTGGCCGCGATCGGCGACCGCATGGAGCAGGTCGGGTTGCGGCTGCATCCCGACAAGACCCGGATCGTGTACTGCCAGGACGGGCAGCGGCGCGGCTCGCACGAGCACACGTCGTTCACCTTCCTGGGGTACGAGTTCCGGCAGCGGGCGGCGCGGAACAAGAACGGGCAGAAGTTCAACGCGTTCTTGCCCGCGATCAGTAAGCACGCCCTGAAACGGATCAGTGCCGAGGTGCGGTCCTGGCGACTGCACCACCGCACCGGTCACACCTTCGCCGACCTCGCACGGTGGATCAATCCGATCGTTCGGGGCTGGATGCAGTACTACGGGGCGTTCTATCGCTCGGCGCTGTATCAACTCCTCTCGCGCATCAACGCCTACCTGGTGCGCTGGATCCGCACGAAATACCGACGGCTGCGCGCCGAGAGAAAAGCCATCGAGTGCTGGCGGGGGATTACCGCAAGATATCCCCGCATGTTCGCGCACTGGATATGGACTCCCTCGGTTTCGTGCGTCTGGTGACCAGGACGACAAGAGCCCGGTGACGGGAGACTGTCACGCCGGGATCTGTGGGAGCCCGGGGGTGCGATTCCCCCGGGCCACCCGACCGATAGATTGGCGCTGGGTGTGTGTCGAAACGAGGAAAGTGCCTTCTGAGCTGGGATGATTGAAGTTCCTCAGGCATCAATCGGTCCAGTTCGGGAAGGCACTGTCGGTGCAAGTTTCGCATAGTTTCGCCGCGGGTTCTGCAGTGTTCGATGACGATCATCTCGTGTCGTGCGCCGGGCTGGTGCCGGTCATGACGTTGGCCGAGCAGACCGGTCTGAGCCGGTTGTTCGACCAGAAGGTGCGCATCAGGGCGCCGCGGATCAACTCGGGGGCGGCCAACCCGGCGCCCAAGCTGGCCACCGTGGTGGCGGGGATGTGTGTGGGGGCGGACTGTATCGATGACATCGACGTGGTCCGCAGCGGGGGGATGAAGACGCTGTTTGGCGGGGTGTACGCCCCGTCGACGGTCGGAACCTTGTTGCGGGAGTTCACCTTCGGGCATGCGCGTCAGCTCGAGTCGGTACTGCGGGCGCATCTGGTGGCGCTTTGCGGGCGGGTCGATCTGCTGCCCGGGGCCGATCAGTGGGTCTTCATTGACATTGATTCGCTGCTGCGCCCGGTGTACGGACACGCCAAGCAGGGCGCCTCCTACGGGCACACCAAGATCGCCGGTAAACAGGTCCTCCGTAAGGGGCTGTCGCCGCTGGGTACCACGATCAGCACTCCGCGTTCGGCGCCGGTGATCGCCGGGCTGCGGCTGCGCGCCGGCAAGACCGGCTCGGCCAAGGGCGCCGGCCGGATGGTCGCCCAGGCGATCGGCACCGCCCGCACCGCCCGCACCGCCGGGCAGATCCTGGTGCGCGGCGATTCGGCCTTCGGCTCGCGCAAGGTGGTGCGCGCGTGTGTGCGACACGGCGCACAGTTCTCGCTGGGGATGACCCGCAACAGCGCGATCGACAAGGCGATCGCCGCGATCCCCGCCGACGCCTGGACCCCGGTGCGTTACCCCGGCGCCGTGCGCGATCCCGACACCGGCGCCTGGATCTCCGATGCCGAGGTCGCCGAAATCGCCTATACCGCTTTCGGGTCCAGCAGTGACCGGATCACCGCCCGGCTTGTGGTGCGCCGCGTCAAAGACGCTCGCTACCCCGATGCGCTGTTCCCGGTCTGGCGGTATCACCCGTTCTTCACCAACACCGACCTGCCGGTCGACCAGGCCGACATCACCCACCGCCAACACGCGATCATCGAAACCGTGTTCGCCGACCTGATCGACGGACCGCTGGCGCATCTGCCGTCGGTTATCTCGAGCTGCTGATCGGTTGCCCACCACGTGCATGACGGGTGTTGGAAATCCCGGATTCCGCGTGGTGGACGCGGTTACCTACTGCTGTCCATCACGGGATAGCGGGAGGTGCGAGTTGCGGGTGCAGCGTGTAGTCATGCCGGAGACCGAGTTCGAGTCGTGGACGGTGCTCGGTGATGATCAGTTGCCGATCCAACCGGTGGAGCGGTTCCTGGCGTATCTGGCGTCGATCGAGAAGTCGCCGAACACGATCAAGGCCTACGCCCATGATCTGAAGGACTGGTTTGTGTATCTGGCTGGTCACGGTCGTGACTGGCGGTCGGTGACGCTGGAGGATGTTGCCGGGTTCGTGGCGTGGCTGCGGCTGCCGCCGCGGGCTCGTGACGGGGCGGTCGCGGTGTTGCCGACGGTGGCGCATCACTGTTCGGCCGCCAGCGTGAACCGCAAGCTGGCGGCGTTGACGTCGTTCTGCGGGTTCCACGCCCGCCACGGCGTGGGGTTGACGGGGCTGCTGGTCAGCATGGCCCCGGCGGGCGGGCGCGGCTTCTCGGCAACGGCGTACAAGCCGTTCCTGCATCATGTGACCAAGAACGAACCCCAACGGCGCCGCACGGTCACACTCACACAGCCTCGGCTGCATCCGAAAGTCCTTACCGCCAAACAGGTTCAGACGATTCTCGATGCGTGTGAGCATTTGCGGGATCGGCTGCTGTTTGCCCTGCTGCTCGACACCGGCGTGCGCATCGGTGAGGCGTTGGGGCTGCGTCACGAGGATCTCGACATCGCGGGCCGCACGGTCACCGTGCGGCCGCGGCCAAACGACAACCGCGCCCGCGCCAAGACCGGTGTGTGCCGGACGGTGCCGACCAGCGCGGAGCTGATGCGGCTGTATGTCGACTACCTCAACGGCGAGTACGGCGCCCTGGATTCGGACTACGTGTTCGTCAACCTGTGGTCGGAGCCGAAGGGGCACCCGTGGGCCTACCCCGCCGTCTACGACCTGGTGCGCCGCCTGCGGGTGGGCACCGGCGTCGACTTCGGGCCCCACCACTACCGGCACACGTACGCGACCTGGCTGTTGCGGCGCGGAGCCGGAATGGAAAGCGTGAAACAGCTTCTCGGCCACGCGTCGATCACCACCACGATCGACACCTATGGGCATCTCACCGTCGAGGACGCAAGGGCGACGCTGCAGGACGCGGGCTGGTTCACCGGTCGGGAGGTGCGGTGGTGAGCGCGCCGTCCCCGCACCGTCGGCTCGAATACCCCGGGCTGCTAGCAAAGCTGCTGGCCCGGGTGCGGCCGGAGTTTCGCGTTGAGGTCTATCTCGCCGATCCCGATGACCCAGTGCTGGGCCGTCGACCGTGTCCGGTGCCCGATTGCGACCGGTCCCGAAAAGCCAGCGGGCTGTGTTCGGGTCATGCTCGGCGCTGGCGCGCCCGGGGCCGCCCGGCGATGGCCGTGTTCCTCGCCGACCCGGGGCCCACGCTGAACGGGCGCCGGGATCTGATGCCCTGCTCGGTGTCTGGATGCCGTTACGGCAGTAGCGGTTCCGGACTGTGTATGCGTCACCGGTCGGCCTGGACCCGCGACGGCCGGCCAGACCCCGACGGGTGGGCCGCTCGGGCGGGCCTGCTCGGCCCACCCGATCCGAGCCTGTGCCTGCTGCCGTTTTGCACGCTGTGGACCGAGAACGTCCGGAATCGGTACTGCAAGGCCCACGCGACACGGTGGAGGCAATTGGGCCGCCCCGATCACGCGGACTACCTCACGCACTGCTTGCAGCGCGGCAGGGCCCGCATCGACTTCCGCGGGCTGGCGCCGCAGCTCGCACTCGAGCTGCAGTACACGGTTCAGTGTCGCCACGACCAGGCCACGATCATCACCGAGGCGCCGGTCGTGACGTGGGCGATCCGTACGGCCACCGACGCCGGGGTGACCTCGCTGCTCGACTGCACTGCACAGCAGTGGCGTGAGCTTGCCGGATCGAAACAGGGCCACTACCAACGGTTTCTGGTCTTCGCCCACGATGTCGTGGAAACCCTGCACGAAGGCATCGGGTGGGAGGTCGAGTATCCCCGCGACATCTGGCGCCTGCATCGGCTGCCCGGTCTGACACCGATGCCCGGCAAGCGCCCGCAGCCCCGCATCCATCTGCGCTTTGACCGGATCGCCCAGCCATGGCTACGGGCGCTGGCCAAACGCTGGGCCCGGCTGCGGCTGAGTTCGGGCCTAAGCCCCGCCACCGCGCAATCCGACATCGCGGGCCTGACGCGATTTTCCACGTTCCTGACCGAGTCCGCCCCGCAAGTCGACGCCCTCTCCGGTATCGACCGGGCCCTGCTCGAACGCTACCTGGCCTGGCTTGTCACCCAGCCCCTTGGCCACAGCACGAAAGAGGACGCCATCACCGCGCCGGGAGCCTTCTTCCAGGCGATCCGCCAACACGGCTGGGACGACAGCCTGCCAACCACGGCGGTGTTCTTCCCCGGCGACATGCCGCCTCGCCCGCCCAGAGTCACCCGCCACGTGGCCGAGCACGTCATGGCCCAGGTCGAAGCACCGGCCAACCTCGACCGCTGGCCCACCCCCGAGGGCCGGCTGATCACCATCATCTTGATCCGATGCGGGCTACGCGCCACCGATGCCTGCACGTTGCCCTTCGACTGTCTGCTCCACGACGGGCAGCAGGCCGCCTATCTGCGATATTTCAATAACAAGATGCGCCGCGAGGCCGCCCTCCCGATCGACGAGGAACTCGAACGCCAGATCCGCGCCCAGCAGCAGCGTGTGGCCGCGCGCTGGCCCGAGCACCACCCGCACCTGTTCCCCGCCGTGATCGGCAACGCCGGCGGTCGCAACCCGATGACCTACTACAGCTACCGCGGCATGCTCAACACCTGGCTGGCCGCCTGCGAAGTCCACGACGAACACGGCCGCCCCGTGCACCTGACCCCGCACCAGTGGAGGCATACCTTCGCCTGTCGGCTGATCAACCGCGACGTCCCCCAAGAAGTCGTCCGAGTCCTGCTCGACCACCAATCACATGAAATGACAGCGCATTACGCCCGGATCACCGACCAAACCGTCCGCCGCCGCTGGGAGGCCGCCACCAAGGTCAACATCAAAGGTGAGCGCGTCACGCTCGACCCCCAAGGGCCTCTGGCACAAGCACAATGGGCCAAAACCCGCTACAGCATCGCCACCCAGACGTTGCCCAACGGCTACTGCGGACTGCCGCTGCAACGGTCCTGCCCGCACGCCAACGCCTGCCTGACCTGCCCGGTTTTCCTCACCGGACCCGAGTTCCTGCCCGAGCTACACGAACAGCGCCGCCGCACACTGGCTTTGATCGATGCCTCCAACAGACAGGGACAAACCCGGATGGTCGAGATGAACCAGCACGTACTCACCAACCTCGAACGCATGATCGGCGAGCTCGAAAACAGCGACCAGGAAGGTGTCGCCGATGACGCGAGCTGACAACTCCCACTTCGTCATCGCTGCCGCCCGCCGCAGGGCCGCGGCAACCCACAAACGCGCGGTGTCAGCCCTGCGACGTATGGACAAAGCCGGTCTACCAATCACTTTCGACGCGGTAGCCCGCCAAGCCGGGGTCTCCCGATCCTGGCTATACAACCAGCCGGACCTACGCACCGAAATCGAACGCCTCCGAGCCCAGCGACACCCCCCGACACCGCACGCGCCGGTCCCGCACCGGCAACGCGCCTCCGACGCCTCCCTGCTGCAGCGGCTGCACGCCGCTACCGAGCGCATCAAGCATCTGCAGGCCGAAAACAAGCAGCTCCGTGAGGCGCTGGCCCACGCGCTCGGTCAGCAGCGCACCAACGCCATTCACGGCGATCACCGCGACACGCCGACAACAAAATCCCCCGCCGTCATCGGCCCCTGCTGACCATGCGTCGAAAACACCGTCCTCAACACATAACCGCAGGTCATAGCCATGCACCTGCCATCAGCTTCAGATAACGTCGGGGCGGTTCGCCGCCAACTGCGCCTGGTCTGGCCTGCGCGGTGATCGCCCACAACCTGCTGCGCGCCGCCGGCATCCTCGCCGGCGACCAGAACACGCCGCGCCCGCGGTGCGACCCTGCGCCGCGACCTGATCAACGTGCCCGCCCGACTGGCCCGCCCGCAACGCCGACCGATCCTGCACCTGCCCGCCCACTGGCCCTGGTCCAAACACTGGCTCCAGCTGTGGCACAACACAATCGGATACAGCCCACCACTGATCACGACATCCTGACCACCCCGCCGACAGGCCCGACCGGAACACACAGGAAAAGCTGGGCAGACCAGCAGTCACTTCATGCTCACACCAAAAATCAAGATCAAACCCGCCCACACCACAACATCGTTAGCCCATCGGTGGATTCAGGTTTAGGCAGCTCAAATGCTATTTTTATCTGTTACCGAAGTTGACGCCGCGGGAGCACTTGATTCGGTGTCAACGACGGCCCGGAATCGCCGCATCTTTGCCTGGCACGAAACCGGCCCTGACCTGCGTGTTTTGTCCTAGAGTCCGACGCCTGGATGGCCGCGACGAGTTCTCGGCGAGTTGTGACAAGCAAGTCGGTCGACGGCGGCCGCGCATCCCGTTCACACGCCGAAACAAGCCGTTGAACAGGGCTTTCCCCCGCGCGGGGCGGGACGATCGGTGATGACTGCTGCGGGCCTGGTTGTCACAGACTTGTCACATCTGGGCGTCGGACTCAACGGCCGGGGCGATTTCCGCGGGCCGGTTCGGTTTGCTGTGTCGAGCAAGCCCAGGAGGCCAGCGCGCACGATGTGATCGCGATGAGTCGGTGGTATCAACGTGTTGCGCTGGGTCGGCGAGTGCGGTGAGTCGTGTCCGTTAATCAGCCCGGCGCGCGGGAGGACGTGCGGCAGTCCCGCCGACCGCGATGCCGGGGGGTCTGGCAGGTTGGCGGTGTGGTTCACGGGGGGCTGCTGCGCGCCGGTCACGGTGTGCGCCAGGCCGTTTCGTGTTGATCGGGTTGGTGGTGGCGCAACGGCACGCTCGTGGTGATGGCGGCGGTTTTTGCGTTGTCCTTCATCTGGATTCAGTTGATTGCGCAGCGCCACGGGTTGGTGGTCTGCCTGCTTCGAGCACGTACTCGGCCAGGGCAGGTAGCCCAGCGTCGAATGCGCGTGTCGGTGATCGTGCTGGTGGTTGAAGTGGCTTCATCACCGGTGCTTGCCGGAGGTTGGTCCAGTGGTTGCGGTTCCGGCGCTCCGTGCGTAGCCGGTTGTTGACCGATTCGGTGCACCCGTTGTGCCACGGTGCTGGGTTCACTGTAGGTGGGCCGACCTTGCCGTTGTAGAACTGTTGCCGGGCTTGAGAAATCAACGCGGGATCGTTGTTCATGCGCGGGAATGTCGGCGAGCCGCGCACGGCGGCGAACACCCACTCGGTGAGGATCCCGCTCGCCGGTGATCGCGTGTGCCACCAGGTGCAGCTGTCAGAGGGTGTTTGAAAACCGTCAGGTTCGGGCGAGTCGCCTGGTCGTGGTCGTGATCATGGCGAGGTGGACCATGGCTTCGTGGTGGTCGGGTCTGGTTTCGTAGTCGCGCGCGCAACGGCGGTGCTTGTTGATCCACGCGAAACTTCTCTCGACCACCCAAATGCGGGGCCGGACGTGGAAACCAGTGGCGCGCGGGATGCGTTTGATGATCTGCATAGTAAGGGTGAGAACGTCTTTCGCCCAGATGAGCAACCGTCCGAGGTAGCCGCCGTCGGCCCAGACCAGCCCGATGGTGGAGAAGCTGCCGCGCAGTGCGGCCAGGAGTCGGTGTGCGGCGTCGCGGTCCTGGATCGAGGCGGCGGTGACGACGACGCCGAGCAGCAGGCCGTTCACCTCCACGGCGAGGTGCCGCTTGACGCCGTTCGTTTTCTTGGCGCCATCCCAGCCGCGGCTGGATCGGGGCACGGTGTCGGCGGCGGGTACCGTCTGCGAGTCGATGATCGCCGCGGTCGGGCACCGGTCGCGCCCGGCCCGCACCCGCAGTCGGTCGCGCAGCGCGTCGAGGATGCGCTGCCACGCCCCGCTGCGGGCCCAGCGGGCGAAGACCGCGTACACCGTCGCGGCTGGCGGGAACTCCACCGGCAGTTGCCGCCACGCGATAGCACCGCCCGCGATGTACAGGATGGCGTCCACTATCACACGGCGGCAATGCTTCTCGGGTCGTCCGCCGCGGCCTGCCGTGCTGCCCGGCGCAGGCAACAGCGGTTCGAGGATCGCCCACTGTGCGTCGGTCACCGACGACGAGTACACCGCGCAACCATGTCCGCGCGCCGCGTGGGGCGGGCACGACGGGCATGGCGAGATCGGCGATGATGGCATTGTGGGCTCCTGGTCTGGGCGGGGACTTGGTAATCACCGACCCAACCAGGAGCCGACTTCTTCGGTTCTCCGCGAGGCACACACCCGCCCATCGCGGGTTCTCAAACACTCTCTCAGTGAACCTGGCACGCACACCGGAGGTGTCGCCGCCTATGCACTTGACCCGAACAACGCGGACCGACTCTGGCAGATCTCGAACAAGCTAACCCCATAACTACACGGAGTGCCGCCCGCCGATCGCTGCCGACTCGAAGTCACTCACGAGAGGTACTGCGGCTCTGACGGGGTTGGTCATTCCAGCCGGCGGCGCCTACGACATCGAACCATGTCACCTGCGGTCTCATTGGATACATCAGCTGATGCAGATGGTGGGGGAAGGTCATCGGAGGCCCTTTCTCCGGGTTGGCCTCCACTTGATCTGCAATCAGTTCGGTCAGCGCATAGCCGAGGTCGTGACGTGGCCACGACGCGTGCACCCGATCAGCGAAACCCGACGGGAGAAGGTGGCTGTCAGCGCCGACGATGTCTGCCGCGATGCCCATCTGGGTGATGGCTTGCTCCGCACCGAACTTGTGCGCCAAGCCGATACTGGTGTGCAGCGCAATCGCCTGCCAGGCCGTGGTGACCCGCGCTTCCTGCACCCCATGGTCCCGCAGGAAGCGCGCCGCGGCATCGGCGCCGTCGACTTCGAACCGTTGATCGCCGTTGGCGTAGTCGGTGACGCCGAGGTCGTGAAGGATGCAGCTGAGGAATACCAGCTCGTCGTCATAGTCGACATCGGGTCGCAGCCCCTTGGCGGCGGCGAGCTCGCGACCGTATAGGTAGCTGCGCAGGCTGTGGTGGGCGACGAATGCTGGCGAGATGTCGTAGACGAACTGCTTTGCCGCGCAGGCGATCTCGGAATCGGGGAGATCTATCCGACCGGTCGGGGATGACATACCCCAACTGTGCCGGAATGGCTGCACGGGCTACCAGTGGCCAGATAGACAAATATTGCTAAAATCTGGCCACATGATCGTGGGTGTGCTGGCGCTGGACCAGGTGATGGGCTTCGAACTGATGATTCCTGGCCAGGTCTTCGGCATGGCCAATCTGGCAGCGGCCGAGTCCGGAGCCGCGAGCGGTGACGACGCTCCCGCGGTACCGCCCGAATATGAGGTTCGGGTGTGCGGGCAACACCGATCGATCAGTACCAGCGCGGAGTGGGGTCTGGTCGAGATTCGCACGCCCTACGGGATGGACGCCCTCGTGGAAGCGGACCTCGTGGTGGTACCGGGAACGCATCGATTCTTGGAAGATCCTGACCCGCAGGCGGTTTCGGCGCTGCGTGCCGCCGCCGACAACGGTGTGCGGATCGCAGCGATGTGCGTCGGGGCGTTCACGCTGGCAGCTGCCGGCCTGCTCGAATGGCAGGCGCGCCACCACCCATTGGCAGTGGGCCGGCGAGTTAGCGCGGCGCTATCCCGAGATCGACGTTGATCCCAGTGTGCTGTTCGTCGATGAAGGTCCCGTGTTGACGTCGGCGGGAGTGGCATCGGGCTTGGACTTGTGTCTGCATCTGCTCCGCCAACACGCGGGCGCCGACCTGGCCGCGCGCACTGCGCGCCGGGTGGTGGTACCCGCGTGGCGCGACGGCGGTCAGGCGCAGTACATCGAACACGTCGGGCCCGCCGACTCCGAGCATCCGCTTCAACCGACGATCGACTGGATGGAAGAGAACGCACTCGACGCGCTCGATCTGCAGGCCATCGCAAACCACGCAGCGGTGAGCGTGCGAACCCTCAACCGCCAATTCCGGGACCACTTCGGCACCACCCCGTTGGGATTGCTCGCCAGGATGCGCGTCGACCGCGCACGCCGGCTGTTGGAAACCACCGGGCTGACCGTGGACCGCGTCGCCGAGCAGTCCGGCTTCGGCTCCTACCCGTCGCTGCGGTATCACTTCCTCCGCACCGTCGGGGTGTCGCCACACAGGTACCGGCAGAGCTATACCGCCGGATGCTGACGCATCGGCTCGGAAGATCACGGAAACAAGGTGGCCAGAATTTTCCAATATGTGGCCTGTTTGGCCACTGTCGGTGACGGGCCCGGGTCGGTCACAATGGGCGGCCAGCTGAACGGTTAAAAGTGAGCGGGCATCTTTCACTGCCGTCAGCTTGTGCGTCGCCGCAGTCCGGAACGCGCAAACCGTGAAAGCGACCCGGTGTGCGGTCTGCTTCTCCACCCCGACGATGTGGCAACCCGGGCCACATGGCGCGGATCCAGCTACGCCTTCTGCTGTGACATCTGCAAGAACGCGTTCGTCGAAATCCCGCCCGCTTCGTTGCCGCGCAACAAGATTAGCCGTCCAACGAACCCGCTCTGTCGGTTGAAGCACATCGAGCGATGCGGACCCACCTGCTGCCCCCCACGAGGTTGGTAGCAGCGGCCGCGGAGTGCGGCCCTCGAGCGGATCGATTTGATGCGTGCGGTGAGGACAGCGCGGCCCTGATCATGTGATGGTCAGCAGCAATGCTCGCCGCGCCAAGCCTCGCGGCCTTCCCTGACTGCGACGGCGGCGATGACTAAAGCGACGACGGGGTCAGCCCACGACCAGCCCAGTACGGAGTTGAGCAGCAGCCCGACAAGCAATACACCGGACAGGTAGGTACAGAGCAGGGTCTGTTTAGAGTCGGCGACCGCGCTCGCTGAACCGAGCTCCCGCCCGGCGCGGCGTTGCGCGTACGACAGCACCGGCATCACCACGGGGCACGTTGGTCGCGCAGCGCGCGTCTAGCGGGTTTGTCGTCACCGTCGACACCGCGGGCACTCCGCGTCCACTCGCCACCCCACTACGCGGACCTTTCCGGATGATGCAGCGAAGCAACGCTCCCGGACGCTCCACTGTTGACGTGAGGCAACGGGGAGGGGTGGATTTCCGCCCCCGATCGCCCGTCGTTCCCGACGGATCGGTCACCGGGAGGAGATCCTCGTTCAACCGACTTCCGGTACGGTCAGACCGTGCTGCTGGTCCAGCTCGTCGATGTTCGTCCGCGGAGGCTCGACGATGTTCGTCACAATGGGAGTGAGGGCGGTCCGGCCGGCTCGGGCGAACCGGACGGAGGCCGTTCATGTCCGCCCAGCCGCGTGATCGAGGCGCCCCGGGTCGTATGAGCTCGAGATCTTGGGTGACCGTAAGATTTGATACTGGGTCACCCCTTCCGTCGGCCTGGCGCCGGCGTGGGCGCCGACCGGGGTAACAAGCAGCGATGGCGGTATTGATCGCGTATCTGAGGGCTTGCAACGGCGGCGGCGAGAAAAGGATCGGCGTCGAGATTCAGCGCGCCGGGGTCGAGGACTGGGCGCGGAGGCGGCGTCACCAGCTGGCCGCGATCATCAGCGAAAACCCCTCTGCAGCAAGCTTGGAAGACCGGCAGGGATTCGCCGAGGCGCTGGCCGCGCTCCATCAGGGCTTGGCGCAGGGTCTCGTCGTCTACCGTCTCGACTGCCTCGACAGCGCGCTCGTCGTGCAAGAGCAGTTGCTGGCCGAAGTGCGCGCGACGGGCGCTCGTGTGTATTCGTTGCAGCCAGACGATGCCGCTGAACTTCGTCGGATACCCGCGGATCCGTCCCGCCAGGGTGTGCGCGACGTGCTGCGAGCAGCCGCCGCAAACCAGCCGCAGATGGCTGCTCTGCGCTCGCGTCGTCGTCGGCAGTCCCGCCCCGGTGCAGGGTCGCCGCCCTACGGTTACTGCATCGCTGATGGCTCCCTCGTTCCCGACCCTGCCGAGCAGGCAGCACTGGTCCGTATCGCCGAACTGCGAGCCTCGGGCGCGACGCTGCGGGAGATCGCCCGCGAACTCGACTCCAACGGGCACAAACCCAAGCGCGGCGAGCGCTGGCACCCCGAAAGCGTGCGACGGATCGTGGAGAGGTTGGAGCCCAAGTAGCGACAAGCAGAGGCCCGAGGCATTCCTCAGGCCTCCGATTCGCTTGGACTCGCGTCACCTTGCGTGTGAGCAACCCACACGGTCGTGCTCAGACACCAGCTCCCGCCGCGGGTTCCTCCGCCGCGGGTTCCTCCGCTACGGGTTCCTCCGCTACGGGTTCCTCCGCTACGGGTTCCTCCGCTACGGGTTCCTCCGCCGCGGTCTCCTCCGCTACGGGTTCCTCCGCTGCGGGTTCCTCCGCTACGGGCTCCCCCGCTACGGGCTCCTCCGCTACGGGCTCGGACCCAGCCACCACGTCTGTCATGTCTTGTTCACCCCCATTCCACCATCACTCCGTGCTGTCACAATATCCGTCACGAAACCGCATTGCAACGGCTCGCCAAGGAGCATTCCTCCCTCAATCCCGACGCCGTCCGACGGCAGATCCGGCCGTGTGCAACGAGCTGCTCCGGGGACGCGGACCTTCCCAGATGAGGCAACGAAGCAACGCTCCCGGACCTCTTGACGTGAGGCATGGATGGCCGGGACGCGCCAACACCGCGGCCCAGGGGAGACGGGCCGACATGGGGGCCGCGAGCGCACCATTACGACCGCAAGCCATGAAATCGGTTGCGTCGCACTGTGATTCCATTCGTGAAAGTTTGTTGAGCGCGAATCACTTCGGATTTTCAAGGACGCCTGGCGGCGGCCGGCGGCCGGCGGCTACCCGAACCGGCTGTGGGCGAGAACGAGGACGCTCGTGGCCGTGCTGTGGGTGCGGACGTGTCGCGTCATGTCCGGCGGGCAGTCGCAGGCGTTTGGGTTCCCAGGTTCGGGCGGGTTGTTCGTGCCATGCCAGCAGTTGGGTGCAGGTGAGCAGTTCGTAGGCCAGGCAGGCTAATTCGAGCCAGACCTGGTTCTTGGCGAAAGCCTGCAGGGGCAGGTTGGTCATCCCGGTGTCCTTGAGCCCACGGATGCGGTCTTCGGCGCGGGCGCGCAGCCGGTGGCGGACCTCCAGGTCGGCGATTCGCCCGCCGACGGTGTTGGTGGCGAATACGGTGATGCGCCAGCCGTCGTGGTCGGTGATGTGCAGCTGGCGCCGGGATGGGGACGTTCCCGGCGGGCGATGATGCGCAACCCGGGCGGCCAGCCCGTGAAGGTGGCCGGCATCCACCGGGTCAGCTCGGCGACTTGGGCGCCCTCACGGGCGGCCGTCGGGATCGAGGGCGGCGCGCCATGCTTGCTTGGGCGGCGCCGCCAACGCGTCCTGGATGGGTTGGCGGGCCGAGACGCCCACCGAGTAGGCCAACCCCCGGTCGTCGACGTACCACAGCAACGGCTGCACGCCTGAGCCAGCATCGCCGCGCACCAGCACCCGGGCGCGGAGCACGTCCGGCCTTGATGGTACGGGCTTCGCCGCCTGGACGGCGGGTTGCGGCCCGCGATAACACCGTCTGGGTCAATCCTCGCCGCGCAGCAGGCCAAAGGCGAAGTTGGTGCCGATGCCGCGGCGCAGCGCAAGGTGAATCCAGATCAGCGCGTACGGCTCGAGTAGGCGGGCCAACGACAGATCGCCGGCGTCGACGGTTTCGAATCCGAGCTCAGTCACCAGCGTGCCGGTGACGGCCTTGGCGTCCTCGTCGTCACCGCAGATGAACATCACCGGTGTGCCCGGCAGGTTAGGCGAATCCATCATCGGAGCACCGATCTGGTTCATCGCCTTGCAGACCCGTGCACCGTGCGCCCATTGCGCGATCTGCTCCGCGCCCGACGTGGTGTGCCCGACCTCCAGCTCGGTGAAGTCAGGTTCAGCGGATTCGTGCAGTCGATCAGGGTCTACCCGGACAGGTCTCCACAGCCCTGCACCGCCTGGCGGGTGGCCTGCCACGGCGTGCACAGCACCACGACCTCCGCGCCGCCGGCGGCGTCGGGGTTGGTCCTGACCGACCCCAGCGCGGCGTACTTCGGATCGTCGGGATTGCGCACGCCGAAGACCATGTCGTGGCCACGGCTACGCCACGCCGTTCCCAGCGTTTGCCCCACGTTGCCGGCACCGATGATCGCGATCTTGATAACGGTTCCCCTTGATCGTTCGTGGGCGGCATGCCAATGCCACCTTGGACGCTACGTTGGGGTTAAACGCCGAACAAGATCGCACTTTAGGGCGCCGGTGCTGCCGGTGGTTAGTGTGAACGACAGCGTCGAGTTGCGCGGTCGAAGCCACGAAGCTGATGGTCGTGCGCTGTGCGACACCAGCCATCGGCGGCGCTGCCGAGCGCCCGATGCGTCAGCTCAGCGGTCGGCGTAGCGACGTTCGACCTATCGTCCAGCACTCCATACCCGGACACTGGATGGTGCACCGTGTCCAGCCCGCGGTTAGCGTCGAATCCCTCCGCCGGTTATCCGCCGTCAGTCTCAGAATCAGTGGCTCAACGACCCGTTGTTTATCCACCTGGTCCGGCCTGGGCCAACACGAACGGGTTTGTCCCGCAATCACTCTCATCTGACGGGCGGAGTGTTGGCCAACGTGGTGGTGCCGACCGCCGACCATGTCCGGTTTGGCGCCCATTACGGTTCTTGGCCGATTGGGGCGAGGCGGGTGGGTGTCAGTGCGTCGTGGGCCTGGTGAGGAACACCAGACGGAACTTGCCCATCTGAATCTCGTCGCCGTTGGCTAGCGCCACCGATTCGACCGGTTTGCGGTTGACATAGGTTCCGTTGAGGCTGCCGGTGTCCACGACCAAGTATTCGCCGTTTTCCCGTCGAAACTCGGCGTGCCGTCGGCTGACGCTGACGTCGTCGAGGAAGATGTCGCTGTCGGGATGCCGCCCGGTGGATGTGACCGGCTGATCCAGCCGGAACCGCGATCCGGCGTTGGGGCCGCGCTTCACGACGAGCATTGCCGAGCCACTCGGCAACGCTTTTTCCCACATGCCCGCCTCGACGACGGCATCGGTCGAGGTGTCGAGGTACGGGCACATCGTCCGCCGCGGGTGCTACGACGTCGACGATCTTCAGGTGTTCAACCGGCGCCAGCGTGGTGGAATCTATTGGTACCGAGGCGGACTGAACCCGCGCACGCTCATATTGTGGTCCATCGCCGTGGTGGTCGGCATGCTCTTCTCGGTGAACGACGCCTACACCGGACCATTCGTTCCGCTGCTGGGCGGGATCGACGGCGGGTTCATCGCGTCCGGTCTGGTCGCGCTCATCGGCTGCCCGATCATTCACCGCTTCTGGCCCGACAAGCCGGAAGTATATGGGCCGCAGGAGGTTCGGATTAGCTCGAAACCCGTCGCCCTGTCGGCGGCCTCAGCGGAGCGCAGCTGATCCCATGGTCAAGCCGGCAGCTCGACGTCGGCAGAAACGCACGGTGGTCTGTGCGTTCGAAGTCCAGTGTGAGCACGGTCGCCAGGTGGGCCGCGAGCTGCTGCCATAGCGTTGATGCTTCGTGGAGGTGCGATTGGAGAGATGCGTAAGCCAATGATTTTTCTGCGCAAGAATTGTTCAGCGAGCGACAGATGGATCCGTCCTGCATTTCGGTCAATCCATCTGTTCTGCTCGTCAGTGGCCAGTTGTGGTTCCAGCCAAGGGCCGGGGGTATAGCTCACGGACCGTCAGGAAACTGGCCCGGATTAACCCGGTACCTGGTCGGAACTCCGTCGCTGACGTTTTGTTTCGTACGTTCAGCTGGGCTCGCGGAGTGGGAGGCCGGCAGCGCGATAGATCGCATCGATGACGGTCATGTTCTCGATCGCGTCTTCCGGCGTCGTCTTCACCGGTTCGCCGCGCAGCACTGCCGCGGCGAAAGCGTCGAGCTGATATGCGTAGGACGCGCGGCGCCGGAAACGCTCCACACGTTTGCCGTCGGCTGATCGGACCGAGAGTCGGTGGAAGAACTGGGGCGTTATCGGATTGAACACACGCAACTCGCCGTGGTCGCCAACCACCCTGGCGCCGACCTGCAGCAGATCCGATGACCACATCGAGCAGCGGACCCGGCCGGTGTGGCCGCCCGGAAAACGCAACTCGGCCGTCATGGCCCGGTCGATCTGCGGATCGCGCAGTTTCGCCTGCGCCGAAACGACTTCCGGGGTTCCACCGCCGAACGTGCGGGCCATATGGACCGCATAGCACCCGGCGTCCATCGTCGCGCCCCCGGCGAGCGAGTAGTTGTAGCGGATGTCGGAGAACTTCGGCAGGGGGAAGCACAAGGCTGCCTCCACCCGCTCGAGCGTCCCCAGTTCGCCCGAGGCAATGATCTGCTCAACGCGCAAAGCCAGCGGATGGTAGCGGTAATGGAACGCCTCCATCACGACCCGGTCCGACTTCGCGGCGAGTTCGGCGATCTCACGGGCTTCGGCGGCATTGGCGGTGAACGGCTTTTCGCACAGCACATGTTTACCGGTGCCCAGCGCGGCTCGGATCCACCGGCCGTGCAAGCCGTTCGGCAGCGGAATGTAGATAGCGTCGAGGTCCGGGTCGGCGATCAGCGTTTCGTAGCTTTCGTGCACCCGGGCGATACCGTGTTTCGCAGCAAAGGCCTGTGCACGTGCGGCATCGCGCGCCGCCACTGCGGCGACGACGACCTCGACGTTTCCCTTGGCCGGCTTGATGAGCGCCAACGGTGCGATGCGCGCTGCGCCCAGGATGCCGATCCGCAGCGGGGCGGCCCCGTTTCCAGACACGAACGCGACGCTAGCACTTGACCCGGCTCGGTCGGTGACACGAGAAGGCTCGGTCGGTGACACGAGAAGTCGGAGACGACTGACCGACGACGTCTCGGTCCTGCGCTGGACGAATCGTATCTGTTGGTCGCGTGGGTACATCTAGCAGCGGTTCAGCGGCGAGGCCGACCACGAGCACACCAGCCCTGTCGCCGGCGCCGACATTCATATCCTGCGTCGCAGCAACAAATGCTCCGCCGCGGCCGTGGTGCGCGGCATTCTGGCCGCCGACGACCGGCCACGCACCATGCACGCCGAAACCGAACGAACACCCCGCGAGCTCCTCCCCGACATCGTGGCGCAGCTGCTCGAGCGCCACGATCAACGCCGCGCCGCCCGCCGCGAAGCCTGGCGCCAACACATCGCCGCCGACCGCGCACGCGAAGCCGCCTATGAGCGGTTCGCGCAGCGGCTAGTACACCCAAGACCACGGCGTCGACCAGGGCCACGGCCTCGAACTCTGAACAGCCATCACCCACGGGGTGAGTCCTGCAGTCCAGGCCGACGCGCGGCGTCGTGCCACCCGCGTCATTGCGGACTCCGAGCTGACTCAATGAGCGAACTGCGCTGGCGCGGTAGCCCGTTGGCGGTGTGTTTCTTCGGATTTGGGCGGTTGTCGACTGAAACCGTGTCACCCGGGCACTATTTGTACTGGGTGGGAGTGTTTCTGCGGCGCGACTTCTCGACTCGGACAGGCAGGCGAGCATGTGATAGCAGAGCGCGATCCCGTGCCACCGCGTGTCTTGCGGGTGGTGCCCACTGGGCGGTATGCCGATTGGGAGGCGATCTATCGGGACAATGGCAGCTGGCTTCGATGCAGCCGCAGCTGATTCCGACGGTGCTCGGGGCGGCCGGCGGGCTGGTGGGCGGGGCGTTGTCGATGGTGGGCAAGGTGCCGGAGACGTTGATGCAGGCCGGATCTCAGCTGGCCGGCACCGCCAGCCAGAGCCTGGGCGGCCTGATGAAGCAGGGCCTGGACTCCGCGGAGCTGGGGAAGGCCTCACGGCCGCTGGACACCGGCCCGGGTGGACGATTGAGACCCGCGGCGCGCCAGCCGGCGAGCCGAGCGCGAGATTGCGCTCCTCGACGCAGCGTTGCGCGGCGACACCGGCTGCCACTACTGCCACAGCCCGCACCTGTACGCCCCCATCGACGGACCCTGCCCGTGCAACACCGAGCGCAGCCGACCGGCCGACAGCGAGCACGGGCGCGCCGAACGCTCCAGGTACTTCGACCTACCCATCGAATACTCGCAGGGCATGCGGGCACTTTTTTGAGACGACCCAGGCGGCCACCCCGGCAGTGGCCGATCTATTTGCCGAAAATTCCAGTCGTCTCTTATTTCGGGGCGCGCCGACACGGCTGATGTAGCCGTTCAGGAGCGGCCGGTCCGGATGATCACCGTCGACCAGAATGGCCTCAAAGCGACCTGGAGACGGTTAGGCAACGCCTCCGCCTCCGTAATTCGGAGGGCATCGGTGTTGTGGTCGCGGCTGCGGTCGAGTAAGCGGCGCAGTTCATCATCGGCGACCAACAGAATCATCCTTCCCGACGGTAGGAGGACACCAATAGAGAGGTGGTCTCACGCTGCTTTCCCTGTCCGCTTGTCCGCTTCACGCTGATGCGGGCTCCCGCAGCTTCAACGTCTTGAGGGTTCTGAACAGTGTGCTCCTGCTGATCCCGAACATAGAAGTCAGCTCACTCACCGGTTCCCTCTGCTGGTAAAGCCGCAACAACCGCTTCTGTTGTGCCGCATCAAGCTTCATCGGCTTCGTCGCTGGCAAACCGCGCGCAACCCGAGCTTCGCGCGACGCGACGCGATGCTCGTTTCCTAGTTCCAGCTCCAACTCAGCGATCGTGGCCATGATGCCCGTGACTGCGCGTCCGGTCGGAGTGCTGGTGTCTACGCCTTCACGCAGCGACCGAACGTGAACGCCACGCTCGGTCAATTCGGGACAAGACGAGTTCAAGCGAATTCTGTTGTCGCTGAGGGGCTTCAGAGGGCAGGGCAACCCGGGCGTGGTAAGGGAAATGGAGGGGTTCCGCGACCTCGGCGTTGAGCGCGTTGAGTTTGTCGGGGTGGGGTTGCGGTCGTGTTGTAGATGATTAGATGATCTTTCAGCATAGAAAGTTGCTCTTCGCGGCCCCTCGTCCGAGAGCTTGCCACGCTTGTCCCCAGGCGCCGAATAATATTTGGTGTGTTTGTGACATAACTGCAGCGTAGCGCGCCAACGCGCAGCCAGTCTCGTAGTGTTCACCCAGGAGAAGGGTGATGAATATACGTAACTGCACAAGGTTCAGAAAAGAGGTAAACAATGTTCCGCCCCGTGAGCGGACGACAGTTCTGACGACAACGATGACGACAGTCGGACTACCCAACACCTCCGCCTACACGGCAAAACAACTCGCATCGTGCCTGGTCGTGTCATCGGCCTGTGCCTACGGATCAAAGGTTCGTTTTTCATCCGCTCCGCATCCGCCACGCCGCTCGTAGCACGTGCTTTGAACCCTCAAGATGAGTCCAGTTCGTCCCAGCTTGACTAGCACAGGCGTCTCGCTTTTGACATCGCCTCAGCTTCACGCGCGGAAGGTCGCTGGTTCGATCCCAGTCGGGATCACCACGTAAAGCGCAGCTCAGAGGACGGTTTCGAAGCTATAGATCAGCCATCCGGACCTCGGCGAGCGTTCTATAGGGCCAAATTTCAGAACCGGTCGACCGCCCGCTAGTTGACCGGAAGGTCATAGCAGGCCACCACAGCGCACCCCGACACGCACCTCGGAGTGTGTCCACAAGAGGTTGATTTCAGGTTGCCGACATGCTGTCAGCGGCTGTGGTGGCGATCGTGTCGCTGGCGATATTGGGTGAATGATCGTGAGAAGCCCTGCACGCCAGGGGATGCGGGGATCCTTGGCCACTGATGGTGTCGTGCGGCGTCGCAACACCTGGCCTGGCCGTCAGTGGTCGAGGTGGAAATCAGCGGTTTCGATGTGGTTGAAGGGTCACGGCGGATCTACATTCACCCTATGTTTGGCGAGTCCGGCAGAGGGCTGTCCGGGGCGAACGACGATGACTCGGTATTGGTCGCCATTGTCGGCCGCGCACAGGCATGGTTGGTGGGCGTGCTGCGTTGGCGGCGCAGGTCGTGACCTTCGACATGTCGGGGTCAGCGGCGTGATTGGTGTGGGGGGCCGAGCCGCGGGACGTGCACTGATGTTGAGGTCCGCAAGCTCAAGCGTGGCGAGTTGGCGCAGTGGAATGACACGGTTCAGTGCCGCAGGGGGTGGGGCGGGCGATGGAAGGGGTGTCGTGATGATCTGCGATGAGCCGCTGGCGCGCCGGTGGTGGGGCAAGGCAGACGATTGGAGCGGTCTTGTTTGGTGCAAATCGGGTTTGCTGGCGGGCATTTCGAGATGCGCAGGTTTGCTGTTGGTCGGCTGGCGGGCTGCGAGGTTGTCACGGAGTTGTCACAAGTGGCGCGAAACATGGTGGGACGGAGGGAGATACGTTGAGACGATTTCTGCAGGTCGTTGGGAGGGGAGGGACGGGCTGGGACGGTTAAACACGGCTTCTCGCTGACTGGGGGTCAAGTGGTCGCAGGTTCAAATCCTGTCAGCCCGACAACGTTTAGGCAGGTCAAGTGCTATTTTTATCTGTTACCGAAGCCGGCGAGGCCGGTGCACTTGATTCGGTGTCACCGACGGCCCGGAATCGCCGTATCTTTGCCTGCCGCAAAACCGGCCCTGACCTGCGTGTTTTGTCCAGAGTCCGACGCCCGGATGGCCGCGACGAGTTCTCGGCGAGTTGTGACAAGCAAGTCGGTCGACGGCGGCCGTCCATCCCGTTCACACCCCGAAACAAGCCGTTGAACAGGGCTTTCCCCCTCGCGGGGCGGGACGACCGGTGATGACTGCTACGGGTCTGGTTGTCACAGACTTGTCACATCTGGGCGTCGGACTCGACATCCGGGGCGATTTCCGCGGGCTGCTTCGGTTTGCTGTGTCGAACAACCGCAGTAGGCCAGCGCGCACGATGTGATCGCGTATCAACGTGTTGCGCTGGGTCGGCGAGTGCGGTGAGTCGTGTCCGTTAATGTCAATCAGTCCGGCGCGCTGGAGGACGTGTGGCAGCTTCCCTCCCGGTGGCACCGGCTTGACCTGTGGTTTGTTCTCAAGGGCGTAGCCAATCACTTTTAAGGCATGTGCGGCGTGTCGGCTGGAGTTGTCGGCCTGGGTGGGGTCGAGTTCGCCAGCGCGTCGCGCAGCGGTGATGGCAAGGTGCTCTTAAACACTCCTGGGCCGATTGTGTTGTGCCTGTAGGATCTCACGCCGCGGTCCAAATTCTCACGGATAACTTCCAACGGGATTCAAACTTGAAGTGGCGATGAGACACGCGTCATGTGCGCGTTGAGCGCCTTTGCAAGTAGAGGACTTCCTGCTGTTAGCGCAGCTTGCGTACGAATTGCGCGACGGCGGTGCCGATTTCGTCGGGGCTGTCCTCTTGGACGAAGTGCAGTCCGGTGATGGTGGTCTCGGTGAGGTTCGGCCATGAGCGGATGAGGTCGCGGATGCGGCCCCCGACGATGGCCCTGGCTCGGCGTTGATGAACAGTTTGGGCACATCGCTTTGGGCCGACCAGCTGCTGTAGTCGTTGACCACCGATGTGACGTCGGCGGGCTCGTCGTCGATTGGGGTGTTGCGTGGCCAGGACAACGTCGGCCGCCGGGACTCACCCGGGTTGACGAACGGCCGCCGGTAGTGGTCCATTTCTTCGTCGCTGAGTTGGCGCAGCGTTCCTGCGGGCAGAACTTGTTCGATGAAACTGTTCTGCTCCAGCACCATGGTCTCGCCCTGCGGCGATCGAAAGCGCCTAAACACGCCGCGGAGATCCGGGGGGAACTCCGACCAGCTAATTGGGGTGACGCTGGCTTCCATGAACGCGATGCCCCGTATGCGGTCGCGATGCTGGTTGGCCCAGTCGAAGCCGAGCACCGAACCCCAGTCGTGCAGCACGAGTGTCACGTTGTCGCCGAGATCCAGTGCATCCCAGAGCGCGAACAGGTAGTCGCGCTGTTCGGCGTAGTTATAGCGGTCCGGGCCCGACGGGTGCAGTTTGTCCGACCCGCCCATGCCGATCAGGTCGGCGGCGACCAGACGGCCCTGTCCTTCCAGGTGTGGCATTACGTTGCGCCACAGGTAGGACGACGTGGGGTTGCCGTGTGCAAAGACGATGGCATCGCCGTCGCCCTCGTCGACGTAGGCCATCCGGTTTCCGCTGACCTCACGATAGTGCAGTTGCGCGTAGGGTTTTGCTCCGACCATGGTGTGCCTCCTAAGCAGTTCGTTTCGAGGTTCACTGAATGTGGTTGCGGCTCAGACCAACAGCCCGATAGCGTGGATGTGTCGCGGCTAAACGTCGGCGCCGGCGGCTGCGAGATGATTGATTGAGCTGTGTGTTCGGTCAGATCGCGGTAAAGCCGCCGTCGACCGCCACGGTCGCGCCGGTGAGGTAACTCGCTTGCGGCGAAGCGAGGAAAACGATCGCCTCGGCGATCTCGCTGGGGTCCGCGGTCCGGCCCAACGGTGTCGCGGATCCCAGCTGCTCCAACCCGTCGCGTAACGCGCCGACGCCACCGCCGGTGCGGGTGGGCCCGGGCGCGACGGTGTTGACACGAATCCCGTTGGCGCCGAACGCCGCCGCCCAGGACCGGGTGAAGGATTGCAGTGCCGCCTTGGTGGCGGCGGCGACCGGCGCGAAGGGGACTCCGACCGACGCGCCCATTGAGGAGATGTTGACGATGGCACCCGATCCGCGGGCCATCATCTTGGGCAGCAGCGCCGCGGTCAGAAAGAACGGCGCGCGCACGTCGACGTCGAACATGAGGAACGACTCAACGTCCTGCTCCAATGTCGGAGCGGCGGTGACCGTGGCCGCGTTGTTGACCAGCACGTCGACCTCACCGGCCGGCATTGTCAAGTTGTTGACCTGGTGTGGTGCTGCCAGGATTGGTGGTTTGTGGCGATCGCGGCGAGGTACAAGGGCTACCGGTATCCGATCGAGGTCATCGGGCACGCGGTGTGGCTGTATCACCGTTTCACGCTGAGCCTGCGCGACGTCGAGGAAGTGATGCTCGCCCGCGGCGTGGTGGTCACCTACGAGACGATCCGGTCCTGGTGTGCCAAGTTCGGGCCGGACTACGCCGCCCAGTTACGTCGGCAGCGACCCCGCCCCGGCGACAAATGGCACCTCGACGAGGTTTTCGTGAAGATCAACGGCACCACTGATTATCTGTGGCGCGCGGTCGACCAGCACGGCGACGTGCTCGACATCCTGGTCCAGTCGCGCCGTAACGCAGTGGCGGCTAACCTCGATTCACGGTGGGGGTGAGTTCGTTTTTCCTGTAAAGCCTCCGGAAGCTGGGCTGTGAAAATCCGCTGGTAGACGGCGTATCGCTGTCGAATCGAGGCGATGAGTCTCAATCGGATTGCTGGAGCTCAAACCCTGGGCTTGTCATACAGTATTCCTGCCGTCGTGGGCAACAAATCGGAACTACAAGAATGTAATTAGCTGTCTCACAGCAAGATAGCTGAGCGCGTCGCGCCGGCCCGAGCTCAAAATAGCTCTATCATAAATGCATGGCGCTGCGGGAATCTAGTTGAGGCCTGGGGCGGAGTACTTCACCGCGCCGAGCGGCGCGGGACAACGCCGCTACGAGG
>CAVYPI010000067.1:0-44445 GCA_963770125.1 uncultured Actinomycetota bacterium | reverse complement strand
CGCCATAGCTCCAGGTCTGAAACTGTATCTCCACCTCGGCCGCGAATCGGCCCGCTACGTAGGGGACGCCTACTTCCTGCAATGACCGTACTGAGAACTCCCGACGACCGGTTCGCGAACCTGCCGGGCTACCAATTCGCACCCACCTACGTCCAGGTCGCAACGAAGGGCCTCCCCGCTGTGCGAATGCACTATGTGGACGTGGGTCCGGCCGACGCGCCCGCCGTTGTCCTGGTCCACGGACAACCCACATGGTCGTTTCTGTACCGCGACGTCATTCAGGTTCTCCGCGAGGCCGGGTTCAGAGTCATTGCACCCGACCACATCGGATTCGGTCGGTCGGACAAGCTGACCGAGCCCACCGATTACACCTTCGCTCGCCACATCGATTGGGTGCATGGGCTATTCACCGGTCTGGATCTGCGTGAGGTCACCCTCGTCGTCCAGAATTGGGGTGGTCCGATCGGGTTGAGCGTCCTGGCTCGCGATCCGGACCGCTTCGCTCGAGTCGTCGCGACCAACACCATCCTGCACACGTGTGATCCGAGCTTGGCCGGAGCGCTCACCTGGGCCCATCACGGTGTCGGAGATGACCAAGTCTTGTTGCAGGAAACGCTTCTCGACTACGTGCTGTTCTATCAGCGCTCGCCGGATATCGTCCCGAGCTTCTTCCTCGACGCGGTCGCGGGACCGCTGCCCGCCGACGTACTCGCTGCGTACGACGCGCCTTTCCCCGACCGATCCTTCAAGGCCGGCCTGCGACAACTCACTGCACTCGTCCCACTCACCCGCAACGACCCTGGAGCGGCGATCGGACGAGCCACCATGGCCGCGCTAAAGCAATGGCAGCGACCCTTTCTGACCGCTTACTCGGACAACGACCCCGCAACACGCGGCTGGGAGCAGATCTTTCAAGAACGAATTCCCGGCGCCCACGGTCAGAACCACACGACGGTCACTGGCGCTGGTCATTTCGTTCAAGAACAAAAAGGACGCGAATTGGGCGAGATCGTCGCCGAATTCATCACGAGCACAGGATGATTCAAATTAGCCGCCGCGTCGGTAATTGCCCCAGACCAAGCGGACATAGTCGGCCGCGAGCCGGTGGCAGTCGCCGGGCCAGCGGGCGGACAGGTAGTTGCCGTCCTTAACGGTGAAACCGCGACCGAGCCGATTCGCGCTGTCGCGCAGCGTCACTCGCGGCCCAGTTTGGAAGTCGCCCGGTGAGGCCAGCGCCGCAGTGACTTCGGCCTGGACGGTTGTTGGGTAGGTGCGGTAGTAGTCGCCCAGCCACAGACGGGTCATCGCCCAGCCGCCCAACTCCAGTGCGGCGGTCAGCGCCGTCGTTTGCCGCCCGTAGAGTGCCGAGCGCCCCGTCGATGGACCGATGGAGCGGGCCAGCAGCAGCACCCCGTGGCAGACCGCCCCGACGGGGATATCCCGCGACATCGCCGTCGCCGCAATCGCTTGAGCCGCCGACGATTCGAGTAGCGTACGGACTCCCTTGGCGTGGCCGCCGGGGACGAAGACGCCGTCGACGGTGTCGATGTCGACGTCTTCATAGGTGCACGGTTTGGCGAAGTGTGCGTCGTTGACCATGCGCTTGTATGCCCTCAGCGAGTCAGGTCGCGTCATGAGCAATGGCGACAGCACCGAGAATCCCTTGTCGACGAGCCGAGGGTCTGCGTACGCGGGCTCACCGTCCGGCGTGGCGAACCGCACGTCGACGCCAGAGGTGATCAATCCGTCCCAGATGACGGCAGATTCGGTCGGGTCGTAGTCGAATGCGGGCAGCAGCATCACCACGACTGGTCGCGATTCATTCATTGCAATTCCTCCCACGATCCTTGGCGCAGCACACCCGTCACCGAGAGGTCTGAGTCCAGCACCACCAGGTCGGCGGTGGCGCCGGGGACGAGGCCCGTGCATGGCAGACCCAGCGCGCGTGCGGGATTGATCGACGCCTGACATACGGCCAGCATCAGCGCCTCGTCGCGGGGCAACCCGCTGTGAAGGACGGCGAACCGGAACACCCGGTCCATGGTCGCCGTGCTGCCGGCAATGGTGTCCGTGCCCGCCACTCGCGCCACCCCGTCGACGACGCCCACCGCCACCGGCCCCAGGTGATAGACGCCGTCAGCCATCCCGGTCGCGGCCATCGCGTCGGTGATCAACGACACTCGGTCGGGACCCGCACTGCGCGCGACATGTCGATACAGGGCGGGATCGACATGTACACCGTCGGTGATCAGTTCCACGGTCACCCGGGAGTCTTCGATGAGCGCGATCACCGGCCCGGGCTCGCGAGTATTGATCGGACGCATCGCGTTGAACAGGTGCGTGCCGACCGTCGCGCCCGCCGCGATCGCCGAGCGCGTCTGCTCATAGGTGGCCTCGGTGTGGCCGACCGCAGCCACCACACTTCTATCGACAATCCGTTCGATCGCTGCCAGGGCGCCGTCGCGTTCCGGCGCTATGGTGACCATCCGAATCGCCCCTCCGCCCGCATCAAGGACGCGGTCGATTTCGGCGGGGTCCGGGTCACGCATCAGGGACGGCTGGTGGGCGCCGCACCGCTTGGTGGACAGCCAGGGTCCTTCCAGGTGGATCCCTGCGAGCAGGCCCGAACGCACGTCGTCGGCCAATTCCGTGACCTGGTGCAACAATTCGGCCGGGCCGGCAGTCACGAGGGAGGCGAAAATTGTGGTGGTGCCGTGCCTGCGGTGCAACTCCACGGCGGTGGATGTGTCGGCGGCCGAAGCGGTGGAGAAGTTCGCCCCGCCACCGCCGTGCACATGGGTGTCGACGAAGCCCGGCACCACCGTTGACGCCCCGAGATCGCGATCCGGCGGGCGCGGCGCAGGGCCCATTCCGACCGCATGCACTACGCCGCTTGAAACCTCAATCCACCCGGGCCGCAACAGTTCTCGGCCTGTGAGCAGGGTGTCGGCGGTCAACAGCACTCAGATGCCCTGCCAATCCGGCTTGGAGCGGTAGGTTTCGCGGTAGTAACCGGCAAGCTGAAGCCGGTGTCCCGCAGCATCATCCAGTAGCGCCGTCACATGCGGGTGATGCTGCAGGATGGTCGCCGGCCACATTGCGCTTACCGGCCCTTCAACCAGATGGTGCACGGCTTCGGCCTTGCGGCCACCGGTCGCCACCAGGATCACGTGCCGGGCCTCCATGATGGTCGCCAGTCCCTGGGTCAGGCAATGCGTCGGAACCGATTCGACGTCGCCGTCGAAGAACCGGGCGTTGTCAATCCGCGTCTGCCTGGTCAGCGTCTTGATACGGGTCCGGGAGGCCAGTGAGGACCCCGGCTCGTTGAACGCGATATGCCCGTCGGTGCCGATCCCGAGGATCTGCAGGTCGACGCCGCCCGCGCCGCGGATCGCGTTCTCGTAGGCGGCGCATGCAGCCGGGATGTCGGCGGCCAGGCCATCGGGGCCCTGGACCGCGCCGGGAGCGAAGTCCACCCGGGACACGAACACCGTGTCGATAACGTTCCGATACCGCTCAGGGTGGTCGGCGGGCAGGCCGACGTACTCGTCGAGGGTGAATCCGCGGGCCTGCCGGAACGAGATCAGCGCGGCCTCGCAGCGCGCCGCCAGCTCGTCGTAGATCGCCAGCGGCGACGATCCGGTCGCGAGGCCGAGGACAGCGTCCGATTTCCGGGCGATCAAGGCGCCGATGGCGTCGGCGGCGACACCGCCGATCTCCTTGGCGTCCGGCAGGATAACGACTTCCATCTATTTGTTCGCCGTGAAAAGGCTTGCACCGGAGGCGATCTCCGCGCCCGCGGTAACCGCCTCGGCAGGAATGACATTCCCCGGTTCACGCTCATCCATGACGACGACGGGAACAATGGGATTGAGCCCTTTGGCCTCGACCGACGGGACGTCGTAGGTGATGACGACCTGGCCCGCGGTGACGTCGTCGCCCTGGCTGACGTGGGCCGTGAAGCCCTCTCCGTTCAGTGCGACAGTGTCCAAGCCCAGGTGGACCAGAACGCCCACGTTGTCCGGGGTCATGACGATGTACGCGTGGGGCATCAGCTTCAAGATCTTGCCGCTGACCGGAGCGACCGCTTCGATGACCCCGCGCGGAGGGTCGACCGCCGCGCCATAGCCGACCATGCCCTGGGAGAACACTGGGTCGGGGACGTCCTGCAGCGGAACCGCACGCCCCCCGACCGGGGCGAGTACTGGCGTCGTGATCACGATCGCGCCTCCTTTGCTCGTGCAAACCAACAATACGAGCGTGTGGGAAAGACGGTCTCAACTTCACAGGTTCTCGTCTAGGCTTCCGCTCAGCTTCAGCGGCGGACGACGTTTGCGGCAGAGGAGGGGCAGAGGAAATGAGCGACACGACGAAACCTAAAGGGGCGGCAGCAAAGTCGGGCCTGCGCATACCCGGCTTCGCGCAGTTGCAGCGGCTGGGCAAGAGCCTCATGCTGCCGATTGCGGTGCTGCCCGCGGCGGGAATCCTGCTCCGGCTAGGCCAGGACGACCTGCTTGGCAGGTTCAAGGCGCCGGTCATCGGGCCGTTCTTCCAGGCGATGAGCGCGGCAGGCGGCGCGCTGTTCACCAACCTCCCGCTACTTTTCGCCGTCGGCGTCGCCATCGGATTCGCCAAGAAAGCGGACGGTTCGACCGCACTGGCCGCCGTGGTGGGCTATCTCGTGGTGCAGGCGGTGTTCAAGACCATGTCGCCGATCGTGCTCGCCGGCCAGGTCGACAAATCGGGCGACCAGGCCCAAATTAACTACAGCGTGTTCGCCGGAATCGTGGTCGGTCTGGTGACCGCGTGGCTCTTTGACCGCTACCACACCATCCAACTGCCGTCCTACATCGGATTCTTCGGCGGCAGGCGTTTCGTCCCGATCGTGGTTTCACTGGCCTGCCTGTTCATCGCGTTCGCCATGAGCTACTTCTATCCGATCTTCGATGCGGGGCTGACCGGCCTCGGCAAGTTCATCGGCGGCTCGGGCGCACTGGGCGCGTTCGTCTACGGGTTCGCCAACCGCATGCTGATTCCGCTGGGTCTCCACCACATCCCGAACTCCTACGTCTGGTTCCTCTACGGCGACTATCAGACGCCCGACGGCAAAGTCGTAACCGGTGAACTCACCCGGTTCGCCGCCGGCGACCCCACGGCAGGCCACCTCACGTCGGGCTTCTACCCGATTCTGATGTTCGGGCTGCCCGCCGCCGCGCTGGCCATGATCCACGTGGCGAACAAGAAGCAGCGGAAGGTGGCGGTCGGCATTCTGGCGGCGGCGGCGCTGACCGCATTCCTGACCGGTGTGACAGAGCCCCTCGAGTTCGCGTTCATGTTCGTGGCTTTCCCGTTGTACCTCCTCCACGCGGTGCTGACGGGACTGTCCTTGGCGATCGCCTACCTGCTCGACATACACCTGGGCTTCTCGTTCTCCGCGGGCCTCATCGATCTGCTTCTCTACGGCACGGCTCCGGCGGCGAAGAACATCCCGCTGCTCATCGCCATGGGCGTCGTCTTCTTCGTCGTCTACTACCTGCTGTTCCGGTTCGCGATCACGAGGTGGAACTTGAGAACTCCGGGACGCGAGCCCGAAGCCGAGTTCGAGGCGGAGGAGGAAGCGAACCTCGGCGACGGCGGCAGCCCCGCTACTGCCGTAGCCACCGGCGGGTCCGGTGTCGCGACCGAAACGTTGACCGCACCCGCCGCGGTCGACAGCAAGGCCGAGCAAGTCATCGCGGCGTTCGGCGGCCGGCAGAACCTCGTGAACGTCGACGCCTGCATCACGCGCCTGCGCATGGAGGTCGCCGACAAGAGCAAGGTGGATCAGGCACGTCTGAAGAGTCTCGGGGCCGCGGGTGTTATCGAGGTCGGCAACAGCGTCCAAGCGGTCTTCGGCACGGACGCCGAAGCCCTGAAGAACAGCATTACCGAGATCCTGTAGAAGGGCGGGCACGCAATGTCCGCATGGCTCATCACCGGCTGCTCGACCGGCCTTGGCCGCGCCCTTGCCGAGGCGGTCATCGGCGCCGGCCACAACGCGGTCGTCACCGCGCGCGACGTCACCAGAGTGGCCGACCTGGCCGACGCCACTCCGGAGCGCGTGCTCGCCGTCGCGCTTGACGTCACCAATCTCGAGCAGGTCACCGTTGCGGTTCAGCAAGCCCAAGAACGGTTCGGCAGCATCGACGTCCTCGTCAACAACGCAGGCTACGGTTACCGCGCCGCCGTCGAAGAAGGCGACGACGCCGACGTACGCACGCTGTTCGAGACGCACTTCTTCGGGACCGTCGCGATGATCAAGGCCGTGCTGCCCTGCATGCGCGCCCGGCGCAGCGGCGCCATCGTAAACATCTCCTCGATCGGCGTTCAGCTCACCCCCGTGGGATCCGGCTATTACTCCGCGGCCAAGGCGGCCATCGAAGGCATCAGCGGAGCCCTTCGTGACGAGCTTGCCCCCCTTGGCATTTCGGTCACCGTTGTGGAGCCCAACGCATTCCGTACCGATTTCGCCGGACGTTCGCTCATGCAGTCGGCCACAGTCATCGACGACTATGCGGCGACGGCCGGGCAGCGCCGCAAGGAGAACGACACCATGCACGGCAACCAGGGCGGCGACCCAGGGAAGGCCGGCGCAGCTATCATCGCGGCCGTCGAATCAAGCGAGCCACCCGCATTCCTGCTCCTCGGACCCGACGCCCTCGCCGCCTACCGCTACATCGCCGACAGGCGCGCGAACGAGATCGCGAAGTGGGAACACCTCACGGCCGGCACCAACTTCGACGCCTAGCGATGCCGCGCGTTGCGGAACGAGTGATTCCCACCAAGACAGATCCAGCCGTCTCGAAATAGACATCTGCAACTCGCGGGTGTCCGTCTCGAAAGTAGCCGTCTGATCGTCGATCACGCCGAGTCGGCGCACTCGGCAGCGACGGGGAGTTGAATCTGTTCAGAGGGCTGACTCACGACGACCGGGCCAGGCATTGGTCGGCGTCACCATAGTCCGTAGTGGGGTTGTAGTGGTGGGACAAGAAGAACAGCACGGCTGGTTGTGTTCGGAGACGTTGGCGACCCGGTCCGGTGACTTCGAGTTCGTCAACGGGTATCCGACCGACGACGCGGCGCAGCGGTTGCGGGAGCTGCAGCGGTTCAATCGGGCGACGGAGGTGTACCTGACGCAACTGATGCCGGTCAGCGAGATGGCATTGCGGCAGGGACTGCGGGCGTTCGGTGCGTCCAAGCCGACGCAGGTAGTGGTGTGGGAGCAGTTGATGGACGCCAAGACCCTACTGCTGACCGCGAACACCGAAACGGTCTATGCCGTAAGCCATCTCGCGCTCAAGGGCGATGGCCCGACGGTGATCGAAGCGCCACCGCACATGCTGGGCTTCATCCAGGACGGCCTGCAACGCTATCTGGCCGACATCGGCCCACTCGGCCCCGACAAGGGTGCGGGTGGCAAGTTCCTGGTGCTGCCGCCTGGCTTCGACGGGGATGTCCCCGACGGGTATTACGTGGTGCGGTCGCCGACATACTCGGTCACGTTCGCCGTGCGCGGCTTCCAGGTCGACGGGAGCACCGATGCGGCAGTGGAGTTGATGAATCAGATCAGGGTGTATCCGCTCGCGGATGCGGCCTCGCCGCCGACGATGGAGTTCCTCAACGGGTCCGGCCACGACATCGACACCCTATTCCCCGATAACTTCGCATTCTTCGAGCTGCTCGCGATGATCGTCGACGAGGAGCCACCTGAGGTATTCGGACCGCTGGAACGATGGCTCATGCAGGCCATCGGCATCGAAAAGGGCACACCGTTTAACCCCGACGACCACACCAAAGCCGTGCTGGGGGAAGCGGCGCGCCTGGGCGGAGCGATGGCGAGGGCGAACACGTACGCCTCGTCGGCTCCGGATATCTACTTCTATCCCGACCGCAAGTGGCAGGGCGCGCTGGCGGGGGTGAGCTACACCTTCCTCGAGGACGGAGTCCCGCAGATCGATGCCCGAAACAACATCTACTACATGGCCGCCGGGAACTCCCCGGCGATGATGGACAAGAACGTCGGGCAGGGCTCGCAGTACCTCTGGACCTACCGCGACGCCGATGGCAACTACCTCGACGGAGCCAAGAGTTACCGGCTGCATGTCCCGCCCGACATCCCGATCAAGAACTTCTGGTCGGTGGTCGTCTACGACGCGCTGAGCCGCTCCGAGCTGCAGAACGGACAACCATTCCCCTCGGTCAGCGGTTACACCGATCCCGCGATCAATGCCGACGGGTCTGTCGACATCGCCTTCGGACCGGAGCAACCCGCCGATGCCCAGAACTGGATCGCCACCGTGCCGGGGCGAGGCTGGTTTCCGATTTTCCGGTTCTACAGCCCGACCGAGGCTTACTTCGACAAGACCTGGAAGCTTGAGGACATCACCGCGACGTGACCGGCAACGCCGAGCCGAATCGCCAGCACCGCAATCGCCAACTAGCAACGTTGGTCTTGAAACAGACGAGATACCAGAGTCTCAAAACTTCGTATCAGAGATGGCACGGCGATATGACGGACATCGCTGACCAGCGGTGACACGATACGGACGTGGATGACACTGGGGACGGTCGCGGTGCGCTGACGGCGGCGGGAGTGTCCTGCGCGTCGTGCGGCACAGAACTGCCGCCGAACTCCAAGTTCTGCAACGAATGCGGTGCACCGGTCACGCAGCTCAGCCGATCGGCGGAGTACAAGCAAGTCACGGTGCTGTTCGCCGACGTAGTGCATTCGATGGACATCGCGGCGGCCGTCGGTGCGGAGCGGCTGCGCGAGATCATGACCGATCTGGTTAACCGTGCGGCAGCGATGGTTCAGCGATACGGCGGCAAGGTCGGCAGTTTCACCGGCGACGGCGTCATGGCTGTCTTCGGCGCGCCGGTGGCGTTGGAGGACCACGCTGTTCGTGCCTGTCTGGCTGCGCTGGGCATGCAAGAGGATGCGAAGCGGCTTGCCGTTGACGTCCAAGGCCGCGACGGTGTCGAGCTGCAGTTGCGGATCGGCTTGAACTCGGGCGAAGTGATCGCCGGTGAGATCGGTTCGGGGCCTTTCGGTTACACCGCCGTCGGCGAGCAGGTCGGGATGGCCCAGCGGATGGAATCGGTCGCGCCGCCGGGTGGGGTGATGCTCAGCGCGTCCACCGCGCGACTTGTCGATGGTCTAGCGGCTCTCGGCGAGCCTGAGTTGGTTCAGATCAAGGGTGGCGATAAGCCTGTCGCGGCCCAGCGGCTGTTGGGCATGGCGGAACGGCATCGCCTCATCGAGCGTGCTGAGTCGAAGTTGGTCGGTCGGCGGTGGGAGATGTCCGCCGTTGAAGGCTTGTTGGACCGCGCAATCGAGGGCCACGGCGCTTTGGTCAGCGTGGTGGGGCCACCGGGCATCGGCAAGAGCCGTCTGGTGCGCGAGGTTGCGGCGATGGCGGGTTGCCAAGGCGTGGAGGTGTTCACCGCCTTCTGCGAGTCGCACGAAAGCCAGGTCCCCTTCCATACCGTCGCGCGGCTGCTGCGCGCCGCCGCGGAGATAAGGGGTCTTGACGAGGAGAAGGCGCGGGTGCGCGTGCGGGCACAGATCCCCGACGCAGACACCGAGGATGTGGTGCTGTTTTATGACCTGTTGGGCATCGCCGATGCGGATACTGATCTTCCTCGGATTGATCCGGATGCTCGTCGCCGGCGGTTGACGGCACTGGTGAATGCCGCATCGTTGACGCGCGCCGAACCGGCGCTCTACGTCATCGAGGACGCGCACTGGATCGATGAGGTCAGCGAGTCGATGCTGGCTGACTTCTTCGCCGTCATCCCGCACACCCCCTCGTTGGTGTTGATCACCTACCGCCCCGAGTACGAGGGAGCGCTGACGCGGATACACGGTGCACAGACGATAGCGCTTGCACCGCTGAGTGATTCGGAATCTTCAGCCCTGGTTGTTGAGCTGCTCGGCCCGGACTCCTCGGTCAGCAAGCTGGGTGAAACGATCGTGGCGCGAGCCGCCGGTAACCCGTTTTTCGCCCAGGAGATGGTCCGCGACCTCGCCGAACGCGGGGTATTGCGGGGCCGGAGCGGTAGCTATGTCTGCTACACGGATGTGGCCCAGGTCCGGGTGCAACCCACACTGCAGGCGGCCATCTCGGCACGCATCGACCGTCTGGACCCGAGCGCCAAGCGCACACTGTGCGCGGCGGCAGTGATGGGGACGCGGTTCGACGCAGAACTGCTGGCCAGCATGGGAGTTGATGCCGTTGTCGACGAATCGGTGCGGGCCGAACTGATCGAGCAAGTGAAGTTCACGCCCACTGCCCAGTTTGCATTCCGCCATCCGCTTATCCGAACGGTCGCCTACGAATCTCAACTCAACGCCGATCGCGCGACATCGCATAAGCGGCTGGCCACGGCCATTGAGCAGACAGGATCAGCGGACGAAAACGCAGCGTTGATTGCCGAGCATTTAGAGGCCGGGGGCGACCTGCGTGAGGCGTATTCGTGGCGGATGCGAGCTGGAACCTGGTCGGCTTACCGCGACATCGCGGCGGCACATGTGAGTTGGGAGCGAGCGCTTCGACTCGCCGACGCGATGCCCGAGGACGATCCGAACCGCCTGACGATGCGTATTGCCCCGCGCACGTTGATATGCGCGCACGGATACCGAGTCCATACGCCCATCGCGGGCACTCGATTCGAGGAACTGCAAGACTTGTGTACAACGGCTGGGGATAAGCCGTCGTTGGCTATCGGGATGACTGGACTCATCGGCGATTACGCGACGCGCGGCAACATTCACGAGGCGGTGGAACTTGCCTTCGAACTTACGGCGCTTCTTGAGTCGATCGGCGAACCGACACTTACTGTGGGGCTTGCCATTTCGCCGATGTCGATGGGGCTGATTACCGGGGATATCGCAGAGATGCTGCGGTTATCGCAAATGGTCATCGATTTGTCCGATGGCGACCCGGCAGCAGGGAATGTCTTTGTGGGCGCGCCACTGGCGTATGCCTACGCAGTACGGTCGGTCACTCGGTTGGCACTTGGCCAGGAGGGTTGGCGCGACGATTTTCATCGGGCCCTGATGATGTCGCGAAATACCGATCCCATGTCGCAGAGTGCCGTCGTCACCGTTACATATGGCGCGGCGATCCAAAACGGTGTCATTCTGCCTGACGATGTTGCGCTGCGCGACGTTCAAGAGGCGGTGGATATCGGCGAGCGATCAGCCGACGATTTCGCGCTCGGCTTTGCGCTGTTGACCATGGGGGTTGCTCTGGTTGTGAGAAACTCCGCTGCGGCGGCGCGAGGATTGCAGTTGCTGCGCCAGGTTCGCGAGATGTCGGTAGCTGACAGGTTCTACCGTTGCCACGTGCCACTCATCAATGCGTGGATCGGGTGGGGGGTTGCGCGGTGTGGCGACCGCGAGGGGGCGTTGCCAGTGCTGCGCTCAGCCAACGATGATCTGTTCGATGGCGGGCAGTTCGGTCATTGCACGGCCACGACGCGCCTCTTGGTACGGGAACTCTTGGCCGACAGCGATGAGTCTGGTGTACGGGAAGTTGAGGCCGCGATCGACCGCTTGGCGGCTGTGCCAGTTCTCGACGGCCTGGCGATTCAAGAGGTCACGCTGCTCGAACTACGCGCCCTGTTGGCGCGCGCCAAGGGCGATGAGGTGGGCTATCGGGACTATCGGGATCGCTACCGCGCGATGGCCACATCCCTTGGCTTCGAGGGGCACATGAAGTGGGCCGAGGCGATGCCATGACGGCGACTAGCCCGAAGGGCTGCCCACCTTGTCTCGGAATAGACGACATATGAGAGTCTCGAAACTTCGTGTCGGGATGGCACGGCGATATGACGGACATCATCGAGCAGCGGTGAAACGATACCGACGTGGACCCCGGCGGGGATGGTGGCGGTGGACTGACCGCGACGGGGCTGTTCTGTGGTTCGTGCGGCGCGGAGTCAAGTCCGACCGCCAAATTCTGTAGTGAGTGCGGCACGCCAGTCACGCATGCCAACCAATCGGCCGAGTACAAGCAGGTCACAGTGCTGTTCGCCGACGTGGTGCATTCGATGGACATAGCGGCGGCGGTGGGACCGGAGCGGCTCCGCGAGATCATGGCCGAGTTGGTCAACCGCTCCGTCGTAATGGTGCAGCGGTACGACGGCACGGTCGGCAGTTTCACCGGCGACGGCGTCATGGCGGTGTTCGGTGCACCGGTGGCGTTGGAGGACCACGCTGTTCGTGCCTGCCTGGCGGCGCTGGGCATTCAGGACGAGGCGAAGCGGCTTGCCTCCGACGTCCGAGAGCGGGACGGCGTAGATCTGCGGCTACGGGTGGGCCTGAACTCAGGTCAGGTGATCGCCGGTGAGATCGGCTCGGGGCCTTTCGGTTACACCACTGTCGGTGAGCAGGTGGGGATGGCTCAGCGGATGGAGTCGGTGGCTCCACCGGGTGGGGTGATGCTCAGCGAGTCCACTGCGCGACTTGTTGAGGGCGCGGCGACTCTCGGCGACGCTGCGTTGGTTCAGATTAAAGGTGCCGACGTTCCGGTGCCTGCCCGTCGGCTGTTGGACATGGGCGAAGGGCATCGCGCTGGCGGGCATGCTGAGTCCAATCTGGTCGGTCGCCGGTGGGAGTTGTCCGCCGTTGAAGGCTTGCTGGGGCGCTCCATCGACGGCGACGGCGCTGTGGTCGGCGTGGTGGGATCACCGGGCATCGGTAAAAGCCGTCTAGTGCGCGAGGTTGCCGCCATGGCTAGTGACCGCAGTGTGGAAGTGTTCACCGCCTTCTGCGAGTCGCATACCCGCCAGCTCCCCTTCCACGCCGTCGCGCGGCTGTTACGCGCCGCCTTCGGTGTCGGCGATCTTGACGCACAGGCCGCCCGCGATCGAGTGCGCGACCGGCTTCCGGACGCAGACCCCGATGATTTGGCGCTGTTTGATGACCTACTGGGCATCGCCGACCCGAACGCTCCGTTACCGGCAATTGACCCCGATGCTCGTCGGCGAAGGTTGACAGCATTGGTCAATGCCACCTCATTGGCCCGCGAAACCCCGGCGGTCTACGTCGTTGAGGACGCGCACTGGATCGACGAGGTCAGCGAGTCGATGCTGGCCGAGTTCCTCACGGTGATCCCGCAGACACCGTCGCTGGTACTCATCACCTACCGACCCGAATATCGAGGCGCGCTGTCCCGAGTGCCGGGTGCCCACACCGTTGCCCTTGCGCCGCTGAGTGATTCAGAAACTACGGCGCTGGTCTCAGAGCTGCTCGGGCCGAACCCCTCGGTCGGCGGGGTAGTCACCATGATCGCCGAGAAGGCCGCCGGAAACCCATTTTTCGCCGAGGAGATCGTGCGCGACCTGGCCGAGCGCGGCGTGCTACGGGGCAACCGCAGCGCCTACGAATCGACCCCCGATGCTGCCGAGGTCAGTGTGCCAGCCACCTTGCAGGCGACCATCGCCGCCCGCATCGACCGGCTTGACCCGGCGGCCAAGCGCACATTGAGCGCAGCCGCTGTCATCGGCACGAAGTTCAGCCGGGACCTCCTTGAAACCCTGGGCATTGATCCAGTCCTGCAGGATTTGGTGAGCGGCGAGTTCATCGATCAGATCCGATTCACCCGGCGACCCGAGTATGTGTTCCATCATCCGCTGGTCCGCACCGTGGCCTACGAATCGCAGCTCAAGTCGGATCGCGCCGAGCTGCACCGCCGCGTCGCAGCCGCAATCGAATCGGGTGGCCCGGCAGCGGCCGATGAAAATGCCGCCTTGATCGCCGAACATCTGGAGGCCGCCGGTGATGGGCACGCCGCCTACGGCTGGCACATGCGTGCCGCCACTTGGGCGACCAACCGCGACATCACCGTGGCGCGACTCAGCTGGGAGCGCGCCCAGAAGATCGCCGACGCCCTACCCGCCGAGGACCCCAACCGGGCAGCCCTGCGCATTGCCCCGCGCACCATGTTGTGCGGGACCGCCTGGCGAGTCCATGAACATGCGGCTGGTGACCGCTTCGAAGAATTGCGGCAGTTGTGCACCGCCGCCGGGGACAAGGCGTCACTGGCGATCGGCATGGCGGGGCTCGTGATGGATCACGTGTATCAGGGCCGGGTGCGCGAGGCGTCGCAGCTGGCATCCGAAGCCTGGGACCTTATCGAGTCGATCGGCGATCCGACCCTGACGGTGGGGCTGTCCCTCACGTCCATCTACGCCAAGATTGAAAGCGGCGAGTGGGCTGACGTGCTGCGGTGGTCACAGAGGGTCATCGACCTGGCCGACGGTGACCCGTCTAAAGGCAACTTCATCTTCGGTTCTCCGTTAGCGCTTGCCTTGACGTCGCGGGCGATGGCCCGTTGGTGCCTGGGTCGTCCTGGATGGCGCGAGGGCCTGCGGCACGGCATTGCCATGGCCCGCAGCGCCGACCCGATGTCCTACACCATGGTCGTCACCTACGTCTACTTCCCGGGGATACCGCTTAGCGTGCTGATGCCCGACGATGCCGCGATGCGCGAGATCGAGGACGCCCTACGGATTGCCGAACGATCCGGTGATGATCTCGCGTCGGCGGTCGCTCGGATGACGCTGGGCGTTGCGCTGGTGCACCGCCAAACGGCTACGGAACGTCACCGCGGACACAAGCTCCTGGCGGAGGTCGGCCAGGTGCTCCTGCGCCGGGAATACCTCCTGGGCGATTTACCGATCGTTAACGTGTACTCGGCGCGTGAGAGGGCTCGGCGTGGAGATCGCGATGAGGCCATACCGCTCATGCGCGCCGCCGTCGACCACCTGGTCCGCCAGGGACAGCTGCTCCAGTGGGGCATTCCCGCGACGGGCGTTCTGGTGGAGACACTGCTCGAACGCGGAGCGGACGGTGACGTGGCCGAAGCCGAAGCCGCAATCGACCGGTTAGCGTCCGCGCCAGCCGATGACGGGGTGGTTATTCGTGAAGCCTGGCTGCTGCGGTTGCGCGCACTAATGGCCAGGGCTCAGGGCGACGAGGCCGCCTATCGGGACTACCGGGATCGCTACCGCGACATGGCGAGAACGCTTGGCCACGAGGGGCATATCGCGTGGGCCGAGGCGATGCCATGACGGGTGCTGCTCCTTCAGGGGTGGTGACGTTTCTGTTCACCGATATTGAGGGGTCGACCCGTCGGTGGGAGCCCGACACCGATGAGATGCGGGTCGCCCTTGCCGCCCACGATGAGGTGATGACTCCGCTGATCAAACACCAGCGATGTTGACTCGGTCGAGTCCCGCGCGATGGTGGTGCTCCAGGCCTCGGCGGAATAGGGCGTTAGCCGTTAGGCACCCTGCCCTGCGCGCCTGCCCCAGCAGGCGTGCAACAGTTCCCTGAGCACCCACGTCGATGGGTCCGCAAAAGTGGCCACGATCCGCTCGTGCTCACGCTGCTGGACCTCGCTGGCCGCGCCCCCGCCAAGTGTGTTCATGACCTCCAGGGTCTCGGCAAACCACCGCCCCCAAGGGGAACCTCCACGAACCACCGCGGTGGAGGCCTCGTGTCGAATCTCCTCCAGACCGCAGCGCTCAAACAGCGCTGGCAGCTTCCGCCCGAACACCGGATCGTAGCCGCGCGAAATCCACCAGTCACCGTTGCGCCACGCGTCGTGGTAGACCTGATAACTCGGATGCGAGGGATCGACTGACCCGGGTGTGCCCCAGTCTGCGTCCTCGTCGATCAGCCAGCCACCCGGACGTAGGCACTGCGCCATCCGCGCTATCGCCTTCTCCTGGCGGCCGACGAGGTGAAACAACAACAGGCGCGAGCACACAACGTCAAACGAGCCAGGACCTAGGCGTTCAAGCGGGTCCTCGAGGATGTTGTGTTGCACCACCTCAAGGTTCGGCAGATCCAACTGTTTGAGGTAACCGACGTCGACGTCGGTGGCCACCACGTGGCCCGAAGGGCCGACCCGCTGAGCCAGCCAGACCGCCATCGACCCACGGCCCGCACCGACCTCAAGACAACGCCAGCCGGGCTGAACCATGTCCCGGCGCCGTCGTGATAGCGGGTCGAAGATCTGCTCGAGGAGCGCCAGCCGAGCGTCCTCGGCAACCTCGCGACCAGCGGCAGCGAGGCGATACCCGATATTATGTTGCTCCGCCTGCCAGCTGGCGTGCTGATCAGCTCCAACCACGTGCCCTCCCGGCCGAGTCACCGCGAAGCTGGGTTCCGAACGCTAGATGCGGTGATCGTACGCGGTGCAGTTTGCTGTCATGGCGGTTTCAAAGCTGCGCGCGACCGCAGTCAGTCAGACAGGGTCTCGTCCAGAGCTCGCCCGCAAGGGGAAAGAACGACTACCACCGCGATGGCGGCCTACGCATACGACCAAATCGACCGGGCCCGAGCAGAACTGAACGCGGTCTCGAAATAGACCTTGCGCCACTCTTAACTTGCCGGCTAGCGCGAGGTGTCCTGACTCGACGGCCAAAATATCCTCCTCCCGCCTGTCTCGAAAACGATTGAGACGTGGGAGCAGCAGTGGCGGTTATCGGATATGCGCGAGTCAGCGCCACCGATCAGAACCCGCAGCTTCCGCTTGACGCGCTTCAGGAAGCCGGGGCGAACCGCATCTACACCGACCATGGCGTGAGCGGCGCGACCGCGTCCCGACCCCATCTCGATGCCTGCCTCGACCATCTCCGCGAAGGCGACATGCTCACCGTCTGGAAGCTCGATCGACTCGGACGCAACACCCAACACGTTCTCGCGGTGGTGGACCAATTGACGTCCCGAGGGATCGGATTCCGCGGCCTCACCGAAGGTGCTCGCCCGAGACAAGTTCAAGTCGATGTCTATCGTCGATGTCGACCACTACAGATTTCACCGGCACGACGGGCGACACGGCCCCCGGCGCTCTGTGCTCACCGAGCCCATCACCGACGATCAATCTGTCGACCAGCTCGCGGGTTCCGTGGTGATCTGACCGAATCATCCTCTGCGATGCCGCGCGAGTGTCCGCGAGGTGGCCCTCGGGCGCACCCCGGGGGGTGGCGCCGACCTTAGTCGAGTTACCCGAGCGGATCGCCTGCGATATGGCGCGCATGGGCTGCCGGCGGTGCACGATATTGACGTGAGCGACGGTCGGGTTTCGTCGATCGATGAGGTGCTGGACCGGGCGGTGGCGGCGATCAACCGTGGCGATCGGGTGGCAGCGTCGGCGTTGGCCGAGCAGGTGTTGGCTGTCGATGCGGGCAACGCTGAGGCGGAGGATCTGCTCACCGCCCCTGGTGATGCTGGTGAGATCCGGCGGCTGACGATCTTGTTCGCGGATCTGGTCGATTCGACGGTGTTGTCCACTCGGGTGGAGCCCGAGACCTATCGGATGCTGGTCGGGCGCTACCGCGATCAGGTGGCTCAGGTCGTGGACCGCTTTGCGGGTCATGTCGGCTGGACGATGGGCGATGGGCTGCTGGCGGTCTTCGGTCACCCCACCGCCCATGAGGACGATGCGCGCCGCGCGGTGCTGGCGGGGTTAGAGATCACCCGCGAAGTGTCGCGGCTGAGCGCGCAGGCGAAGCGACGCTTCGGGATTGAGATCACTGTCCGGGTGGGGGTGCACCGGGGGCTGGTGTATCTAGACACCGCCCAGGATGACGTGTACGGGTTGGCGGCCAATCTGGCGGCGCGGGTGTCGGGTTTGGCGCCGCCTGGTTCGGTGGTGGTTTCGGATGCGGTCGAGCCACTGGTGCGCAACGCGTTCGAGGTGGCGGCGCGTCCGGCTGCTGCGGTGAAGGGTGTGGACGAGTTGATCGCTCATCACCTGGTGCTGGGTGAGCGGGTTGAGCCGGCCCGGGTGGGACGGGGTCCGCTGGTGGGCCGTAACCGCGAGCTGGGGCGGTTGGAGAAGTGTTGGGCGCGGGCGCAGGCGGGCACGTTGAGCACCTCGGGGGTGGTGTTTCGCGGGGAGCCGGGGATCGGCAAGTCCCGGTTGGCTGGGGCGGCCGCCGAGCTGGTCGAGAACTCCGGGGCGCTGGTGTTGGAGCTGAGTGGGTCGCCGTTTCACATCGACGCTGGCCTGCACCCGGTGCGCATGCTGATTGAGCGCCGTTGCGGCATTACTCGGCTCACCGATCCGGCCGAGCGGCTGGCGCTGCTGAGGGCCGAGGTGGCCGCTCGTGAGCTGGATCCCGGGACTCTAGTTCCGTTGTTGGCGCCGGTGCTGGGCATCGGCGCCGAGGCAGGCTATGAGCCCGTGGCCGCCGAGGGCCGAAAGCTCTACGGGCTGATCGCCGAGGCGGTGCAGACCTATCTGCTGGCGTGTTTCGGCCACGGCGCGGGGTTGCTCGTCGCCGAGGACGTGCAGTGGTTTGATCCGTCCACCCTGGAGATCCTTGGCGCGCTGCTCGACGCCGCCGGGGGTCGGCTGCTCGCGGTGGTGACCGGACGGCCTGGCGGCTGGCTGCCGGACGGCTGGCCCGTCACGGTGTTCGACCTGTCACCGTTGACCACCGAGCAGACCGACGAACTCATCCTCGCGTTGGATCCGGCCCTGACGGCCGATGACCGCGCGGCGGTGCGAAACCGCTGCGATGGTGTGCCGTTCTATATCGAACAGGTCGTGGCCGGGCTGAGTGAGAGCGGGGTCCCCGAGTCGCTGTATGAGCCGTTGTTCGCCCGGCTGCACGCCAGCGCGAACGTGGTGCCGGTGGTGGAGGCTGTGGGCATCATCGGCCGCCATGTCGATCGCGGCCTGCTGTGCACGGTGGTCAACTTGAGCAACGACAACCTGGACGACGTCATCGACGAGCTCGAGGATGCGCTGGTATTGGAGCCGTGGGGAGCCGATGGCTGGCGTTTTCGCCACGAGTTGCTGCGCGAAGTCGCCGCCGAGTTGGCGCCACCCAGTGTGCGCCGGGCGCTGCACGCCAAGGTGGCCGACGCGCTGATCGGCGGTGCCAGCGGCGACCCGGACTGGCAGCTGGTCGCTACCCATTACGTGCAGGCCGAAGGGTTCGACCAGGCGGCGTCGACCTATCAGCGGGCTTCAGAGGACGCCCGCAGGCGGGGCGCACTCGGCGAGGCGCGCACCTACCTGACGCAGGCCCTCACGCAGCTCGACCGCGTCGCACCCGGGCCGGTCCGCGACCGCCGCGAGGTGGCCCTGCGGTTGCGGCGAGGATTGCTTGCCGCAGCCGTGGAGGGCCAGTCAAGCGGCGCCGTCGCCGACGACTTCGAGCGGTGCCTGCAGCTGGGCGGGACCGATCTGGGTGACGACGAGCTGTTCGCGACGCTGACCGCCCTCACGGCCTACTACATCCCTCGTGCCGACCTGCGCCGGGCATCCCAGGTGCTTGAGGTCCTGCGCGCGAGCCTGGAGCAGAGGCGGCAGTCGTTCCGGCCGGTGATCGAGGCCAGGTTCGGGGTGGTGGCGTGGCTGCGCGGCGAGTTCGACGCCGCCGCATCCCACCTCGAGGCGGCCACAGCGAGACTGGCCACGACCGACGACCGAATTGTCGCGGCGTGGTTTCAGCCTATCGAGCCGATCGTTTCGGCGTGCCTCCACGTGGCCTTGACCTGCGGCGTGCGCGGTGATCTCGCCCGCGCCCAGGCCGAGCTGGCCCAGGCGGCACGCCGGGCCGAAGGGCTCGAGTTTCCGCACGGCCCGTTCAGCCTCGGCTACACGCGCTTCGCGGAAATCTGGCTCCGCATCGAAGCCGGTCAGCATGACCGCGCCGCAATCCTGGCCGCCGAGCTGATCGACCAAGCCGAGCGGTACGGCTTCGACCAATGGCGGCTGGCGGGGGCCACCGAACAGGGCATCGTCAGTGCGTTGGCTTCGCTGGGCGCCGACGACCTTGACCCGACCGGGCTGTCGGCCCACATTGCGACCATCACCAGCTGCCTCGATACCTGGCGCACGGTCGGGCTGAACATCTACCGCACCTTCTTTGACGCCATGCTCGGGCGGCTGTTGATCGCCGATGGCCAACCCGACCAGGCCTGCGCTCGCCTGAACATGGCACTACGGTTGGCAGACGACACCGGTATGCACTTCTACGACGCCGAACTGCTACGGCTACGGGCCCATACCTACACCGACCCAGCCGCTCGCCAAGCCGACGTCAGCGCCGCCCTCGCCCTCGCCCGCCGCCAGGGCGCGACCCTGTTCGAGCTGCGCGCCGCCCTCGACGATTTCGAGCTACGCGGCCAACCCACGCGCGCCGCGCTCGTTGACGTCGTCAGCCGCATCCCCACCAACAGCGCGTTGCCGGAACTGGTGCGGGCCCAGGCCGCATTGGATAGCTGAGTGACCGCCAACCGAACCGTGTCTCGATAGAGACCTTGCTGGTTGAACTCAAGACCACATATGAGACAGATCCAGCATGTGCAGCGTCGGAGCGGACCCTGCAGGTCATCGCGTCTCAGAAATCTGTCTCGAATTGTGTGATCTCACCGGCGGCCCGAGCCAGCCTCTGAACGCTGTGACTTCGCCATGTGCAGTGCCGCGCGGTGACTGAACAACAGCGAGGCTCCGATCGGGTTCCCACCACCGGGGTAGGTCTCGCCGGACACGGCGGCCATCGTGTTTCCCGCGGCGTAGAGCCCGGGGATCGGCCGGTCGGCGGCGTCGAGGACACGACCGTCGACGTCGGTGCGCAGCCCGCCTTTGGTGCCGAGATCTGACACCCCGAACGCCGCTGCACGATAGGGCGGCGTATCGATTGGCACCAGGGGCGAGTCGCCGCCGGTGAACGCCCGGTCGAAGGATTCGTGTCCGCGCCCGTAGTCCTTGTCGTCACCGCGCTGCGCGAGTTCGTTGAAGCGCCGGACAGTGTCCACCAGATTGTCGGCGGGAACGTCGATCTCGTTTGCAAGCTCAGCCAACGTGTCAGCCGTCCGCCACACCCCGGCGGACTGATACTCGCTTGTCGGCGAGAAGGAGACATTGGGCGCCATGACGGGTGGCTGCTCGCCGGCTCGGCTGTCGTAGACCATCCAATAACGCGACCCGACGGTACCTTCGGTCATGGCGCGAATGATCTCGCGGGCCAGTCTGTCGTAGGCGGCGGACTCGTTGACGAACCGGCGTCCGGCCCGGTCGACGAAAATGCCGCCCGTGAAACACAACGCGAAGGCGGCGCGGCCGTCGGGATGGATCAACCCGGGCGACCACCACGCCTGGTCCATCAGGTCGATGCTCGCACCGGCGGCGATCGCCGCCCGGTGCGCCAGCCCCAGGTTGCCAGGTGCGCCCATGGTGTCGAATGCTGCTCCCGGAACACGGTATTCGGCCCTCATCGCGGCGTTCTGTTCGAATCCGCCCGCGGCCAGCAGGACACCGCGACGCGCCCGAATCACCCGCCGGTTGCCCTCGCGTTCGACCACACCACCCACGACGCGGCCGTCGTCGACGATCAACTCGACGAGGCTCGTGTTCAGGTGTGCCGCCACGGCTGGGTTATCAGCCATCGCGGCCAGGAATCGGCCGACGAGTGCCCGGCCACCCGTGAGCAGGTCGGACTGCGGCGCGCCGAGGCGTTCGTGGTCCAGCGGGCCACGAACCAGTCCGTGGAACCGTCCAAGCCGGTTGTCCGGCACCGCTTTCGAGACTATGTGGCGCATGCCGTCGTTCCGGGCGCCCGCCACCGAACTGTAGTAGTCCGGCCAGGGCAGCAGCTTGAACGCGAAGCCCTCGTCGCGTTCGAGGTATTCGATGAGCGCGCCGCCGCCGCGCACGTAGGTCTCCTGAAGCTCGGCCGGCGTGCGGTCGCCCACGACGGTGCGGTAATAGCGCAACGCTTCGTCGATGGTGTCGTCACACCCTGCCCGGACGAGTACGGGGTTGCAGGGGTACCACATTCCTCCCCCGCCGGAGTAGGCGAAAGTACCACCGAACCGGTCGGTCGCCTCGACGAGCGCCACCGAGAGTCCTTCGCGCGCAGCGGTATAGGCGCCCGCGACTCCCCCGCCAGAGCCGGCGACCAATACGTCGACCGTCTCGTCGGGCGCGCTCACAGGTTCCTTGAGCGGTTGGCGAAGCTGCCCTCGCGCGGCACCGATGCCGTCGTCTCCCGTCATAGCGACGGACCCTACGCGCTGTCTTCGATCTGGCGAGCGACACGACGAACGTCGGATCCCAGCGCGCGCACCTGGTCAGCGGTCAGACTGGTGAACGGCGCGGCGGTGATCGACATCGTGACTGCGCCGTCAGCGTCCCTGATGGGCGCCGAAATGGTGGCGATCTGATGCGAGGCGCTGCCCTCGAGCTCGTCGGGCAGGCAATCGACCAACGTCAGGTCGGCGAAGGCACCCGCCAGCCGGGCGGTGATGGGGTCGGGTTCACCGTCTGCGCGAGGTCGAGCGCCTCGTGGCCGCGCGCTAGGTCGTGGTGTCGGCCCGCGGCGCGAAGACCGGGACGAACACACTCCCCTCGTCGGTTTCGTGGCGTTCAAAGCGCACTTCTACGGGAAGACCGACGTAGACCGAGTCCGGTTCGCAGTCAACGATATTCGTTGCGATGCGTAGATCAGCTTGCTCTTCCAGCCCGACGATCGCGATCACGTACGGGACGGGAACGGCAGGATTGAACGGTTGGTAGTTGACCGTGTAGGTGAACACCGCCCCGTGACCGGACACGGGCTCTGCGGCAAGCGTTCCCCCGCAGTCGGGGCAGTTCGGGGACGGCGGATTCACCCACAACGCACACCGAGTGCATCGAGCGATCATCAGTTGGCCGTCAGCGCCCCCGGTCCAGAACGCCCGATTGTGCTCATGGAGTTTGGGCAGCATCCGCGCCGGTATCACGGGTGGGGCGTCATCGGGCATGACAAGGAAAGTACATTCCACTGGGCTGTCATTACAAAAATAGACGTATGGAACGGACGGTTGCCCGATGACCTACTTCGAGAAGGACGCGATCATCAGCGGCCTCGGCATTTCGCGGATCGGCCGCCGCACGGGCATCCCTGGCCTGGAGCTGACGCTGGAGGCTGCGCGTGCGGCCATCGAGGATGCCGGTCTGACCGCGAACGACATCGACGGTATCGCCACATTCGGCGACACCCCGTTGGCAGAGGTCAATGCTGCACTCGGCATCCAAGCGACCAATCAAACCTTCGGGTTCGACACCGGCGGCGTGCTCACCCCCGTCTTGTCGGCCTGTCACAACGTCGGAGAGGGGCGGGCGCGCCACGTCCTGGTCTACCGGACCGTCTTGATGTTGGGCGGGTCGATGACCCAAGCTCCAGCCACATCGGAGCCGACCCCGCTGGCCAACCCGCCCGTCGAGCCGCGCATCCCCGGAACGCGAAGGAAGCTCAAGCCGTTCGAAGACATCGATGAACTGCTGGCGGCCCACGCCTATTCAGCCGCGAACTGGCTGGCGATGCACTGCCGACGTCACATGGAGCTCTATGGAACGACCAAAGAGCAGCTGGGCTGGTTGGCGATCAACAGCCGGCGCAACGCCGGGCTCAATTCGCTTGCCGCGTACCGGGACCCGATGACCATGGACGACTACCTGGCAGCGCGTCCAGTGTCGACGCCGTTCGGGCTGTTCGACTGCGATGTACCGATCGACGGATCGATCGCGCTGGTCGTCTCGCACGCTGACTACGCGGCGGACTGCCCCAATCCCGCGGTGAAGGTCGACGCGATCGGTGGCGCCTACGGCTCGGGAGGGTGGTTCCATCGCGACGACTTCCCGAAGATGGCATCGGTCGAGGCGGCGAACGAGATGTGGTCGCGCACAGATCTCATGCCGTCGGATGTGAACGTCGCCGAACTTTACGACGGCTTCACGTATCTCACGTTCGCGTGGTTAGAGGCGTTGGGCTTCTGCGCCGACGGCGAGGCCGGCCCGTTCGTGGATGGGGCGACGCAAATCGCATTGGACGGCGCGCTGCCGCTGAACACTTATGGGGGACAACTGTCTGCGGGACGAATGCACGGCTATTGGCTGTTGCACGAGGCCTGCCTTCAGTTACGTGGGCAGGCCGGCGACCGGCAGGTGGCGAAACGCCCCGAGGTGGCCGTTGCCGCCGCAGGCGGCGGACCGATCGCCGGGTGCATGCTGCTGACCAGTTGACGCAATCGCATCACCGCACTCCGACGGACTCCTCCAGGTGGGCGAGCGCGCGGGCACCGTCGTCGGTGACGAAGACCAGATCGTCCACGGGTACCGGCAGAAAGCCCTCCTCCTCCATTCGCCGAAGCTGGAGTGCCAACCCGCCGTAGAAGCCAGCCGTGTTCAGCAGCACCACCGGCTTGTCGTGCAAGCCGTGCTTCTTCAGCTCCAGGATCTCCGTCGCCTCGTCCAGCGTTCCCAGGCCGCCTGCCATCACCACGACGGCATCCGATCGGGTGAACATCAGCGCCTTCCGTTCCGCGAGATCGTTGGCGATCACCATCTCGTCGGCGTCCTTTCTGGCCCATTCCCGCAGAAAGACCACCGAGATCCCCACGAGCTGCCCTCCGGCCTCCCGTACCCCATCGGCGACGACCTTCATCAGCCCGGTGTCGGATCCGCCCCAGACCAGGGTGTGACCGGCCCTGCCGAGGAGTTCGGCGAACTCGCGGGCCGGCCGGGTGTAGCGCTCGTCGAGGTCGGCAGCAGAGAGAAAAACGCAAATGTTCATCTGGGTGAGCAATCGAGTAGTGTGCCGGCGCTGACGCGTTGTTGCACAGCGCTTCTCAGCCTGGGCGTGTCGCTTCCGAAATGGACTGTCCAGGTTGCAACACCGACGCTACCCGCCGATTGGCGTAGCTAGGTGGTCCATTTTCACAGCAGATTCCTGGGCCATTTCGCGCTCACGACGTGCTTCAGCTGAGTTTAGTTCATCATACTCAGGAATAAGGCGAGCAGGTCTTTGCTTGCTCCTGGTAACGAGCTGAAGCCAGGCGCTCATCGGCCGTGGTAAGCCAACGTCAGAAGGGTGTTCGCAATGACCGTGGTGAAAGCCGCTGCAGCACAACTCAGTCCGGTGCTCTACAGCCGCGACGGGACAGTCGAGAAGATCGTACGCAAGATCGCTGAAGTCGGTCGCCAAGACGTGCAGTTCGCAACCTTTCCGGAGACGGTGGTGCCGTACTACCCGTACTTCTCTTTCGTGGAGCGCCCGTTTGAGATGGCCGCCGAGCAACTCAAGCTGCTCGATCAGGCGGTGACGATACCGTCGCCCGCGACACACGCCATCGCCGATGCGGCCGGGGAGGCACGCATGGTGGTGTCCATCGGCGTGAACGAGCGCGACGGAGGCTCGCGCTCCCAGCATGCCAACCACTCGGCCATGTTCCCCGGCTCATTCGGCGGCCCACTCTTCGCCGAACAGACCGAGCTCAGTGTGCGCAACCACGCGCTCGAGTCGGGCCGTTTCGTCGTCAATGCCACCGCCTGGCTGGATGCAGACCAACACGCGCAGATCATGGCGGACACCGGAGCTCCGATCGGCCCGATCTCCGGGTCGTTCACCGCGATCGTGTCGCCGCTCGGCGAATTGCTGGGTGAGCCGCTGCGTTCCGGTGAGGGCGAGGTGATCGCCGATCTCGACTTCTCGCTGATCGATAAGCGTAAGGCGAAGATGGATGCCAGCGGCCACTACAGCCGCCCCGAACTGCTCAGCCTGTTGGTCGATCGCAGAGAGACCGCGCATGTGCACGAGCAGGTCGAGACCCAAGCGTCTGCGATTGATGCGGAGGTCGATCGTGTCCGCATCTGATCCACGCGAAATCCCATTCAACGGTGTTCGTTTACGATTCGACAGCCCAAAGAGTTTCGATGATCTCGTCGATGCATTGCTTGACGAGGTCGGCGACAAACCGGTGAAGATCGACGACATCGCAGCGAGATTCGGGAGTTGGGAGTCGTACGAACAAGAGGTGCAATCCCACGTCGGCCCCGGCGGCTTCATGTTGTTCGCGCTGTGGAACCACGGCGGGTGGATCTCCAAGGCAGGAATCGAAAAGAAGGTTCTACGGATTGTGATCGGCAATCCGCTCATCGCGATCACGATGCTGCGTCACGACGTGACCGCAGGACTCTTCGCGCCGGTTGAAGTCCTACTCACTGAGGAAGACAACGGACGAAGCGCACTGACCTACGTGGTCCCGTCGTCATTGATGGTTGTCGAACCAAATCCACCGCTTCGCGCAGCCGGCCAGGAGCTGGATGCCAAACTGGCGGCGCTGGCCGCGACGGTGACGACATCTTCTAGGAAAACTGACTGACCGGCTCCGCTAGCTGTTCATCTATGACTGGTGGCCGGGGCGAGGTGGGCCATGCCGCGGAGGATCCAGGGTGTCCGCCTCGCCATCACTTCAATGGCGCGGTCCGAGCGGCGCATCGCGGTCCGAGGGCCAGGGGTCGGCGCTGAGGCCAGTTCGGCCTCGGCCGATCCCGCCCGCGCGCCGTGGCGATCGACCGCCAGCAGTTGCCAGGTGCCGGGCACACCACGCAACTCGACACTGCCGCGGTCTTCGAAGCTTGTACCCGAACCGACGACCAGGTCACGCACGGTGCGGGAGACGAGGATCTCGCCCGCGCCGGCCTGGCCGAGGATCCGCGCAGCGATGTGGACGGCGAGCCCCCCGATGTCGGCGTCCAACAGTTCGCAGTCGCCGGTGTGGATGCCAGCGCGGATCTCGATGCCCAGGCGCAGCACGCAACGCCTCGGCGCAGCGGATGGCCTGCGTCGGCCCGTCGAACGTGGCGAGGTAGCCGTCGCCGGTACTCTTGACCACCACGCCGCCAAATCGGGCCGTCAGTTCGGCGGTGATCTCACTAAAGCGCTGCAGCACCGCCCGCCACCGCTCATCGCCCGCCGCCGCGGCATGTTGCGTCGAGGCGACCATGTCGGTGAACAACACGGTGCGCAGGGCGCGATGTGACTGCGCCGGTGCTGCATGGGTCCCCGTGAGGAACTCCTCGATCCCGGTCAGGATCGTGTCGGGCTCGGTGAACCAGGGCGCATGGTCCACACCGTCGACCTCGAGGTAGCGCGCGCCAGGGATGTGGTCGGCAAGGTAGCAGCCGCACTGCACCGGAAGCGGGTCCTCGCGGGCGTGGATGACGAGCGTCGGAAGGGCGATCGTCGGCAGGATCGGCCGAACGTCGATCCGGAAGGTCGATTCCATGCTCGCTCGCATCATCCCGGGGCTTGCGCACATGCGCTCCAGCATCGCGGCCTGGCGTGTCGACCGGATCGACGGAAACATGCACTTCAGCGTCGCACCGCTGCCCCACGTCGTGCGGGCAGCACGGCCGAGTTCTTGGATGTGCGCAACCTGGTCCGTCGACGGCCAGTACTTCTCATCGAGCTCGGGATCGGCGCTCGTCAGGCGTGCCCGCAGCTCGGTCGCGTCGCAGTCGACCTAGTCCCACGAGCCGGCGGCCATGAACGCGTACAAGCCGTAGAGAATCAACGCCCGGGTTCGCGCCGGTCGTTTTGCCGAGAAGAGGACGGAGGCCGGGCCGCCCTCGCTCATGCCGAAGACGGCGGCCTTTCCGAAGCCGGCGGCGTCCATAACGGCCTCGATCTCTGCCGCTCGATCATCAAGTGTGCGAACTTTCGGGACCGGGTCCGATAACCCGACTCCTGCCTTGTCGAACACGATGACTCGACAGAACGTGCCGAGCTGTTCGAAGAAGGCCTTGAATTCGGGTATGCCCCAGAACAGTTCGAGGTGACTGACTATCGGCCCGACGAAGACAAGCTCGACGGGTCCATCGCCGAACACCTGATACGCGAGGCTGAGATCGCCGCAGGATGCGTACGAGGTTTCCGCCACGGCACGAGCGTAATTGACGCGGGCGCTAACACTGACGGCTTTGGCGCAGTTGGCCCCTTAGCCGCAATACCGTTTACTTAAGATGACATGGTTGTTATTCTGAGTGGGTGCCGCGGGCTGGTTGGGTCAAGCCGGAGAGTGATCAGAGGTTGTCCGATCACAGCTCGTTGGGGGTGTTGACCAGGGTCTTTCCGCCTGATCTGGTTGATCAGGTGCTGGCCGATCGCGGTCGGGTCGAGGTGCGCCATCGGTTGTTGCCGGCGCGGGTTGTCGTGTACTACGTGCTCGGGCTGGCCTTGTTCTCTTCCTCGTCCTATGAGGAGGTGATGCGGATGCTCGTCGCGGGTCATTCGTGGGCGACGGGGTGGTCGCACGACTGGTCGGTTCCCAACGAAGGCGGCGTTGTTCCAGGCGCGTAAGCGGCTGGGTCCGGAACCGCTGCGGGTGCTCTACGACAAGGCGGTGGTGCCGTTGGCGGACCCGCAGGTGGCGGGTGATTTCTATCGGTCGTGGCGGCTGATGAGCATCGACGGGTTGTGCCTGGATGTCGCCGACACCGACGCCAACGTGGAGCGGTTCGGCCGGCCGGCGTCCTCCCGCGGGGACGGCCGTGGCGGCGCGTTTCCGCAGGTCCGGGTCCTGGGACTGGCCGAATGTGGATCGCACGCGATCATCGACGCCGCGGTCGGCGCCTACCGGCAGCGCGATCAGACACTGGTGGAGTCGGTGTTGCGGTCGCTGCTGCCCGGCATGCTGCTGCTGGCCGATCGCGGATTCGTCGGCTACACCCTGTGGGACAAGGCTCGCGCCACCGGTGCGGATCTGCTGTGGCGGATCAAGTCCAACGCGGTGTTGCCTGTCGAAAAGCGGTACAGCGACGGCTCTTTCGCTTCTCGCATCTATCCGGGGACCAAGGCCAGGCGCAACCACGCCGACGGTATCGACGTCCGAGTCGTCGAATACGTGTTGGCGCCCGGCGATACCGACGCCGACGAGCGCACCTACCGGTTGATGACCACCATCACCGATCCCGACGCCGCACCCGCCGCCGAACGCGGCCCACCGACGTCGTCCCATCTTCGCCCTTGACCCCGGGGTGGCTCACAGTAATATGACCAGTGAATATGACCAGTGGTCATACCGCGCAAGGAGGGGCCTATGCCGACGGTCACGTGGGCTCGCCTCGATCCGATTCGTCGTGCAGCGGTGGTGGAAGCCGCGGAGGCCGAGTTCGGAGCGCACGGGTTCTCACAAGGCAGCCTGAACGTCATCGCCCGGCGCGCAGGAGTTGCCAAGGGAAGCCTGTTCCAATACTTCGCGGACAAGCGCGACCTCTACGCGTTCATCGCCGACGTCGGCAGTCAGCGGGTGCGTGCCTACATGGAGGCCTGCATCCTCGAGCTCGACGCCGGCCGACCATTCTTCGAGTTTCTGACCGACCTCCTGGACTCCTGGGTCGCCTACTTCGCCGATCATCCGCGGGAACGCTCGCTTCATGCCGCGGCGACTTTGGAGGTCGACACCGACGCGCGCATCAGTGTGCGGACCGTCATTCACCGCCACTACTTGGAGGTCTTGCGGCCACTCGTACGCGCCGCGCACGAGCGTGGCGACCTGCGCGCGGACGCCGATACCGACGCGTTGTTGTCGCTGCTGTTGCTGATCTTTCCGCACCTGGCGCTGGCGCCCTATGTACGTGGAATGGATCCGATTCTCGGCCTCGACGAGCCCACACCCGAGCAGCCCGCTTTGGCAGTGCGCAGGCTTGTCGCAGTGCTGACGGACGCATTCGCCAAAACGCCGCGCATGACACCAACCACCGCATGATCTGAGGAGGTCAATTCCATGACAAGGACACGTTCACACTCGCTCGCCACGGGCGGCCTGAACTGGGACAGCCTGCCGTTGAAGCTTTTCGCCGGAGGCAACGCCAAGTTCTGGAATCCGGCCGATATCGACTTTTCCCGCGACCGGGCCGACTGGGAGGCGCTGACCGACCTCGAGCGCGACTGGGCCGCTCGGCTCTGCGCCGAGTTCATCGCCGGCGAGGAAGCGGTCACCCAGGACATCCAGCCCTTCATGGCGGCGATGCGGGCCGAGGGGCGGCTCGGCGACGAGATGTACCTGACGCAGTTCGCGTTCGAGGAAGCCAAACACACCCAGGTGTTCCGCATGTGGCTCGACGCCGTCGGAATGACTGACGACTTACAGGGCTACCTCGACGACCTTCCCTCCTACCGGAAGATGTTCTACGAAGAACTCCCGGACTCACTCGATGCCCTGTCGACGGATCCCTCGCCGGCCGCTCAGATACGCGCGTCGGTGACGTACAACCACGTCATCGAAGGCATGATGGCCCTGACGGGATACTATGCGTGGCACCGGATTTGCGTGGACCGTGGCATTCTTCCCGGTATGCAGGAACTGGTCCAGCGCATCGGTGACGACGAGCGACGCCACATGGCGTGGGGCACCTTCACCTGTCGGCGCCACGTCGCCGCCGACGACGCCAATTGGGCTGTGTTCGAAACACGTATGAACGAGCTCATTCCGCTGGCGCTGCAGAACACCGAAGATGGCTTTGCCCTCTACGACGAGGTCCCCTTCGACCTGAGCATGGAGGAGTTCCAGCACTACGCCGCCGACAAGGGGATGCGACGGTTCGGAACGATCAGTAGCGCGCGGGGGCGCCCACTGGCCGAAATCGACGTCGACTACTCGCCGTTGCAGCTGGAGGACACCTTCGCCGACGAGGACCAAAAATCCCTGGCGGCGTTGGCCTAGAAGACCATCAGCGTTCGATCCGGTCGGGCAATATCGCATGCCAGGTGGTGGCGCGAGGGCCCAAGTGTCGCAGGCCATTGCCAACATCGAGTACGTCCCGACGACGAAGATGAGTTCCATTGCCACCGGCAGTGGCGACCCTGACATGCTCACCCTAGAAGAACGCAGAGCGCCGAGCGTGAGCGAGCCGAAGCACTGCCAATTCGCGTAGCCGCAGAGGCAGCTCCCAGTCACCTTCGGTCAGAGGAAGCAGAAGTGGTTGCCCCGCCCCGTCGTCCTGGCTGGAATCACGTGTCACGTCGTCTGCCCTCCCTCTCTGCCATGCAGCTCAGCGAGCGCGTGGATCTGCTCGAGATAGTGCTCGAGCGAGTGATGAATGAACCTGGCGGACAGTATCGTTATGCCGCCCGCCGCCATAGTGTGCAGCGTGTCTACCGTCGCCTGTGGGTTGTTCACCGGATCAAGCGGCCGGTCCGCCGGCAGCACCACCTCGAAGCCTGGGGGCACGTCGCGGACCTGCAACCATTCGGCCGCAGTGGCGATCGGCACATTGAACGGACACCAGCCGTCGGCGAGAGTGAGCGCGCGACGCAAGGAGCGTTTGGTACGGCCGCCGATCCAGATCGGCATGTGCGGCTGCAAGGCGCAGGGGTCGACGGTCAGCCCGCCAAACGAATAGAACTCACCGTCATACGCCGGCTCGTTGGTTGCCAGTGCTGCCCGCAGCGCCCGCAACGCGTCGTCGGCACGAGCACCTCGGTCGTCAAACGGTGCGCCGAGAAGGTCGAACTCCTCCTTGAGCGAACCGACTCCAACGCCAAGGATTACCCGACTGCCGCTGACGTGATCTAGTGTGCCGTAACGCTTTACGATTGCCAGCGGATGGTGATACCCAAGCACCAGGGTCAGGGTCGCGAGCCGGATCTGCTTGGTCCGGGCAGACGCATAGCCCAACGTGGCAAGGGGATCCCAGTACCGGGCGCCGCGCCGGCCGGCCTCGGCCGCGGGGATACCGATGTGCTCGCTACACGTCAGATGGTGGTAGCCGAGCCGATCCGCCGCCTGGGCGACGCGGCCGATTTCTTCGACCGTGGCGTTCTTCTCCCACGTCAGGGCAGCGCCGGCGACATTGGTGACGACCGGCGTGGCGATGCCAAGTTTCACTGCAGGGGCTCTTCCCCCGCCAGGATCGTGCGGTGCATGAGACGGCCGCTGTCGACCGGATACGGCAGCGCCCGGTGCATGGTGCCGGTGTTATCCCAGATGAGCAGGTCGCCGACTTCCCACACATGCCGATAGAGGTACTGCGGCTGCGTGGCCCAATCGCGAAGGCGCGCAAGCAGTGCGCGGCTTTCCTCTACCGGCAATCCGATCACGTAATCTGCCGTGGCGCCGAGCAGCAACGACTTGCGCCGGGACCGATGCGTCCACACCATCGGGCACGACTTCGTGGGAGATTTCTGCCAGAACGTGATCTCGTCGTAGCTCATCTCCGGTGTCACGTAGTACTGCGACCGCTCGGCACTGTGTACCACTCGAAGATCCGCGATGGCCTCTTTGTCGGCTTGCGGTAAGTCGTCGTATGCCGCGTAGGTGTTGCAGAACTCCGTCTCTCCCCCGGTTTCCGACAGCTTCATGGCCCGCAGCAGGGTGGCGAGATTCGGATAGGGCTGCAGCGAACCGTCGAAATGCCAGAACAACGAGCCCTTCAGATACTCGGCGCGCTGATTCACGTTCTTGTCCAGCGAGATCTTGTAGATCCCGGCCTCCCCCTCGTTCTGCACGATGGTGCCGAGAGTCTTGGCGATGGCGACCTGCTGCTCGTCACTGATGTCCAACCCGCGAAAGAAGACCACTCCACGCTGTTCTAGTGTGGCGCGGATCTTTTCGGCTTCATGGCCGCTCAACAGCGTGGTGAGGTTGGTCCTGATCTCGCTACCGATTCTCGGAGCGAGGTCGACGACGTCGAGTTCCGCAGATGTAAGTCCCATGGCGAATCAACTCACTCTTGTGAGAATGGTATTGGCCGAATGCTTCACGCGCGGTTGCTTCCACAGCTCTACCGCCAGTGACACCGTGATCAGCGAGTAGAGCAGGTTGCGTAGATTCGCCGCCTCCTGCGGCAGCGGTTCGGAGTAGTCGAATTCGTCGATGAAGGCCAGTGCAGCCTCGGCATGAGAAAACATCTCGTTGTAGAACGCTTGGATCTCGTCCATGGAGCTGTTCACGCGCTTCACATAGCGCTAGTGCCCGTCCTCGATCGCCCATTCGGGGACCAAATGTTCAAGTTGCGAAAATTCAGGCGGCAGCAGCCCGTTCATAGTGCTCGTCTCTTCGCGCAAGCGCTCATCGGTGGCCCGCCCTTTCCTTTTCGCCCGCCTCGACGTAGTCGCCCACCACCTTGTGCAGATGACGCAGCAGTATCTCCTCGTCATTCATCGTGAAATGCGTGAGGGCGCCACTGTTCAGCATCGCCTGCAAGCCTTCCGACGGACTGGCGTCTTCCAGGATGATGTCGTTGAGGAAGGTCACGGTCAGCTCCTGCCCGAGCCGTTCCTTGTGTGTCTTCGGGGGCGCATAGAACATCTCCACTTCGAAGATGTGGGAGTGCGGCCCGGTGGGCCAGTGCGTGTGAGTAGAGAAGCCGGATGAACCGAAGATCAGCACGAAGTTGGGAAAGAACTGGAACGAGTCGAAGCCGTAATTCTCCGCGCGCGTCGGATTGAGACCCGGCGGCATGGGCCCGCGATCGGTGCGCTTGTTCCAGGGGCCGGCCGCGCTGGCCTCCATCACGCACTCGATGGGCTTGGAATACGGCGTCTTTCGCGAAGGCTCGCCGGCGAAGGAGAACATGCGATGCGGACCCTTGAGCTGGTAGGCCAACGCATCGGTAAAGGGATTCGGCTTGTCCAGCGCCTCCTTGGCCTCCGCCGTGAGGTTGCCGAACGATGAGGCATGGAGATAGGGGCCGTGGTAGCTCTCCGCGAAGCCGTCGACGAAGATCTTCCAGTTGCACTGCAACTCGGTCTTGAACTGATAGACCTGGTGTGGTCCCTCGAAGGGATAGCCCTCGATGCCGTGCGCAAGCTCGCCGAGGAACGAGCGCAACGGCTCGGTGTTGTGGGGGTTGAGGTTGATGAAGATGAAACCTTCCCACACCTCGCATTGAACCGGCGGCGCGCGGCAGCTGCCTGCGTCGAAGTCGAGCAGCAGATCCTTGCGGGTGGATGAGTGCAGCGAGCCGTCCAGGTTGTAGCGCCAGCCGTGGAAGCGGCAGTAGAGCAGCGGCGCGCGGCCCTGCACCTCCTGGAAGGGGTCGTCCTGCCACAGCATCTTGTTGCCCCGGTGGGGGCAGATGTTGTGGAAGGCGCGGATCACATCGTCCTTCCCGCGGACGATGATGATCGAAGTGTTGAGGAACTTCAGTTCGCGGGTGAAGTAGCTGCCGGACTTCGGCACCCGCTCGACCCGGCCCACATAGAGCCAGGTCGTCTTGAAGACGTGCTCGCGTTCCTTCTCGTAGAACTCCTGCGAAACGCAGTCTTCGAGCGACACCGGTCCGCGGCCGAGTTCGGGATACGCATCGGTCCAATGTCCACTGGCGGGCTTGGTGACCAGCGTTTCTTGACCCATGAGGCCCTCCTCCACATCGGCCTCGACTACATCCGGGCCGACGGTAACAGTTGCTGAAATAGTCAAAACAGCCGCAAAACTTCAACAGCCTGTTGCATATTTGGAACACCACCCATGGAACAGAATCTGCCCTTCGACCTCGATGCCCTGCTGGTATTCGGCAAGGTGGTGGAAAGCCGCAGCCTGTCGAAAGCGGCGGCGGTGCTCGGCATGCCGAAATCCACCGTGAGCCGCAAGCTGACGAAGCTGGAATCCGACCTCGGCATCAAACTGCTCCGGAAGAACACGCATCAGCTGACAGTCACCGATCTCGGTGAGCAGGTCTACGGCCACGCGGTGAACATCCTGGCCGAGGCCAACGGCGTTCGCGCTCTGGTGGAAGGCAGCAAGCAGGAGCCGCAGGGTGAGCTGCGGGTCGCGATACCGGTCTTTGTCGGCATCGACTACGCGTCCCGGGTCGGCGCCGCCTTCCTGCAGCGCTATCCCAACTCGCGATTGGACATCCGGTTGGTGGACAACATGGTCGACCCGATCAGGAACGGGTTCGACGTGGTATTCGGAACCGGGCCGCTGCAGGATTCGACGTTGATCGCACGAAAGGTATTCAGCCTCGCGCTGTTCCTGTGCGCGTCACGCGACTTCGTGCAGCAGCTGTCTGAGCCGATCACCGATCCGGCGCAGATTGACACCCTGCCGTTCATCGACTTCGGCTTCGGCGGCCCGCGCAAGCTCACAGTGGCCAAGCAAAAACGGAGATACGAGCTGTCGCCTCAAGTCCGGGCGCGCGCCAACAACTTCCAACTGTGCAAGCAGTACATCCTGCACGGGCTCGGCATCGGCGCCATGCCCACTCAGATCATCTGCACCACCGAACTGCGCGAGGGCAGCATCGTGCCCGTCCTGCCAGAGTGGAAGCTGGAGCCGCTGGACGTGCACATGATCTATCCCTTCCAGCTCTCCTTCTCCACGCTGATCAGTGCCTTTTACGAGGCCGCGTGCGAGATCATCCTCGAGAACACAGCCAGAGCCTGATAGCGAGGATTACGGCTTGAGACGTTGGCAGAGAAGAATCCAGGCCAGCGGGCACTGGCGCCTGCTTTGCCTCAGCTTGGCGGGATCTCGCCTGCCCGCGGGCTTCGGCGCGCCGCGCCCCAGAGCCCGACGCCGATACCGATGACCGCGCCGCCGAGGCCAATGAGCCGTTGCGAGCGCTTCATGTCGTGGTGGACGCTCATTCCGCCGAGCAGGTCGGCGGCGTCCGCGCCGCCGGACGCAAGGAACCAGCCTCGGGTGTCCCGGCCACGCAGCGCTGCAGTTGCGAGCAGGCCGCCGATCAGTGCGTCGCGATAGCCCATCGACCGCAACAGCAGTCGCGCCGTCGCCCCCGGCTCGCCGGGATCTCCCCAGAGTCGGTTCGCGCGAACGGGGTCGACGAGGAACGAAATGCCCGAGGCGAGTCGGATGCTGCCGGCAACGAGCGCGGCACGGTCGATCGGCATAGCCTGCAGCCTAAGCGCATTCAGGCCTGAGCCCTTCCGCATTCGGCCAAACGCGGCGTCAGCAGACCGTAAAGAGCTCCAGCTGGATGTTGTCAGGGTCCCAGTGTGGCGTAGCCGGAGTCCTCCCGTTCGTAGTGGGGGAATTTCATCGACACTCGGTCCGCGCGAAACGGCCTCTGGACCAGGCGACGCTGGCTTCAATGTCGCACACAGTGTCGTTCGAATCGAAATGTACAGCGATAGTCATTGATAGGGATATTGATGGCATCAGCGCGCTGCCGCTGTGTTAGACACCGGCTTGAATGAAGTTTGTGCGACTGCACAACCCTTGCTGGCTGAAGGAAAGTTGAAGGCAACGATGACCGACTCTTTGCCGTTCGCCGACGCATCGCCCGATGCGCAAGTGGACGACGACATCGACTACAACATCGCCAACACCGACGAGATACCCGACTATCACGCGCGCCTCGCTGCCATGCGCGCCGAGAAGGGCGTGGTTGTGCTTCGGTTCGGCCCCAGCAACGGCTTTGTGCTGCTGCGCTACGCAGACGCGCTTGAGGCGGTGTCCGACGAAACACGGTTTTCGAACTCCGAGGTATTTTGGCCAGCGACATTCCCGTTCATGGGGCCGAACATTCAGGGCTACGACGGACATGAACACGCCGGGAAGCGCGCCCTCGTGTCGCCTGCGTTTCGCCGGGGACCATTCCCCGCTACGTCGAGCCGATCTTCCGGCCGATCGCCGAGGAGCTGGTGGACGAGTTCGCGGACCTCGGGACGGTGGATCTGATGGATGCCTTCGCGACGAAGTATCCGATGCGAATCACGAACCGCCTCCTCGGGATTCCACCCGACGACGAAGAGAAGATGACATCGTGGGCCGTCGCGATGCTCGACATCATGGGTGAGGCAGAAGCCATCATGGGTGACGCAGAAGCCGCGCTTCGTGCCTATGCGGAATTCAGCGAATACGTCACACCGCTTCTCGAGGAGCGCCGCGCGCACCCCGGCGACGACCTGGTGTCGACACTCGTGACCGAGGAGGTGGAAGGCGAGCACCTCAGCGAAGAAGAGGTCGTCAGCTTCCTGCGCCTGCTGTTTCCCGCGGGCGTAGACACCACCTGGCTCAGCTTCGGCAGCCTCATGTACGGCGTCCTGCAAAACCCCGAGGTGCACGAGCGCCTGCTCGCCGACGAGAGCGAAAGGGCATGGGCGGTCGAGGAAACACTCCGGTGGGAAGCGTCGGTCGGAACGGAACCGCGAGTCACCCTGCAAGACGTGGTCATGCCCGGCGTCGAAATCCCCGCCCGACAGATGGTGCGGTTGTTTCTACCGGTGGCCAACCGCGATCCCTGCGTCTTCCCCGACCCCGATCGGTGGGACCTCGACCGGCGCCCAACGAACCACATCGCATTCGGGCGCGGTCGTCACCTCTGTCTCGGGGCGTCGCTTGCCCGCGGCGAGATGACCGTCGCGCTCGAAGTGCTGCTGCGCCGGTTGCCTAACCTTCGCCTTGTCGAAGAACCACGCATCACGGGCGTGATACTTCGGGGTCCGCGCGCCCTTCGCGTCGAGTGGGACGCCGTGTGACCGTGCGCGAGAATCGGCCTGCGATCATGACCGGGACTGAGACGAACCCGATTGGGGAATGCGCTTGTATCGCCGCCTGCCGCGCATAGGCCACGGAGGGAAGTCCTTATCGTGCAAGCAGATTGACGAGCCTGGTGAAGAGAAAGGGCAACGTCTGCGCGGCCGGGACGATGCCTGCGCGCAGCGGTGCGTGTGCGCTCGCCTGAAGCAGCGCCGCTGTCAGTGCTCGATAGCGCCGCGTCATCTGGCGCCACCGGCGGTCGTACTCGCCGGGCCGGTCGTGGATTACGCAGTCGACAAGGAGGTCGGCGGCGCCGAACGCCAGTCCCATGCCCTCCCCGGTCAGTGCGTCGATGTAGCCGGCGGCGTCGCCGACGAGCAGCACACGGCCCGCCGCGCGGCTGCGGGCCTTCTGTCGGAGCGGGCCCGCCGCCCGGTCCTGGCCGTGGGGGTGACCGTGCGCCCGGTTTCGAAGCTCATCGAACGCCTCGAAGTGACGGTCGAATCCGCCGCGTTCGGAGGTGAGGATGGCGATCCCGACGCAGTCGTCGGCGACCGGCGTCACGTATGCCTCCACGCCGGGCGCCCAGTGAACTTCGACGGAATCGGTCCACGGCGCGACCTGAACGTGTCGGCGGATGCCCCAGCGGCGGGGCCCGGCACACGGTTGGGACAGCCCCAGCGACTTCCGGATCGGTGAGTGCAACCCGTCGGCCGCCGCGAGGTAACGGGCCCGAAAACCGCCGGCACAGACCGATTCCGCGTCCTGGGTGACCTCGCTGAGCTCGCCGTGGACCAACTTCACCCCGGCTGCTTCGGCAGCCTGCCACAACGCGGCGTGCAGGACCGTGCGACGCACGCCGCGGCCGACGCCCGCCCGGAACACCGCATCGACCCGCCGCTCGCCTGCGACGTAGGTGATGCCGCGGAGCGGTCTGCCCTGCGCGCTGATGCCGAGCCGGTCCAGGTGCTCGAGGGTATGAGGCATCATGCCTTCACCGCACGCCTTGTCCAACACGCCGTGTCGGCGCTCGACGACGGCGACGTCCAGCCCGGCCTTCGCGCCGTACAGTGCGGTGGCCAGTCCCGCGGGACCCCCACCGGCGACCAGCAGGTCGATCACGCCAGGCCCGCTAGGGCGGAGTTCTCGACCTTGATCCGCGTGCGCAGAAGTGCGGCGTTGCACACCGTGAAGACCAGTGCCGTGAACCACGCCGAGTGCACCAACGGCAACGCGATTCCCTCGACGACCACAGCCACGTAATTGGGGTGCGGAATCATCCGGTAGGGCCCGCCGGTGACGCGCGGCGCACCTGGGATGACCACGACGCGGGTGTTCCACTGGTGCCCGAGCGTGCTGATGCACCACCACCGCAAGCCCTGCGCGGCGATGACGACGACCAACATCGGCCAGCCCAGTCCGGGGATGAATGGGCGGTCGGCGAGTACCGGTTCCAGAACACATCCCATGAGCAGACCGACGTGCAGCACGACCATCGCGGAATAGTGACCGCCGCCGAACTCGAAGCCGCCCTGCTCCCGGCTCCACACCCAGTTGCGTTTGGAGACAACGAGTTCGGCGATCCGCTCGGCAGCGATCGCGGCGATCAGCAGTGAGTACCAGAGCATCGGATCAGCCGCTGCTCAACGCCAGCGCAGCAGCACGAGCTCCGAGCAGAACCCCGGGCCCATCGCCATCATCACGCCAGGGCTGCCCGCAGGCGGTCGCTTGGCCATGGTGTCGCGCAGCACGTGCAGCACCGACGCCGACGACAGATTGCCCACCTCGGCGAGCGAACGCCAGGTCAGTTCGAGTGCGTCGTCGGAAAGGCCCAGGGTCGCGGTGATGGCCTCGATCACCTTCGGGCCGCCGGGGTGGCTGACCCACGCGCCGATGTCACCGAGCTCGAGGCCATGGGAGGCAAGGAATTCCGTGACGTCGTCGGCCAGGTAGCGTTCGACGACGGCGGGCACATCGGGTGACAGCACCAGCCGGAACCCGCTCGAGCCCACGTCCCAGCCCATCGTGCGTAGCGAGTCCGGGTAGAGGTGACTTCGCGAGTCGAGCACCTCGGGTTCGCACGCCCCGATCTCCTCGGCGCGATGATCCCCGACGGCCACCACGGCCGCGGCGCCGTCACCGAACAGGGCACTGCCCACGAGCGTCGCCATCGACGGATCGGTCTTCGGGACCAGCCAGCACAGTTCAACGGCCAGCAGCACGGCGACGTCGTCCGGTGCACCGCGCAGGTAGTCGTGCAGCCTCGCCGTCCCGGCTGCGCCGGCGACGCAGCCGAGGCCGAACAACGGCACCCGGCGGACGTCGGGCCGCAAGCCGAGTCGGCCGGCAATCCGGGCGTCCAGCGTCGGAACGGCGAGCCCCGTGACGGTGGTCGTTATGATCAGGTCGACGTCCGACGGCTCCAGACCGGCGTCCTCGAGCGCGCCGGCGACCGCCGCACAGCCCAGTTCCACCGCGTGCCGGATGAATACGTCGTTGGCGGCGCCGAAGTCGGTGAGCGCGGCGTAGTCCTCGAGCGGCAAAACCATGTGCCTGCTCTCGACCTTGGCGCTCTGATGCACGGCGCGGACGAAGTCCTCGTGCTCCGAATAGCCAGGCATCGCCAGAAGCGCTTCGGTCACCTCGGCCTGGGTATAGCGGCGCTCTGGTACTTCTCCGCGCACGGCTGCAATCACAGTCATGACACACTCCTCCTGCTAGTCGACAGACCCTTTTCTTCAATTGCACTGGGAGCGAGCGCCATTGGCCACTCCGAGTCGATACGGTCTTTGATGCCGATCCGGTTGTGCAGCTTGGTCATCCACCTGGGCGCCCACCAGTTCCACTCGCCCATCACGTGCATGAACGCAGGGAGCAGCACCATCCGCACCATGGTGGCGTCGACCAGGATCGCGAGTGTCAGGCCGAGACCGAACATCCGCATGAACGACACTTGTGCGGCGATCAGCGCCGCGAACGAGATGGACATGACCACCGCTGCCGCCGTGACCACCCGGCCGGTGCGCGCGATGCCTAGCGCGACACTCTCGTCGTTGCGCACGTGAGGAGCCAGAGAGGTCCCGTCCGCGCGGGTCTGCGCCGACTTCTCCCAGAACTCGTGTATGCGCGAGACCAGGAAGACCTCGTAGTCCATCGAGAGGCCGAAGGCGATGCAGAACAAGAGGACGGGGATGTTGGCGACGAGGATTCCGGTGGCCGTCGTGCCGAGTCCACCGAGGTGCCCGTCCTGAAAGATCCACACCATCGCGCCGAAGGCGGCCGACAGCGATAGCATGTTCAGCGCCAACGCCTTCAGCGGGATCATCACGCTGCCGGTGAGCAGGAACAGCACCGCGAACATGATCACCGCGATCAGTCCGAGCACCACAGGCAACCGCGACGTGATGGCGTCGACGCTATCCCGGTTGACCTGCGCGGTGCCCGCGAACAGTACTTCGCGCCCACCGGGAGCCTGGACTGCGTGAAGGGCGTCGAGCTGGGCCTCGGAGGACTGCGAGAACAGCGGCGCGGTGCTGCGCACCATCAGGTACGCGCTGCCGCCGACAACCTGGACCGGCGGCACCCCTGCGACGTCGGGCACGTCAGCCAGATCGGTTGTGTACCGGTTGATCTCGGCTTCAGTTAGACCACTCGCATCGGGCACCACGATGGCCACCGCGGTGGCGGAGTCGTCCGGGAACTCGGTGCGCATCTCATCACCGACCTGGTGTGCCGACGCAGTCGTCGGCAATACCCGGTCGTCGGGGAATCCCCACTTCACCCCGAGGAACGGGGCACCGAGCAGCAGGAGCAGCGCGACGACGGCAAACCCAGCGGGGAGAGCGCGCCGCATGACCATCTTCGTCCAGCGATAGAGGAGCGGCTGCTCAGGCTCTCGGTGCAAGCCGTGGTGGCGGCTGAACAGTCGGCGAATGTCCCACGCCTGCAGCCGATCCCCGAGTAGCACCAGAGACGCCGGTGTGACGAACAGTGCGGCCAGTGCGGCGAACGCGACGGTGGCCACTCCCGCGTAAGCGAACGACTTGAGGAACGCCATCGGGAACACCGCCATCACGGCCATCGACAGGGCCACGATCGTGGCCGAGAACAGTACGGTGCGGCCTGCCGTCGCCATGGTCTGAACCAGTGCGTCGTCGCGGCTGGCACCGTCTGCCAGCTCGTCGCGGTACCGGCTGATGATCAGCAACGTGTAGTCGATGGCAAGGGCCAAACCCATTGCTGCGCTGAGGTTCAGCGCAAAGATCGAGACGTGCGTGAAGTAGGTGACACCGCGCAGCACGGCGAGCGCACCGAGAATCGCAATGCCGCCGACGGCAAGCGGTACCGCTGCCGCAAGCGCTCCGCCGAATATCCAGACGAGCACGAGGAAACTTATCGGGATCGCCAGTGACTCCATCAGCAGCAAGTCGCGCTGCGACTGCTCAGTGATCTCGACGTTCACCATCGCCTCGCCGCCCGCGCGTACCGTCACGCCAGCTCTGTCGTGCAGGAGCCGGTCGGACAGGTCCTTCGCATATTCCTGCGTCTTGTTCTCATTGCCTGCGATCTCGGCGACGATGAGCCCGGACCTTCCGTCACTGCTGACCAACGCCGCCCGCTCGGGAGCCGGCGCGGTCCACAGCGACGTCACCGACACGACGCGCGGCGAGCGCATCAGGTCGTCGACCAGTTCGGTACCCACCGCACGCGCCGCACCGCCGTCGGCGCCGTCCGGAGCAGAAACGACGATCACCATCTGCACGTCGCCCTTGTCGAACTTGTCCGTCAGCAGTTCCTTCGCCTTGGCCGACTCCGACGACGGGTCCTCGAATCCGCAGGCGCACAGGCTCTTTGCCACCGGCACGCCGAAGATGCCCGCCGCAACCGCCACCAGTGCCGCCACGGCGAGCATTCGCCGCGGCGCCCCGATGGCTAGTTGTGCGATGCGGTGCAGCACGTCACCGCGTGCCTGAGGGGTCGGCTCGCCGACCAGAGTCCGCGGCGCCTCTGCGCTAGACCGTCCAATGCCGCCAGCCACGGGACCACCCGCCCTCCGAACCAGCTAAATCATCCGTCGATGACTTTTGTCATCCGTTGATGACTTAGGAACGTACGCCCGCCGTGACGACAAGTCAACAGCGGACGACATAGAGTTTGAGAATGGATACACAACGGCCCCGCAATGCCGCCCAGACGCGCGCCGACATCCTGTCCGCCGCGCGTCGCCGCTTCGCAACGGAAGGTTTCGAACCCACTACCCTGCGCGCTATCGCGGCGGATGTCGGTGTCGATGCAGCGCTGGTGAGTCGTTACTTCGGCAGCAAGCAGGATCTGTTCGCGACAGCTACGGAGTTCAGGATCGATCTGCCAGACCTGTCGGGCGCAGACCCGGACGACATCGCGAGCATGTTGTTGCCGCGGTACTTCGCGGTGTGGGAGGACGACCACAGCTTCTTGGCGCTGTTGCGCGCGGCGGGGACGAGCCGGATCGCAGCGGACACGCTGAACCAGACGCTTGCCACGTATGTAGCGCCGACGTTGCGCACCGCCACCCCAGACAATTCCCGGCAGCGGATCGCGTTGACGGATGCATTCGTCATCGGGCTTGCGATGACCAGATCCGTACTCGCCAATCCGCCAATCGCCACCCTCAGTCGCGAAGAACTCAGCAGCTGGGCCGGACCTGTGTTTCGGCAGCTACTCGTTGGCCCGGCACCGTCGTAATCTCAGGGTTCGGGCGTAAGTGCCGCTGAGTTCTTTGGTCGGGTCGTCCTTTTAGGCACGGCTGTAGACGGCCGCGTCGTCGATGTTCGCGCGGGATCGGTCTGGCAGCGCCAGAACGCACGCCACCGTGACAACCGCGGCGACGATGATGTACACGGAAATCGAGTAGGGCGTACCGGTTTCGTGCAGTAGCCAGGTCGCGAGTAAGGGCGCGGGGCCGCCTGCGAAGACCGATGCCAGCTGGTAACCGATGCCTGCGCCACCGTAGCGCAGGTGGGTCGGGAAGCTTTCGCCGATCAGCGCGGCCTGTGGGCCGTACTGCATGGCGTGCAGTACCAAGGACAACACGATCGCGATGAAGATCAGCGCATAGCCGCCGTGATTCAACACGGCGAAGTACGGGAAGGCGATAACCCCGGTCAAGATCGCTCCGGTGAGATAGACCCGTTTGCGGCCGTACCGGTCGGACAGGTGCGAGAACCACGGGATCGCCACGAGTTCGAGCAGTGCGCCTGCAAAGACCGCGGTGAGCACAAACGTCTTGCTGTACCCGTGCCGCGACACGACGTAGGTCAGCACGAAGGTGGTGTACAGGTAAAACGGCATCTGCTCGCTGAACCGCGCACCCGCCGAGAGCAGAATCTCCCGCCAGTGCTGCCGGATCGCGTCTATCACCGGGGTGCTCGCGGTTTTCCCTTCGGCCAGCACCCTGGCGAACATCGGCGTCTCGAGAATCTTCAGCCGGATCGCCAGGCCGACGGCCACCAGGATCAGGCTGGCCAGGAACGGCACCCGCAGCCCCAGGTGTTGAAGGCCTCGGGCGACAAGGTTGCGGAAAGCAGCGTCATGGCGCCGGTTCCGAGCACCAGCCCGACCGGGACGCCGATCTGCGCCGAACTGGCGAGCAGCCCACGCTTGTCCCTGGTCTCCCCACTCCATGGCCAGCAGCACCGCACCCACTCCACTCGCCGCCGATCGCACATACCCTGCACGAGCCGCAGTATCACCAGGATCAGCGGCGCGGCGAACCCGATCGACGCGGTCCCGGGCAGGATGCCGACGACGGCCGAGGCGATGCCCATGACCAGCAGCGTGATGATCAGCGTGGTCTTGCGCCCGATCCGGTCGCCCCAGTGCCCGAAGATCGCGGCCCCGACCGGGCGCGCGGCGAACCCGACTGCATAGGTTGCAAAGGACTGCATCGCACCCGCGTACGCGCTCGAAGCCGGAAAGAACACGTGCGGGAAAACCAGCGCGGCGGCCGTGTTGTAAAGGAAGAAGTCGTACCACTCGATCGTCGTGCCGATCGCGCTTCCCAGCGCCGCACGGCGTACCTGTTTGCGTTGCGATTCCCGGTCCAGTTGCGCGCTCGTCGGTCTCCATACCCGATCATGGAACTAGTCCGCCAGCCTTAAGACCGGATTGACGCCGTTATCTCT